>CAYPZO010000011.1:19713-24577 GCA_964415135.1 uncultured Desulfurococcales archaeon | reverse complement strand
CCAAGCATTCTATTATACGTAACCCCTCCAATAGCTAGGATAATTGGAATATTTGGAGCAAGAATAACAAGTATTGAAAGAATAGGAGATAAATTACTCCTAGCAACCAATACTATGGCTAATCTAGAGCATCATGATGCAACACCAATAGACGTGGGATTTAGAGACTTCACAATACTATCGATGGATATACTATACAAAAGCCCCCCACTATCATTTAAAGTAACAGGTAAAATCGTTGAAGACAAAACATTTGGGGGAATACCATTAACAGGCTACAAGGAACCATACATTAGAATACATACAACGAAAAGTAATAAATTAACAATTAAGTACTACGACCTATCACTACCACCAAATGAGGCACAAGAAGACGAATACGAGTTAAAGGAGGGAGCCAATATAATAGATCTAAAAAGCTATAGAGATTACATAGTATCATTTAAGCTAGATAGACCAGATCATGACTCTACAATAAAGATAAATCTATATTAGTGGAAAAAGTTCAATAAAACTCAATTACAATTACCTGAAAGGTAACAGCAACTGCTATAAACCAGACTAAAATCTCAGCTAGCTTCCTTAAAATCCTATTTCTTAGCCTTAAACTCATTAGAGAGAAACCCGAAATGAAGTGTAGTATAAGTAATATGAACAATGTTAGTCTAAATAATTGTGATGTATGAATAACCATGCTCGTATGGTAGTCAAGTAGACTCAGAGTAACTTGCTTAACTACACTCGTTTTTACAAGTCCATAACCTGACATAAACGCAAAGTACATTAAAATGGCTAAGGGAATAGATGTAAACCACAAAATCCATCTATAGAGAACAGATCTATTCACTCTAGAGCACCTCCTCATCTATAAACGGGTCTCTAATAACTTTCCATAACCCTTTACACGTTGTTTTACTCCTAGTATTCTCAGCGACGCCCATAGAGAAGCCGTATTACTAGAGATAACAGGTTTACCTAAATCCTCTTCAAGCTTTGATATAACCTCTATTGTCCTAAAATTAGTACAGCTGATAAATATTGCTTCAGCTTCACTAGAATTTACTTCTCTTACAAGCCTATAGGTAGTCCATGGCGGCTGCTTACCTATTTCAATGTTATCGGCTATTCCAAGACCCTTTATCTTAATAACCTTAAATCCGTTACTTTCCAAGAACTTCCTCTCAAGAACATTTACTTCATCAATATATGGTGTTGCAACTGAAATCTTCCTAACACCTAACTCCCTTAACGCGTTAACTACAGCAAAAGCAGTAGTAATTGTGGGTACCTTTACATGCTCCTCTATACTCTTTCTAAGATTCTCCTCCCACTCTATTCCACCAATAAGAGCTCCTGAAGTACAACCATAAACTATTACATCGACATTAGCCGTAGCTAATAGTTGAGCAGCGTGTAAGGCATTTTTAGCCATCTCCTTTAACTCATTTACCGTGACTCTAAGGAGTTTTAACCTAGTAGTATGAACACTTACGCCTTCAGGCACCATTCTCCAGAATTCGGATTCCATAGTCGTATTACTTGATGGAATTATTAGACCTATACGTCCTCTCCAACCATACATTAAAATCAGCCTCCCACAGGTAACAATTCATTATGTTATGTATTAACGTTAACGTTATTAAACCATCCTAGTAGCAAGTGCTTGTAGAGGAAACACGATATGAAAAGCAAGGAGCTTAAGCCTGGATTAAAGAATAGAATTGTAAGAATTGTAGACAAAAAGGATACAGCTAGTTTCCTCGGTAGTGGTGATGTTGGAGTTCTTGCAACGCCCATCATGATATTGTGGATGGAGGATTGTGCTAGACAACTAGCTGATAAGTACTTAGATGAAGGTAGAACAACTGTTGGTGTTCATGTAGACGTATATCATAAGGCACCAGCACCAATAGGAGCCAAGATAATTGTAGAAGCTGAGCTTAAGGAGATCAAAGGTAGAAAACTGGTATTTCATGTAAGGGCTTATCTAGGCGACATAGTTATTGGAGAGGGTATTCATGAGAGATACATTGTTGATTTTGAAAAGTTTAGGAGTAAGGTAAATGAGATAGCATTGAAGATTAGCAAGGGTTAAGGAAATGGTGTATTCCTCTCTATGAATATGGTTTATAAATTTATTTTTAATGAAATATTGTGGGAAAATTATATATCCTGACTATAGGCTAACCTCTATTCGGCTTTTGCTTAAAAATTACTTTATGAAGGGATGGGTAAATGAACCTAGACCTACTAATACCTAAAAATGTTGTAATGGAGTCTTTGAGGGCAGCAGTGCTGTTCATCTATGTAATGGGCGTGGTAATGGCAACAAAATACGTATACCATGCATTAACCTCCAGAGGGCAGCCACATAATGTTGTAGTCTATTATAACAGGAAGATCATACACATATTTGCTGGTGGTGTAGTAGCACTTCTAGTACCATTCACGTTCACTTCGCCGACAATACCGTCTATATTAGCATTAGTGCTAGCTCTAACAACGTATATGCCGCATAGAACAGGTAAGCTAATGTACTGGTTCCAAGTAAAGGAGAACATGTATGAAGTAAACTTCTGCCTCATGTGGGGCATATCACTACTGATATTATGGCTTATCTTCGGTAGACCAGAAATAGCAATAATACCACCAGCACTCATGGCCTTTGGAGACGCAGTTACAGGAATTGTAAGAAATGCCTTGTTTAAGAGGAGGACAAAGCATTGGATTGGTAATGTAGCTATGGCTGCCGTCTCCATACCAATGGGGTTTGCTTATGCCGGCTTAGTGGGAGCATTTACTGGTGCAGTTGCTTCAGTAATTGAAAGATTCGAGTTTAATCCCATCGACGATAACGTGCTAATATCGCTATCATCGACAATAATATTAATTATAGCAAAAGCTATGGGCATGATATAAGAATTCAACTATTTTTCTACTATCCATCATCTAAAAGAAGCTAAAAGCAAGGATAGATGAAAATAGCTAAGAGGAAACATATTTCTCAATAATATCAATGGCCTTTAATCCCGAACCCGTAAGGGGTATTAATACTTCATCTCCTTTCTTAACTATACCATCTTCCATTAATTTCTTAAGACATGCATATGGTGTAGCTGATGTGGGTTCAACTATGAATCCGTAATCATACAGCTCCTTCATAGCCCTAACTATATCATTATTGTTTACCAATACCACTAAACCCTTTACCTCCTTTATGACGTTTACTAATTCATTTAATCTAGGAGGTGAAGGAACCATTATACCATCAGCTAAACTTGAATCTCCCTTAACCTTAACCACACCATACAATTTACTATAAAGTGGAGTAACTGAAACACCTTCAACTGCTATGAATCGTGGAACCTCCTTTCTTAAACCCCATTTCCTCAACTCTTTAAATCCACGATAAAGGCCTAGAAATAATCCACCAGATCCAACTGGAGCTATAACAATATTACCATTAAATCCCTGCTCATAGGACTCATAAGCTATGGTCTTAGCCCCCTCAATGTATAGAGGACTCCAAGTATGTGCTACATAATATACATCTCCTCCTAGAAGCTCCAATACCTTAGCGGATGCATCACCTCTACTAGAAGTTTCGATAACATTAGCTCCTAGAGCCTTCACTAATACCTTCTTACCCTTAGGAGCATACCTTGGCATAACTATAGTAGCTTTAAGCCCATAAACACGGCTATACATGGCAATAGATATGCCAGTATTACCAGAAGTATCCTCAACTACACGCCTATAACCTAGCCTTGAAGCAAGCTCTAGGGCAAGAACGGTTCCACGATCCTTAAAACTACCTGAAGGATTAAGATACTCAAGCTTAAACTTAACCCTAACACCCCTATACTCAATCTCTACTAAAGGGGTATTTCCTTCACCAAGAGACTTTGATGGCGATATAGGTAAGCAAGTAGAATACCTAGGTAGACCACTACCATTAGGACTCCAATATCCTTCATATTCAAGCTCTAAAGGTGAACCACAGCTAGGGCACTTCCAATAATACTTTCCACGTTCTCCCTTAAATCCGCAGTAAACGCAATAAAGCATAGGTATATCATTCATGGATTTTTAACCTCCATTAAGTTAAAGAGAAAAGACGAACCACAAAAACTTTACCTTAAGTCTAGGTTATTATTAATGTAAGTAGTGTAGCTACAATACCTGAAAGGTATATTCCATCGAATGTACCCGCACCACCTATACTCAAAACTGTTGGACCAACTAAGCGCATTAACCTACTTCTATCCTTCAAAAACCTTAATACATCAGCACCTATTAGGCAGCCAAGAGTACCTATGACGTATGAAGCAGGTACAGCTAAGCTAATCGGATGTATAAGTAATGTTGCAGTTATTGCAGCAACTATAGGTGGAATAAATGTTGGTACAGCAATGCCTACACCACTTATAGGTCTAGAAGCCATATACGTAATCAAAGCCGTAATAGCAATAGCTATAAACAATACTACTAGGGTAGAAGGACTCTTCGATAACAATCCCAATACTATTATAGTGCTAATGAATAAGGGTATAATTGCCCCTCCAACATTAATTGCTATTAAAACCTTATTCTCAACAATCCTTCTATCAACAATAGGTATAGGTATGCCAAAGAATAACACGTAGCGTGTTTCATACTTTACCGTATAAATACCAGTACCAACCTCCTTCAACACGATATTAAATGGACTTAAAAGTAAACTCAAGAAAACCATATTAAAAGCAATAAATAATCCAGGTAAACCTACCCCTAAATAAGTAAATACTCTTGAGATAGCGAATTGAGCTATAAGCAGTAACGGTAGTGCAAGTATAAGGTAAAACATCATGACAAATGGGTGAAC
>CAYPZO010000011.1:17020-19613 GCA_964415135.1 uncultured Desulfurococcales archaeon | reverse complement strand
TTGAGCTAAAGAGTAGAGGAGAAGTACTAGACGGAGACGTAATTATAACTACCCATATATGTCCTAAAGCTCTCATCAAAAAACATAAACCTGCAGAAATGGTCTCATCTCCTATCGACATTTTCGAGTTACTAAGACGTGAAGTTGATGAATCTATGGATGCTATAATATCAGTTGATGCTACCAAAGCCAATAATGTTATAAATCATACGGGATTCGCTATAACACCTACGGTAAAGGAGGGATGGATACTTAAAGTTAGCGGTGACCTGCTCAACATATACATGAGAATTACAGGTGAACCTCCAGTAATTGTCCCAATAACCATGCAAGACATACTGCCGTACTCTACTCCCGTATACCACATAAATAGTATGATGCAACCATGGATATATACAAATGCTCCAGTAGTCGGCCTAGCCATAACTTCCAAAACCATAATTCCCGGTTCAGCAACAGGAGCTACAAATGTATGGATTCTTGAACAAGCAACTAGATTTATAATAGAAGTAGCAAAAGAGTTCGGTAAAGGCAATGTAAAATTCTATGACGAGGAAGAGTGGAGGAAGATAATATCAATTCACGGACATGTAAAGGAAATACTGAAGAAGTCATTAACCACACTATCATTATAGCCCAGTCTAAGGTGCAAGCATTACTATGAACGCCATTAGTAGTGCAAGCGTTATTAACCATATTAGGATTCCTAAAGCTCTAATAACAATTGATGTCGTTGAAGCAAAAATATATGCGAGGAGCATAAGCATTATGAGCATTATAATGACTACAACAAACACCATTAATGCTCTAATAATCACCTCGTATTCCCACTATAATATTTATTTAACTTAATTAATTAAGATTTACATAAATCATCACTGAGTAAGCAGTAAACTATGTATTCCTATAGCTAAAACGATATCTCATGACGTTATAGGAATACATAGTATATTAGCAGTATAAAGTAATATTTTACTTTATGTTAATAGACTATTCTGGAGGAATAGCCTTGGTTGATGTATGTGCAGTAGGATATGTTACAAGGGAATCAGAAACTTTCCGTGAAGTTTATAGGAAATTTACTGCTGGACCACCATACTTCTTCTCAATGGCTTTACGTAGGCTAGGTAGTAGTGTAATGATAGTTACAAGGCTTAACATGGAGGATGAACATATACTTAAGGAGCTACGAGACCTAGGAATAAGAATAACGGTAATCCCAGGTAAGCATACTACATCATTTCATACAGATTATGGTAGAAGCCTTGATGAGAGATACCTTAATGTTATATCCGTTGGAGAACCCTTCGATTACCGTGACCTAAACTATTGCTGTAGCTGTAGATACCTATACATAGGGCCTCTCACTACTAGGGATTTTGACTTAGAATTCTTTAAGAAGGCATATCATATAGCGCCAATAATTCTCGACGTTCAGGGATTTACTAGAATGGTTATAGGTGATAAGATAGAATACGTCGATTGGATTTGGAAGTTTGAAGGCTCAAGGTATGTTACGATATTTAAAGCTGATGCTAAGGAAGCAAAACTCCTTACAGGCTTAAGCGATCCAGCTATGGCAGCTAGAGTTATTTCATCTTGGGGTCCACGCGAAGTAATTGTTACTTCAGGTAAAGGAGTATACGTCTATGTCAAGGTTGAAGGGTTATTCTTTGCTCCATTTAAAGTTGATGTGATTAAAGGTAGAGTTGGTAGGGGAGATACATGTACTGGAGCATATGTTCATGCAAGACTTAGGGGATGGAGTTACGAGTATGCTGTTAAATTTGCAGCTGCAGCTACTTCACTAAAACTCATGTATCCTGGACCCCTAAGGAATACTGAAGAGGAAGTTATGAAGTTTATTAAAGAGAAGTACGGAGACGTTAAGGTAAGAATAGAATAAACTTGATAGTAATTATAGTTAATGGTGGGTAATTCAATAAGCTATATTGTTTTTCTCCATGCGTTTTCCCTTGATTTGTTATTAGCAAGTATTTTTAAGGGATAATAATCTTTGAGTACTAGAGTAGAGGTGTTCTAGATGTTAGCGAGAAAGCACTTACTCCCCATACTACTAGTAATAATAGTCTCAATATCACTAGCTGCTTCAATGAACATAACCATAGCTGAGGAACAACCAAAGATTGCAGATAAAGTAGTATTAATAAGTATTGATGCAGCTAGACCAGACTTCGTATTAAAGTATGTTAAAGAAGGAAAAATGCCGGGCATAACAAAGATTATAGAGAAGGGTGTTTGGGCAGAATACATGATAACATCATTTCCAAGTGCCACAGCAGTTGCACATGCAACTATTAGTACTGGAGCATCACCATCAATAACAGGTATAACGGGCAATAGAATACACTTATCAGGACTACCAGTATATGGAACAGTTCTTGGATTTAAGGCAGATTACCTACAAGCAGAACCAATATGGATGACAGTGGACAAACATGGCTTAAAGGCCGTTGTTGCAGCATTCCCTCAAAGCACTCCAGCATTCTGGGAAGGAAAGGTAAATAATAGCGTATTATTCAATCCCTATGATGCATGGCTTGGAGCATACTCATACTCAAAACTCTATACA
>CAYPZO010000011.1:12449-16920 GCA_964415135.1 uncultured Desulfurococcales archaeon | reverse complement strand
ATTCAATCCCTATGATGCATGGCTTGGAGCATACTCATACTCAAAACTCTATACATCAAATACATCGATTAAAGGATATCCCGAATACGTAACATTAACACCAGCAGCTAATTGGACAAACCTAGATGCTCTAGGAATGGTCGCTAATGCTCTTGAATCACAAATATCCATGGGAGATGATAAGTGGTGGATATTAGTATATGATAGTGATGGTGATGGGGTTCAAGATAAGGTAGCTATAGTCCCAACACCAGAAAAAGATGCAGCTAAAGCAGCAGTATTAAGCGAAGGAGAATGGAGTAAACCAATAAACGCAGTAATACACATAAAGGGAGTAGCATATACCGTTGCCCCAAGATTTAAAGTACTAAGAATAACACCATTAGAAGATTTCAGACTATATAGAAGCATTATGAGGCCTCTTGAAGCGAAATGGTGTACTGATGAAGAGTTAAAGAAGAAGGTATGGGAAAACGTTGTACTTAAAACGGGAATGATAACTGATGGAGATTGGTGGGGCTTAGTTAATGGATGGTTTGGGCCTGAAACATATATGGAGACGGTAAAGTTTACAAACGACTTCTTCAAAGAACTAACGATATACCTACTAGAAAACACTGACTGGAACCTACTACTAGCATATACACCAATAGTAGATAACGTACAACACCAATTCCTAGGACTAATATCACCTGAAATGCCATACTATGATCCAAAAATGGCTGAAATATACTCAAAGTACATTGAAGAAGCATACACATGGGCAGACGAGATAGTAGATGAAGTATTAAAGAGAGTAAACCTATCAAACACGGTCGTCATGGTCGTTTCCGACCACGGACAATGGCCTGTTAAAAAGATAGTATACATCAACTCAGCACTAGCAGAAGCAGGGCTCATAACCTATGACGAGAACGGTAAAATAGTATGGGATAAGACTAAAGCATACTTCATAGGCTATTGCCAGATATGGGTTAACCTTAAGGGAAGAGAAGAAAATGGAATTGTAGAGCCAAAAGAATACGAGAAAGTAGTAGATGAAATAATAAGGGTATTAACAAACCTAAGAGACCCAAGCACAGGTGAACCAGTAATAGGACTAATCATGACAAATGAGCAAGCAAAAGCACTAGGACTTTCTGGCCCAAGGGCAGGAGACGTAGTATTTACTATGAGGCCAGGCTACATGGCTAGTACAAGCCTAAAACTTGAAGACGGTAAACCAGTAATCTTCGACGATGTAGTTCCATTGAAAACCGTTACTGGCATGCATGGAGATCTACCATACTACCCAGAACTACATGCAATGTTCGCTGCTATAGGTAAGGGCATAGTAGAGGGTAAGACCATACCACCAGTAAGAACCATAGACGTAGCACCTACCATATCACTAATACTGGGCATTGAGAAGCCAGCAAATGCTGTAGGTAAAGCAATACTAGATATGCTAAAAGAGTTACCGGCAATAACCAAGACAACAACAGTAACGACAACTACAACGAAGGAATTAACAACAACGGTAACAGTTCCAGTAACAACAACTGCTACAACAACTATCATTACATCGATAACTGAGATAAAGACAGAAACTTTAACAACAACAGAAACAAAGACGATTACCTCAACATTAACTACATCAGCAACGGTAACAAAGACGGAAACAATAACATCACCAACAACTACAACCTACACTACAACAACTACAGTAACCGAATGGACAACAACCACCATAGTAGCCATAATACTATTATTCATAGGAATACTAGTAGGATTCATAGCGGGAAGAAAAACTGTATACGCAAGACCTAGATTCACATAAACATAATCTCAAGCTTTTTTAACCACATAAAATTAATCAGCTAAAGGAATTTTCTTCATGTATTCCGTCTGGGGAGTACTCATCATCTATTTAGGATTAGAATTATACTGTCTAGTAGATAAGTTTATTTCATGAATGAGAGTGAAAACTAATGATTAAAACAAAGATACTGAAGGTGGATCCAGTAAATCCAGAGCTAAAACTCATTGAGGAGGCCGCTAATGTTATAAGGAGTGGAGGTCTTGTTGTATTCCCTACCGAGACTGTTTATGGTCTTGGAGCTAATGCTTACGACCCCAAAGCAGTTATTAAGATTTTTAAGGCTAAGGAGCGCCCCATGGATAACCCATTAATAGTACATATATGTAAGCTTAGTGAACTTGAGGAAGCATCAAGAAAGGTTCCAGAAGAAGCATATATTATTGCTGAAAAACTATGGCCAGGTCCGGTCACCGTTATTGTTTGGAAATCAGATAAAGTTCCATGTGAAGTTACAACTGGATTACCTACAGTTGCTGTCCGCATGCCTGCACACCCGGTTGCTTTAAAGCTTATAGAGTTTAGTGGTGTTCCCATCGCTGCCCCAAGTGCTAATCTTGCTGGTAAGCCTTCACCAACAACTCCCGAGCACGTTATTAGGGATATGTATGGTAGGGTTGATGTAATACTTGATGCAGGTGAAACACTATTTGGTGTAGAATCAACAATAATAGATGTAACACGTAAACCACCAGTTCTCCTAAGACCAGGACCCATACCCGTCGAAAAATTAGAGGAAGTATTGGGGATTAAGATTAAGATACCAGCATTTGCACGTGGCATTCGAGAAGCAGAGAAAGCACTATCACCAGGAGTTAAGTATAGACACTATGCACCTGAAACCCCCATGGTTATCGTAGAGTCAAGTAATTACAGTAATTATAGAGACTACGCGTTAAAGGTAATGGAAGTTGCAAGAAAATACTCCACAAAGGGGTTAAAAGTATGCATACTAACTTCAACTGAAACAAAAGACTACTATAATGCTAGAGAGTTTAAGATAATGGTTTTAGGTTCAAGGAAGAACCTATACGAAGTTGCCAGAAATCTCTTCAAGACATTGAGGATGTTGGATGAGTTAAATGTTGACATAGCCGTATGTGAGGGCTTTGAGGAAAAGGGACTAGGGTTAACGATTATGAATAGGTTAAGAAAGGCCAGTGGATATAACATAGTAAGGGTAAGTTAATGGAGGAGGACCTAATAGCTAAGCTTAGGGAACTATACACGAGAAACCCTCTTGCACAAAAAATCGTAGATAAAATACATGAACTTGCATTAAAGCTGAGAAAAGACTATGATACTATTAAGATTATGGACTTCTGCGGAACACATGAATGGACCATAACACACTACGGTATTAGATCCCTTATGCCAAGCAATGTAGAATTAGTTGCAGGACCCGGATGTCCCGTATGCATTACACCTGCATATTATGTTGATCAATTAGTTAAGCTTTCACTTGAAGGAACATGTATTCTAACCTATGGAGATGCATTTAAGCTTAGAGGTATGGGTATTAATGGAGTTTATAGCTTAGAGGATGCTAAGGGAGCTGGAGGTTGTGTTGAAGTAGTTTACAGCATACTAGATGCCATAAAGATAGCATCAAATAACAAGCATAGAGAATACGTGTTTTTTGCCATAGGCTTTGAAACAACTATGCCTTCAACAGCATCACCAATAAGCAACAAAATAATACCAAGCAACCTCACCTTTAAAATAGCTCATAGGTTTACACCACCCATAATAAAGTACTTACTAGATAACGTAAAGGATGTCGAGATCCACGGAGTTATTGCTCCAGGACATGTTTCAACAATAATAGGTAGTAATGCATGGAAGTTCATAGCAACAGAATACAATATCCCAGTTGTTGTAGCAGGCTTCGAGCCAATAGACGTACTATTAGCAATTACAGAAATACTAAAACAACTAACTACAAACAACATCAGGTTATATAATGAATATGGTAGAGCCGTAAAACTAGAAGGAAACCTCAAGGCAAAAAACCTAATAAACAAAGTATTCGAAAGGCAGGACTCCCTATGGAGAGGTATAGGAATAGTACCCAAAAGCGGAGCTGTACTAAAAAGAGAATATTCAAAATATGATGCAAACATAAAGTATAGTCTTAAAGAGCCAGAGAAAGTAGATGTGCTAAGAGAAATACCCCCAGGATGTAAGTGCCATGAAGTAGTACTAGGATTAAGCAAACCAACTGATTGTCCATTATTTATGAAGAAGTGTACACCACAAACACCCTATGGACCATGTATGGTCAGTATTGAAGGAACATGTAGAATATGGGCGGAACATGGAGGGGCAATACTGCTAAATACGAGACTTATAGAATAGTCCTTAATGAATACCTCATAAAATCAATTTAAGTTTTCCATGAATGAAATACTTAGAGTTAGACCCTATACACCTTGGCTTTTGTTATTGTCGATATTAAGTCTATGTATGAAATTGATGGGTCTATACCTTGAGGCCTTGTATCATATATTATCAACTCTATTCCTTCCTGTGAGATTAATTTTGAATAAATAGTTATCTCTTCTTCTATGTCTGTGAATATGGGTTTGTTTGCTTTTCCATCAGTTATTAGCA
>CAYPZO010000011.1:9505-12349 GCA_964415135.1 uncultured Desulfurococcales archaeon | reverse complement strand
TCTTCTTCTATGTCTGTGAATATGGGTTTGTTTGCTTTTCCATCAGTTATTAGCACTGCCATTATGTGTGCATTCTCATATTTTGATTTAAAGGTTTTTGCAGTTTCAATTATTTTCTTTAGTCCAGCTGATAGTGGTGTTTTTCCTCCTGAGGGGGTATTTGATAATGTTTCTAGTACTTTATTGTAGTTGCGTGTTATTGGGATGTAGTGTTCTATTCCATTTCCTCTAAAGGTTATGAGGGAAATCCATGCTCTCTTAGTATAGGACTTCTCGATAACCTCGCCTGCAATTTTCTTTGCTATAGCTATTTTCTTGAATACGTTCATGCTACCGCTTGTGTCGAGAGCTATTATTATGAGCTCCGGTACTCTCATTCTCCTAACTCTTACGGCAAGTATCTCATCAAGTAGGTCATTTTTAATTAAATCTGATAGCTTTAACTTATTTGCTGATAGATTAACTATTGTGCCAACAACGTCTATGTCTATGGGATTGTTTATTGCTGAAATATAGGTTATTGGTATCCCATAGGGCTTATTGATTATAGTAGTATAGGTATAACGAGATCCCTTAATGGATAAAGTGTATTCTCTAGTTCTTTTATTAGTTTCTAACTCTATGTTTAGGTTTTCCTTTGCCTGTGGAATAATGATTGCTTGTTCTCCTGGCCTATTTAAGTTAGATTCATTGAAGCTTAATGACATTGTATGTTGATGCTCCTTGTCATGATCATGGGAATGTTTATGGTGTTGGTGATTTATGTGTTTATGTTTTTCGTGCTTCTTTTCCTCTTGTCTTTTGAGCTTATCTAAAAGATCGTTGAATTGTTTTTCTTGTTCTTGTCTAAATGGTTTTAATGTTAATCTATGTGGTAATGCTAATTCCATGGCTTTCTTCAGGTCTTCAACTGTAACTCGTGTTCTTCCATCTAAGGCTGCTAATGCCTTTGCGGTTCTAACTACAGTTATTTCAGCTCTACACGTCTTTACCTTCATTTCAACTAGGAGCTTTGCAAGCATTTTAAGTAAATCTTCATCAATGGTGACTTTAGGTAATAGCTTTCTTGCCTGTATGATTTTTTCTCTAAGCTCCTTCTCCTTAGCTTCATACTTCCTATAGAATGATATCGGATCCGTACTGAATTCTTCTACTCTTCTAACGATTTCTGCTCTAACTTCAGGATCCATTGGCGCTTCAACACTTACCACTAGTCCAAAGCGGTCTAGTAGTTGTGGTCTTAATTCACCTTCCTCTGGGTTCATGCTTCCTATGAGTATAAATCTTGATGGATGACGAAATGATACGTGTTCTCTTTCAATAATGTTCCAGCCGTATGCTGCTGCATCGAGTATTAGGTCAGCTATGTAGTCGTCTAGGAGGTTTACTTCATCTATGTACAGTATGTTTCTATTTGCTTCTGCAAGTATACCTGGTTTAAGTGCTCTTACACCTTCCTTAAGTGCTTTCTCAATGTCTATTGTCCCAATAAGTCTATCTGGTGTTATGCTTAATGGTAAGTCTATTACCTTCATTTTCTTCTTTATCGATGGAAGCTCTCCACGTTCAAGCCATTTCTTGTAGCAGTTATCGCACATTTCCATAGGATTATTCGGATTACAGTTAAATGGGCATCCCTTTACAACTTCGATTTCGGGAAGTACATTTGCAAGTGCTCGTACAAGCGTTGTCTTTCCCGTACCTTTATCTCCTCTAAGAAGTACACCGCCAATTAATGGATTTATTGATACAGCTAGTAGGGCTTGCTTGGCTTTCTCTAGTCCAACTATTGCTGTAAATGGGTAAACTACTCTTCTTAACTCATATTCTTCATCTCTCATTACTTTCTCCTCTCCCTAATTTTACTCCATAGGGATTCTACTCTGCTCATGAGTTTAGACCAGGAATCTACTTGGTCGAATGTAATTATGTCTATGGAGCCTCCTTGAATGTTTGCTGGTATTGTTATGTCGTCTTCTAGGGCTCCCTCTATTTCGGAGTATATCTTTCTAAGTTTTTCTAGTAGTTCTCTTGGTGCTTTCCATATGTTTCTTACGGCTGCTTCTATGAGTCTTCTCGTAATTTCCTCTAAAGCCCAGATATTGTGCTCCATAAACCATTTCTTCATTTCATTGTCTAATACATAGGTTTTTGCAATTTCATTAAATATCCAGTCCTTTACAACTCTTGCTGTAGACGCCCATCCATATAGGTGTAGTATTTTTCTTTGAAACTCGTTAGCACCTCTATAGCCATGCTTCTTCATGTGTTCTATCCATGTCTTGTTTAATAATTTTGCTCTAACAATTCTTTCCACTTCAAGGTCCGTGGATCTAACGTCAGTTGAGCTAATATCACGTGTATCGACAGTAACTATTTCCACGTCGTTCCTCTTGCTTATTGATTTAACTGCATTGTAGAATCCTCCATGATATGCGAAGTAGCAACAGCAATTGAATATATCGTGTTCATCGCTTACATGGTTTCTATTCACAACATCCACCTTTTCAAGGGATAACATAAGCGACTCATGTGCCGGTTCACCATAAGTATCAACTCCATAGGCATAACCACTCCACTGTACCCATACTTTAGCTAAATCTTCTTCCTTTTTCCAAGCAGATGCTTCTACTGCAAGGTTAACGCCGGTACCATAGGCTCCAGGGGGCGCTCCAAAAACTCTATATCTAGCAATTTTCTCTGCTCTACTACGATTAACACCTATACCCATTAGCTTCTCAATGCTCTCAACGTAGTGTTTTTTAACGTAGTTCATTTCTAGTGGTTCATCGAGAGAAATAACCTTAGCAATAGCCTTATCTATAAGCTCAATGTAGTTAGGCA
>CAYPZO010000011.1:1217-9405 GCA_964415135.1 uncultured Desulfurococcales archaeon | reverse complement strand
TCGAGAGAAATAACCTTAGCAATAGCCTTATCTATAAGCTCAATGTAGTTAGGCAGCGTATCTCGGACAATACCACTAATTCTTACAATAACATCAATTCTAGGTCTTCTAAGCTCATATAACGGTATGACCTCGAGACCTCTTACAACACCATTCTCATCCCAAACGGGCTTAACGCCTACTAGGTAAAGTATTTGGGCGAGTTGCTCACCATCAGCTTTGTATGCATCAATACTCCATAGCACTTCTCCAATGCTTTCAGGATACCTCCCATGCTTCTCAAGATAATATTTAATGAGTTTTTCAGCGGACTCCTTACCAACCTCCCATGCAGCTGGTGTAGGTAGTGTACGGGGATCTATAAGGTAGAAGTTTCTACCCGTAGGTAAGACCTCAATCCTACCTCTAGTAAGAGCACCAGATGCTCCAGGCTCTATAAATGAGCCACCTACACCACTAGCTAAGTTATCTATTTCGCAACTACACTTCCTTATCAAGTCTGCTACACTTAATGCATACCTGAACACCTTAACTACATCTACTATAGCCTCCTTGTCTACTTGTCTATTTTCTAGCTTGTACATTAACTTACTTTTAGCCATGACCTCACCTCCTCATCAAGGATACGAATTACGTCTTCATCACTTACATTACCTTTCTTGATAAGCTTTTCAAGAACATTAACTGTTATCTTACGCAATATTTCAAGTAGTTCACTATTCCTGACCCCAAAACGATTATTAATCTTCATAGGATTCTTCCTGAGGTCATTATAGTTTAATCCAAGATACTTGGCTAAAACCCTGATTATTGAGGGAGACCTATAGCTATCGAAAGAACATATAGTGGTAACGTATTCAGCTAGTTCTCTTGGATTTTTGGGAGGTTCTCCGAGAACATGTAATCCCATATTTATTTGAGTATTCCTCGCTATGTGAACATACTTGTGTATAGCTTCTATGACTTTATCTTGATCATCAACTCTGTCCGGTAAGGGTATATTCAACTCCCTTGCCTTAGAAACTAATTGTTCAAAAATAATGTTCGCTCTAGTATCATCACCTAGCATTTTTGCATTAGAGTACTGCGTTAATAGACCTTCTATATCACTCAATACGTCAGAGAACTTCATTGGAGGATAAAGGTGATCTACAAGTACGGCATAACCTCTCCTCTTAGCAATGACCCCTTCCATAGGATTAGATACTACGTACACATATAGGTGTGGTACATCATCAATAGATATTTCAGGCCAACACATCCATGACAATCCAACACCCTTACCAGGTAGGAATTCAAGGTATCCATGAGTTCCAAAGTGAATTACTATATCTGCTTTAAAGATGCGTGTGATCCACCTATAAACAGCTAGCCATTGATGAGGCGGAGGTACTGTTGGGTCATGAAGTATCTTACATACCCTACCATCACATCTAGCGCCAGCACAACCGCGCTTAGGTTGAGGAACTATAATTACATTACCAAAACGTAGCCCAGGTACAACAAACTTACCATTATAAACCATACCTACAAGAACCTTATCAACCCTTCCAGCTAACACGTTCCTTGGATGACCCCACTCCTTAATCATTCTCTCTCTAATATTACTTGGTAGCTCACTAAACCACTTCGTGTAAGTATCTTCATCAACAAAATCTAAGGCTCCACCCCTAGCAACTATTTCTTCAACAGAAGTCCACCTAAACTCACTTATAGCTCTCCTAGACATAATCATCTTAACAAGCTCTTCACCGTTAGCAGGAATATAGTCTCCAACATTATAGCCCTCCTCCTTAAGTTTCCTCAAAAACCTAACAACACTTTCAGGTACATCAAGACCAAGACCTACAGCAACATTAGCTTCAACACCCTTACAAGGAGGATTAATTAAAATTATAGCAATTCTCCTTTCACAAGGCTTCTTTCTCCTAACCTCAACCCATTTCTTAATCCTTCTAGCAAGATATCTTAAATGCTCATCAATAGGGATAACCTTCTTTTCACCATAATCACCAATAACCGTTCCAGCGACCATTATGGGTTCAATAACACCATCAACCTCAGGCATGGAAATCCTATAAACTATACTCATGTAGTCTAATCCATGCTCATCCCTAAGCCATTCTTCTGGGCTCTTACTGTAAGATATAATACATTGTATTATAGGGACATTAAGCTTCTTTAGCAGCTCAACTCCGCTTACAACGTTAAAGCCTTCAGTAGTCCACTTATTACTAGCTCCATGATCTAATAGGAAAAATGAAGTAAGCTTAACCAATACCTCAATTAAAGGCTTATCGTTAAGGAAGAAGAACTTACGAATACTATCCTCTGAGCTTGGAGAATTTAATCTAACATCATGAAAACTGTATGTAAAGACAGGTATAACACCTAAACCTAGATCCTCAAGGTAGGAGATAAGTTTATCTATAAGACCTATTCTACCATAAATCCAATCACTTCTATAAAGCAATAAACCTATAAGAGGTCTTGAAGTATATGGATATACCTTAAGATAATCCTCAACACTACTGAAAACCCCGTACTTAGGATGATAGATACCATGCCATGGAATCTTAACGGGCTCAGGTATATCAACATCAATAACGCCAACTAACTTAAGCATAAGCATTACAAGTAGCCTAAGATTATCATAGCCTCCAAGCCTTATCAATTCAAAAGCCTTACGTAAAGTACCCAAGTCAACAGATGATAAACTAGCATGGTTTTCATCAACAGCAATAACCCTACACTTACCTGGAAGACTCTTTAAAGCCTCTTCAACTTCATCAGGTAATTGAGAAGAATAAATAAAGACAACATCAGATTCTTTAAGGTGTTTAATGCTTTCTCTATTATACTTGTATGGAGTAATTATAGTGTAACTAATAGGGTGGTTCTTCTTAAATTCTTCAAGGGCATTAACAAGCACTGGTATCATAGAGCCTCCATAGCCGAGCACAAATGTTAGCCTTATCAATATTAGTGCACCTTCCACAAATATTAGAGTGCACAAGGTTTATTAACCTTAACTTAATCATGTGATTAACGGTACACTGCAGCATATTCCTCAGGTGTACTTTATGCATAACATTAAAGCGCTTAAGAAAACCTCAATTATAACAATAGCTATAGTAATCATTGCAATAATTGCCTGTATAGCCTACTTAAGCCTAATAAAAAAACCAACAATTGCAACACCAACTACAACTCCTATCACGACATCATCTATTACAACTACAACTACCTCAATATCAATAACCACCATTCCAGCAACCACGACAACACCAGCTGAAGAAAAAATCATAGTTACAGACTTTAGAGGAAAAACAATAGCATTAAAGAAGCCCGTAAAAAGAATAATAGTCCTTACATCGTATTGGGCAGAAATACTCGTTGCACTTGGTGCAGGAGATAAAATTGTTGGTATTGGTAGCTACGTAGCCTATGATGACTATCTACCACAAAGTGTTAAGGGGAAGACAATTGTAGGTAGCATATTCAAGGGAATTAATGTAGAGCAAATAGCTGCACTAAACCCAGACGTAGTTATTACCGATTGCGGATACAGTAAGGCAGATAAGGTTATTGAGCAAATAGAAAACCTTGAAATACCAGTTATAGGATTATTCATGAAAAACATAGACGACGAACTTAAAGCAATAGAAATTCTAGGTAAAGTCGTTGGAGCAGAAGAGAAAGCAAAGAAATTAAAAGAATTCATAACATCAAGATACCAATATCTCCTATCAAAAGCGGCAACAATACCCGAAGACAAAAAGCTAAAAGTAGTAATGATATCTGGTTCAAGTATAATTAAAGGAGGACAACTAAGTCTCTATGCTAACACCTCATGGGGTAAGTCGATAGAAGATGCTGGAGCAATAAACATAGCACTAAAGGAGTTTCCGAGCGAAAAATGGCCTAAAATAGACTTCGAAACACTAGCTTCATGGGATCCAGACGTCATATTAATTACATCATCGATGTCGAAGATACATAAAGTACTAGATGCTATCGAAAATGACGCTAAATGGCATATACTTAAAGCATACAAAGAATCAAAGATCTATGTAGTTCCTTGTTGGGGCTCAATCGGAGGGGTACTAGACTGGGGTCCAAGAGATATTATTGGACGCGAGTACATAGCTAAGACACTGTATCCAAATGTATACAAGGACTTTGACTGGAGAGGTGACGTAGAAGCATTATTAACGAAGTTCTATGGATTATTCATACCCAAACAAGCCTTTGCAGTATATAACATTAAGTGGAAGGAAATAGTTGACTTATCTGGTAGTGAGGTAAAGATACCTAGAAAAGTCGAGAGAGTAGTCGATTTAATAACGTACGAGACATTAATAGCATTTAAGGTCATGGACAAGCTAGTAGGAGTATCAAAGTATGCTAAAACAAACATACTCGTGAAAACAGCATACCCAGATATAGAGAAAATACCTAGTCCAGGAAGCTCATTCTCACTAAACATAGAACAACTAGCATCACTAAACCCAGACATCGTAATAATTTGGCCACATAAACCCAAGGTTGTAGAACAAGTAGAAGCTCTCGGAATACCAGTTATCAAAGTAAAACTATACAGCTACAATGATATTAAGAGGCTATTATGGATGCTTGGAGTAGTCTTTAATAAAATGGATAGAGCAAAAGAACTAATCAAAGACATGGACTACGTCGTAAACCTAGTACAAGAGAGAATCAAAGACATTCCAGAGGATAAACGCGTAAAAGTACTATACCTATGGAGCAAGCCGACAAAAGTACAAGGAGGTAAAGGAACTGTACACGACTTCATAACATTAGCAGGAGGAATTAATGTTGCCGCAAAGGACCTACCAAACAAGACATACGTTAACGTCGACTTAGAAGATATAGTCAAGTGGAATCCAGAAGTAATAGTAATATGGTACTATGCAAAATACGATGAGAAGACAATACTAAAAGACCCCGCATGGACAACAATAACTGCTGTCAAGGGGAAGAAGGTCTACAAAGAACCATACTATGAGCACTGGAATATGGATGCATCACTATTCATACTATGGCTTGCACAAAAACTATACCTAGACAAGTTTACAGACATAAACTTCACCTCAATAGCAGACAAGTATTATAATAAATGGTATGGAGTAACATACGCTCAAGTAACTGGTGGCTAATGTTGAGTAAAACGCTGTTAATTAAAGCCCTAATAGTTTTTTCGCTGCCCCTATCAATAATATTCTCCTCCTTCCTAGGACGCTATCCTACAAATCCTGTCCAAGTTCTTGAATCAATATTCTCAGTCCTAATACCCGGCTTTACGGGTAGTCCTCCTGAAGCATTACATAGAATTATATGGTTATATAGGCTTCCACGAATAATAGCTGCATCCCTCGTAGGAATAGCCTTAGCCACATCTGGTGCTACCCTACAAGCAATGTTACGTAATCCTCTCGTAAGTCCCCACATCCTTGGAGTAACATCGGGAGCAGCTTTTGGAGCAGCAATAACATTAGCCTTCCTACCAGGATACATACCCATAGAACTTACGGCAATGACCTTTGCACTTATAGCATTCCTACTAGTATTTGCTATAGCTTGGGGGTGGGGTAAAGGATCAATAGTATCACTCATACTCTCAGGAGTCATAGTCAATGCATTATTTTCGGCAGCACTATCATTAGCAAAATTCCTAACACCAGATCCGCATAGGTTAGCATCAATAACCTTCTGGCTTATGGGAGATATAGGGCAAGCTGCTCGCTGGGACGACATATATAGAATGGCGTTGATAATAATACCATGTAGTATAATCATAGTATTGTTGAGGTGGAGACTAAACATACTATCACTTGGTGATGAGGAAGCAAGAGCGCTTGGAGTAAACCCGGTAATTGAGAGAAGCTTTTGTGCAATACTATGCGCGCTAATGACAGCAACTGCTGTCTCCTATGCAGGAACTATTGGTTGGGTTGGACTACTAGTACCACACATTATTAGACTTGCAGTAGGAACAGATAATAGATATGTAATACCCTTTACGGTATTCCTTGGAGGAACATACATGGTGCTAGCAGACGACCTAGCAAGATGCCTCACATCAGAAGTAATCCCAATAGGAATACTAACAACACTCATGGGGGCACCACTCTTCATATACCTACTAAGAAAGGCGGGTAAAGTATGGAGGTAAAAAAGGAAGATCCAATAATTAAAATCAAAGACGTAAGCTACGTCTACGATAATAAAGTGGTGGCTCTCAAGGGAATAACATTCGCTATTTCAAAAGGAGAAGTAGTAAGCATCCTTGGACCCAATGGCGCCGGAAAAACAACACTATTGAAATGTTTACTAAAAATATTGAAGCCTAAAGGAGCAATATACATTAATGGAAAAGAACTATGGAAGATAAGTAACAGGGAACTAGCAAAAACCATAGGATACGTACCCCAAAGATACTATAGCGTCTTCGCCTACAGAGTACTAGACTTCGTACTAATGGGTAGAGCACCACATCATACCATGTTCTCACTACCATCAACAAGCGAATACGATAAAGCATTAAAAATACTAGAAGTCCTCGGCATAAAAGATCTAGCAAATAGAACTATAGCCGAAGTTAGTGGCGGACAACTACAACTCATACTAATAGCAAGAGCACTAGTTCAGGAAGCAAGAATACTACTACTAGATGAACCAACAGCACATCTAGACATAGCCAATGAACTAAAAGTACTAGGCATAGTCAGAAGCCTAGTAAAGAAGAAAATAGTAGATATAGCAATAATGGCACTCCACGACCCGATAATGGCAGCGTTATTTAGCGATAAAATAATACTAATAAATAATGGAGTAATGGTAGCTCAAGGGACACCAAGACAAGTACTTTCACCCGAAAACCTATACAAAGTCTATGGAGTAGTATTTGATGTAGTAGAACGCGATGGCAAGATACTTATAATACCTAAGACTATCCCAGAAACATAGGAGAAAACAATTTGTTACCACAAACAATAATATACACCTACATCTACATAGCGCTATCAGTACTATTTGGAAACACACTAGCTAAACTACTATTAGAAACAAACATTATCAATGCAGTAAACACGAAAACATCTAAGATACTAGGAAAAAGCATACATCCAGAACTAACACCAATACCACTACTATACCTCATAAGCCCAAGAGCAGCACACGCACATGCAAGCCAAATACTCAAGCAAGGACTTATAAAACCAATAGACCTATACATAGCCCTACTAGCATCAGATCTATTCCTAAGAATAATGTATATATACAGATACTACATACCACTAATGCTTCCACTACTCGGAATAATAGCCTTATACTTCATAGCACTAAGAATAATCTTCGACATAATATTATTCACCACGGTAACAATATATGGAATCCATAAATACAAAAACACAAACAAAAATACGCCAGCATATCAACGCGATATCCGGATAATGTTAACGAGGAAAACACTAGTAAACAGCATAAAAATGGGGGCAAAAGACACCATAACCTTCCTCTATAAGTTTACACCACTATACATATTAATAGCAGTCCTAATGAACATCAACGTATTCAGCTATGTAACAAGTATTCTAAAACCATACCTAAAGCAAATCAACATAGACTCACTAGGACTAACATACATAATCACGGCAATAACAAGCCCAAGAATAGCATGGGGAATAGCAAAAATAATGATAGACAATGGATACTACTTCACCAATATACTAGGATGCATATTCTTAGGTAACGCACTATATCTACTACTAAACGAGTTATGGATAAGAATAATACCATTCTATATAAGTATATACCCAAAAAACATTATACCAAAACTAATACTATTAAGAGCATTACTCCCCATAACATACAATATGATACTAGGAATATTGTTATTAGAAATATAAACAAAGGTAATTATAGTAGTTCAATAAGCTGTAGATCAAGTACCCCCCACTACGTTGTATTAATGAAGGATCTCATCAGGAGCGGAGCAGTATGATGAGTGTTTTCCATCCATGATAATTATCAAACATAATATGTGTTAGTGAACTTCTTTAAGAAATCGATAGAATTCTAAGTACCAGCATGAATTCCAAGGTCAATCAACTCATCTCTATTTCCTCCGTTAACTTTAGACTTATAATTAATAGTTAGGAAGAAG
>CAYPZO010000011.1:0-1117 GCA_964415135.1 uncultured Desulfurococcales archaeon | reverse complement strand
CTCATCTCTATTTCCTCCGTTAACTTTAGACTTATAATTAATAGTTAGGAAGAAGAAATGATTTAGGAGCAGAGCTTTACTATGAAAGTAAATATGAGTATTATGCTATGTTCTAAGTATATGTGAAGCTCAGGAATACAGCCCTACCTCAGATTATAGTTGTAGGTTAATGGTTTGATGCTTACTTTCCATCTTAATATTAATAGTGATGAGCCTGCTTAATAATCATGGAAAAGTTAATATACTTAGTCATAACTATGTGTTTTCAGGCGACTGGTCTGTCGGTTGTAGTGGTTGATAGGTATGGCAGGATTAGAATCCCTAGGAGGATACTAAAGAAGGTGAAGTCTGATAGGTTTATAATATATCTCTATAAGGACAAGATCATCTTACAACCTCTAGTTTCCAGGAGTTTTGAGGAACTCTTTGACTCTGTAGAGGTAGATATTCCAAGTAATGCATTTAGAAATTATAATGAACTTAAAAAATACCTACTAAAAAGAGGTTAAAGTACTTTGAGGTTTATCGACGCTTCTGTTTTCCTATATGCTTTTCTTAAACCTAAGAAGAAGGTACCTAAGGATATTTTAGAGCTTAAGGAAAATGCTAAGAAAATTCTACTACGTATAGAGAAGGGAGAAAAGGTTGCTACAACAGTAGTGCACTTATCTGAAGTTGCAAATATACTAGAATCATATTCATCTAAAACTAAGTCAATAGAATACATTAAGGCCATACTAAGTAAGTCTTCAATTCATGTTTATGATGCGAGCATAGCATCCTATGGTGAGGCCGTATTGAAAGCTGAAGAATACATGATTGGAATTAATGATGCATTAGCAGTAATATACATGGAAAAACTAGGACTAAATGAGATCTACAGTTTTGACAGTGACTTTGATAAAATTAAAATGGGTGAAAAGGTTAACTGCATGAAACCTCCACATAGTTCTTTATTAATACTCAATTCTAAATGCTTGCAAAAACTATAGAGTTGCTTATCATGAAGCAGCATAATTTCACTCTAAGATAAACTAACGCTATGGTTATGAAGGTTTTAACCCAAACATGAGAGTAGGATACCAGTTAGTTAATAATTATGGAAAGGTTGAAATCA
>CAYPZO010000010.1:11502-24771 GCA_964415135.1 uncultured Desulfurococcales archaeon | reverse complement strand
TGTTTTCTTCTTTTCTTCAGCTTCAATCATTTTCATCATAACTCTTTGTGGTAAGACATAGTCTTCTCTTCTAAATGGTGTAGGCCTCTTTAATACTATTCCAACACCATTAATTATCTCTATTTCGTACATCCTATTATCATGACATGTCTGTCTCATTTTCTCGACAATAACATATCTCTTTAAGATACCCCCTACAACGGCTCTTCTAAACCTAATTATCCCATCAGCTATATGTTCAATTCCGAAACCAAATCCAAGACTCGTAGTTACCGCGTATTGTGAAGTTAATAGTGCTGTAAAGTCCCACCTACTTAAAACCCTTTTAATGTAATAGCTGTACCTTCTAGCCATAGCTGGTTTATCAAGCCAAAATGCAGACATACTATCAATTACTAATCTTGCCCTACCATAACCTAATTGCCTCTTAGCCTCAATTACCTTATTTACGAGCTCTTCTACATTTAATTCACGTATACTCCAAGGATCATCATGTCTTCCCATGAGCGCATCTATAATTATTAGCTTTCCATTCTCAATTGCCTTTCTAAAATCCCATCTAAACTGATAAGCTTGCCTAATAATGCTTTCTCTAGATTCTTCAGTTGTAACATATATGTTGATGTCTCCTTCTTTAATTCCCTGGGCAATAAAGTGTTGACAGAAGATAGTTTTACCTGTTCCTGGTTCCCCTACAACTGCTACGAAGAATCCTCTAGGAATACCACCTTGAATGAGCTTATCAAATGAAGGTATTCCTGTAGATAATCTCTCCATACTCATTATATTATCTAGCTCCATTCTCCTCAACGACTAACTATGTAGTTACTGAGTATAAATGCATATTGACCAATAATGAATACTCCAATTACTGCTTCTTACATTCAACAATTAAGTTGTCCACCTTTAGTCCCTTACTAAATGTTACTATAGCATTGTAGACGTACTCAGCTGTTTTCCTCATAGCCTCCTTAGTATAACCCGCTATATGAGGAGTAAATATGGTATTGTCTAGTTTTAATAGTGGATGGTTTGGCGGTAAAGGTTCTTCCTCGAATACGTCGAGTAGTGCTGCTTTAATTTGCCCATTCTTAAGTGCTCTAATAAGAGCATTCGTGTCAACTACTTTACCACGACTAACATTAACTAATATAGCATGTGGTTTCATTAGCTTCAATCTATCTTCATTTATAAAGTGATGAGTCTCCTTAGTATATGCGAGACACAATACCACTATATCGCTCTGCATTAAGAGCTCCTCCAATGGAACATACTTTATCCTTAATGCATGTTCAACTTCAGGCTTTCTCCTACGACTCCAATATACGACCTTTGCGTCGAGTAACCTAAATATACGGGCAACTTCAGTACCAACTCTACCAAGACCTACAATTCCTACGGTCTTAGTATCGAGACTTGTTGCAAGAAATTCTCTAGGGACAGGTCCCTTAGTCCACTTTCCGGACTTAACGTACTCATGTCCCTTAACTATATTCCTTAAATAAGCTAAAGTTAATGCTAATGTATGCTCAGCAACAGCTTTAGCTATAAAGTCAGGAGCATTAGCAACACAAATATTCCTCCTACGACATTCCTCTAAATCAATATTCTCATAACCACTACCAAATACCTGAATAAACCTAAGCTTAGGAGCACAATCTAAAACCTCCCTGTCAACAACTGTTGTAGGGTTAGCAACTAGAATTTCAGCATCAGCAAGCTCCCTACACAACCACTCTTTCGAAGCCTTAATTCCATCATAAAATACTACATCAAAGTTTAAGGACTTAAGCCTATCAATTATATCACGATATATCCTAAACGCAAATACTATTTTCAACTTAAAACCTCTCCTAAACTATGAATGCTCTATTCAAGCGTAGCTAAAATATCACCTGCATTAAATGAATCCCCAGGCTTAACTCTTATCTCCTTTATAACTCCATCTCTAGGAGGATAAAGCTCAAGCTCCATTTTCATAGACTCAAACGTCAATATAACAGTCTTTGATGTAACCTTATCTCCAGGCTTAACAAATACTTTAAGCACCTTACCTGGAACTGGAGCCTTAACCACATTCATTTCCTCAGCAATAGTAACACTTGGAGGTTTCCTCTCCTCAACCTTGACTTCAGGAGGCTTAACCTCAGGAACTGTAGGAGTTTCAGGTTTAACTTCAGGAACCTTTGGAGCCTCAACAGCTACTTGAGGTGTAGGAGTCTTGGTAATAAGCATAACCTCGATCTCCTTATCATTTACCTTAACCTTAAACTTATTACCACCAATTTCACGTACCTTAACATTAAATGTCTTATCTCCTACCTTAATCTGATATTCCCGCTCCACGGAGGACATAATCTTATCACCTTTACATGAAGGTAAGGAGTGTACTATGCGTTTAGCTTTACCACCTTTGAAATTAATAAGGGACAAGTATTTAAAAGAACATGAAAGCATAAAGGTAACAAACATTGTTAGCACACAATAAAAGCCTAAAAATACTAGAACAGCTACTCACTACCGCATTAAATAATATTATCAAGGGAGAGAGAAGAGAAGAAGAGACGGTCATTGAAGTACATGAAGATAGTCTATGTAGAGAATTAGAGGTAAGAAAGAATCTCACTCCAAGAAAAATGAACATAGTAATTGACTTAAAGGAGCCCCTTATCACTATTACTACGAGAAGTATAGACCTCAGTATAAATGGTATGGAATTAACACTACATGCAACAACAATCTATGAACCTAAAAGCGCCATAATGTATGAATACCCACAAACACATGCTCCTCTAGGCGGTTATATTCCGCCCCCAATAGCTATTAAGGCTCCAGTAAACGAGTTAGTGATTTCAAAAAGCTTAGTCAAGATACCCCGCAACATCACACAATATGACTTTGAATTCCTAGTTCAATACATAATAACAAGTATTTGGCTTGAGAAAATTAAACGAGAGTCAAGTAAAGTAATTATGCTATCAGATACACCAATACTTACTCTAAGTAGAAACAATTTATTGAAATTGAAATTACAGTTAATGAAGCAGCTCCATAATAAGGGATGTAAACTAATAAGCATAACATGGAGGTTATCCCCATTAAGTTCCATTATTGATTTAGATAAGAGCGCACTACATGACATGGATATTATAAAGGAAAAAGTAATTGACAGGAAGCTTCCATTAGTAATAGGGCCTGCCACTATAGATTGCGATGATTTATCACTAATATCATCATACATAATAATACCAGTAATGTTAAGTGAAGAAGCATATAAATATGTGGTACTTAGGCTAGAAACCTTGAGTGAAGTATACAATGAGTTTGAAGAAATGTACCTAGAATCATGGATAACATACGATTACTTTACAAATCAATTGAGCATCCTAAGGATTCCTAGAAGCAATACATATAGAATACTTCGAACCCTACTATCTATTCTAGAGGTTATAATAAAGAAAATGAATCTCTCATTTACACAAGACGCACTATATAAGATATCACAGCTTAAGGACATAGAAGGATACTTCCTCAATATATTGTAACATATCTTCTTTTTAACTACCCCCGATAATGCTATCTTTGAGGTAAGGACATTGAGCCGTATAAGTACATCTCATGTAGGTAGCTTCCCATTAGATTATAGTGAAGAAAGCGAAGTAAGGATATTTAATGATATGGTAAACTTAGGAATTGACTACCCTCCTGTACCTCAATTAAGAAACTTTATAGAAATATTCCTAGATCCATTAGTAGAACAAGGATTTCTACGTAAGGAAAAGGGATTATACATAGTAGTCAGGGAAGCTAAAGGTGAAGCTGAAGCACTAGAAATACCAGAATATAAAATCATATCCAGCCTAACACCTAAAGTCAAAGATAAGGTAAAAGGAGTAAAGGCATGCATAACAGGCCCATTTACTTTAGCTTCATACATATTTCTAGGAGAAGTAGTTACAGCAGATATAATGAATAGCGTATTAAGAGATAAGAACTACGTACTATCATTTCTTGTACCCTATGTAGCTAAAGTAGCTAATAGCTTAGCTAAGCTGGGATACGACTACATTAACATTGATGAACCAGTCTTATCAGTAATGGTCGGTGCTAGGAGAATACTATTCAATTATACAAGAGAGGAAATAGTTAATGCTCTTGATACAATATTTGAGAAGATAGGGTATATAAAGATAAGAGGAATACATGTTTGTGCACGGCTACCCAAACTATTAAAACCAATACTATTATCAACGGAATACATTAACTTATTAGACCATGAACACTACGATACAAGAGAAAACCTCAAATTCTACACATATGAGGACTTAGAATCCAGCGATAAGCATATAGCAGTAGGAGTACTATCATCAAAGAAGCCGAAAGTAGAAGACATCAAGGAAGTAAAAGAAATGATAATAACTGGCTGGAACCTATACAGAGACAGGTTGTTAATAGTAAAACCTGATTGCGGATTTAAAGGTCTAAAGGGATCTCTAGGTGATGAAGCTAAAGAGTACGAAATATCATTAATGAAGCTTAAGGTACTTGTAGAAGCAGTAAAGCAGGTCAGTAGTGAATTATGAAATAACCATATATTTATTCATTCATGAACTTCTAACTTTCACAAAACGTCCATATAGTAAACCTACAGCTACTCCTGCTAAATGTGCTAAATTATTAACCTGTCCTGGAGCTATCATATTACTTAATACCAATACCACCACTAACATCGCTGCAATAGAACCTAGTTTACCATACCTCTTCTTTTCATACATTACCAGTAGACCCAACAAACCAAAAATAGCAGCTGATGAGCCTAAAGAGTAAACAGGTATAATTAAACTAGCTATATTTCCACAAATACCTGCAATAAAATATAGTGCTAACAGAGTCTTCTTACCATAATATGCTTCAACTATTGTCCCCAAAACATACAACGCATACATGTTGAATAGCAAGTGAATTACATTAGCGTGAATAAAGAAGGCGGTTATAATCCTATAATATTCTCCTAGGAAGAGGAAATAGAATGGATGAAAAGCATACATCCTAACAGCCTCTTTGGGAAGAGAGTAGACATTACCCCCATAAGCTATAACACACATCACATAGAATAATACATTAACTAATATAAGCGTCCTAGTAACATCAATTGACATATTCTATCCCGCTCACACACTATTAATAACTTATACCTTAAACAATTTAAAATACATAACTAATAAATTAGAAATAATCATTATACTTCACTTTATACCCATTACATGTATAGCAATTCATTATAAGAGGCACGTTGGAATATTAGAAGGAAAGCCTTGGAATATTAGGGGGGTAATGGAGTATAACAATCTACATACTGCGAATTACATGAGGACATATTGATGAGTATTCGCAACGACTACATTTAGATTTAGATGGATTAGGTTTTGGTTCTCTAAGCATCCTCCAATAACTTAGTAGATAAGATAATAGTTCCTCAGCTTCCTTACCATTATATACTCTTACTGCTATTCTAACATTAGATATTGGAGTTACATGATATTCCTCCTTAACAATGCTATCTACAACTTCATGAAGTATGTCTAATATATCTTTAAGATCTTTAACAACTACTATGATGTACTTCAATGCATTAACATTGAATCCTAAGGCTTCTAGTAAACGTCCATAAATTAAGCCTCTAACTTCGTCCTCGGGATAGATCTTTAACTTATTGCTCTTTTTTACTCTAAGCATAGCTAATGGAATATAATGGTCAAATAATATCATGTCAGGAGTTCCGATGATGGGAACTCCTTGAATGATAGACGTTAATGGAATTCTCATATAAGCTCTTCCAGTCTTTGCTTTATCAATATCTTTCTCAACTTGAAAGTAGAGCTCTAGTAGTTTTCTAATAATGCTTCTTCTCTTATATTCAGGTTCGATTCCCTTAGAATATATGTAGTGAAGTCTAAGTTCACAGTAAACCTGTTGGACTAGTTCAGAAACCTTTAAGAAACCTAAACTAAATCTAAGTGGCTTATCGGATCTCAAGGAACCTTCATTTAACTCCCTTAAATTATTCTTTAACTGAGCAAAGGGGTCCATAAATTAACCCGCTTCCAATAACTTTATGAACTCATCTCTATGCCTTAGGAATTCCTCTGCTAGTTTAGTCATACGCTCCTTAACACTCTCTGCTTTCTCTAGTTCATAGGCAATTTGCGAGGCTTTAACTAATGTAAGATTAACTAATCCTTTGATCATTTCTATTCTATTAGTGATTTTAGGCTCTTTTAGCATGGATGTTAAGTATCTTATGACTATGTATGACCACAAGTCATCATTTATGTCTAGGTCTTTAGGATCATTTACATGAAGCTGTCTTAGCACTTCACTTGCTTTTTCTTTAAGGATTTCCGAGTATATGGGAATGTATTTGTTAAGATCAACTTTAGCCTTCTGCAATAAGGTTATTGCATCAATATGTGGTATTAATCCCTTTACCTCAAATCTCTTTGCAACATAGGCTTCAGCTGGATAAGAAAGTTGAGGCTTAATTCTAAGCCACGATAATTCGTATTCTTCCATAATATTTAGTAAGGGAATTAACTCCTTAATAAATAAGTCCTGGTCACTACCATAGTATTGCTCATAATCTAGTTCATGAGGAGGAACATGCGCTACAACAACTTCTAGACCATTAACTAAGGCTATTAGGTTCATCAAGCTTCCTATACTGAAATTACATGGGACTATCTGATCGTAGTCGTTCTCTTTAATTATTTCAATCATTTTCTTTCCTAAACCAAAGTCTAAGGGATGAGTACACGTAATGTTTAATCCATATAACATTACGGTTACGGGATACGTTATGAGGCTATACGCAAGGTTATACAATGGGTTCATATTATAATACATTGGGACAACATAATCATGCATTAATGTAGGTGACGCTAAGCCTCCAACTAAATCCTCATTTACTTCCTTATTATCGCCATTAATTACAACTATTGATTTCATATCCATAGATGCTATGTCTTTAATTAATTTAAATAAAGACATATCAACAATACTTCTGCTAATGTTGTATACCTTAAACACTTTATTGCACTTAATATCTAGTAGTTCTCCACTAGCATTTACCATAATGATTCCGTAATCTTTTCCTTTAAGATAACCCTTCATTCCCTCATCAACCATCTTGACAATACCTTGTAGGTCTTGCTGCTTAGTTAAATATACAATTACTGTTATATCAAAACACAATTCCTTCCCCATGAACTATAATTACTGTGCCTAAAGTTTTAAAATGGTTATTGTTAAATCTTTCGCTAATGAGCTTGATTTCACTGTTTATTAAATTAACCACAATGAGTTATTAAGGTAATACATGCGAGTGCTCTTTTAAATTCATTAACCACTTAATAACCTTAATTTGAGGTGAATTAATCTGTGGCTTTAACTGAACTACTATTAGAGGCTTTACTTCAAGAATACGTGCCAAGCTATGAGGACGATATACTTGATTTAGCTGAAGACATAACCAGGTTAACTACAATGATAAACGTACTAGAAAGCCTAGGTATAGAATGTAGCGACTTAAAGAAATCACTTAACAATTACATGAATAAGTGGATTTCATTATTTACATCCCTACCTAGAGCACATGAAGCATTAAAATACGTAAAATACGATAATGTAAAACCTCTCTGGAAGATCATCGACTACATAGGAGAAGATGAGTTATATGAACTATTAGTGAAAATGTACAGCTACTACGAACTATACACAACAGCAAACATAGATGAGGAAGATCTAAGAGAAATCGGGAAAACACTATACATTCTATGGGACATGCTAGTAGATGATAAATTAGAGTTTAAAGTTAATATCCATAATCTTGATATAGCATTTGCAATAATGCTCCACGTACTCTCAGCAAGTACATTAAAGTAAACGGTAAAGACACCATAACGTTTAATTCTTTTAATAACTAACAATAAGTTTCAGGTGAAATAAGTGATTGAAACTACTGCAAAGATAGAATTAATTAGCATTAATGGTAAGAAAGCCATAGGAGTTAAAATAGATTTAGGTAAAGCACCATTACTTGTAATTAAAGGAGAGAAAGGCTACTTAATGTGCGGTTACTTAAATATTGACATAGCTGAAAAGCTAGGAGATGCGGCAGCTGTAGTCACGGGCGTTAAGGATTTCAATGAAATGTTGTCTAAGGAAGTAAAATACGTAACTTCAAAAGCTAAGGAACTTGGAATACATGAGGGAATGAAGGGTATCAATGCACTTAAGAAGTTAATGTAGGAGGAGGCGAAGATTAATAAAGATAAAGTACTAATTGACCTGCATATCCATACAATATTTTCTGATGGACTAATAACGCCAGATGACGTAATAAAATATGCTAGGAGAAAGAGGCTAAGAGTAATATCGTTTACTGACCATAACACTATTAGCGCATATAATAGAATGGGTAAGGTAAATGACATTCTAATAGTATGTGGTGTAGAATTGGATACACCTTATGGTCACATACTTGTATACATGGATGAGCCAGATGAAAAAATACTACAGATAAATAACTTGAATGAACTATTGGATTACTCTAAGGAGCATGAATATTTAACATCAATAGCTCATCCTTATGGTAATTTTCTAATACTACCGTTTCCTATCTTGAAAAAGAAAGAGCTCATTGATAAAATAGATGCTATTGAAATAATTAACGGAAGGGTACCAAATAGGGGTAATACGTTAGCGTACGAATTAGCAGTATCTCTCTCAAAATACTTTACTGGAGGAAGCGATGCACACTTACTAAGCGAGGTAGGTAACGTTGGATTAATGTGTTATGAGAATATAGATTCATTTGATGACCTAATTAACTTAATTAAGCATGGTAAGGCGAAGCCCTATGGTAAGGTACGTACTTATAAGGCTATTGCTGGAATACTTAAAACAAGTTTATTGAAGCCAAGTAGATTATTGCATAGATGGCTTAAATACTGAAATAAAGAATCCGCCCGTACCATGAATATGAGGAAAGGTTCTACAAAATAATTCCCTAAACCTATATCCCCTATATCCACAGCAACATCTAATTTGGGGTTTAATTAGCTTAATTAACTCCTTTTCAGCCAATGGCTCCATAACCTCTTCGCCTTCATCGGGTAGAAGCGAGCATGTAGCATATACTATTAGTTCCCCCAGGTTAATTGCATTCATTACTAAGGATCTCTGTACATTAGAATAGTACTCTACTTTACCTTGATTTCTTAAATGAATTTTTACTGCAGGGTCCTTAGATATAACACCACTAGATGAACAAGGAGCATCAACTAATACCTTATCTGCTCTTCTAGAAGTAGCTATAATTCTTGAATCCCCAACAATTATATCAACTCTATTTACGTCTACACCATATACTTTAAGTAGCCTCCTTAGGCTCTTTACACGATTACGTGAAATATCTACAGCTAATACTCTAGCCTTATTTTCAGTTAACTGCATTATTAATGATGTCTTTATGCCAGGTGCAGCACATACATCATAGATCACATCACCTGCTTTAGGTCTTAGAGCTTCAACAACAAGAGCGCTTGCCTTATCTTGAGTTACTATATAACCCTCACGTAAGAGATCAAGGGTATAGATTGGTTTCTTGTACCTTAACACTCTCAACATGTAGTATAGGTCTTTGTCTCTTTCAACTTCAATGCCGTTTGCTTCAAGGAACTTTATAGCTTTATCAACATCAATTTTCAATGTATTAACTCTAATCCATATAATTTCAGAATTTAGTGAATCAAGTAGTTTACATAACTCATCTCTATCCATATATTTTGATAGTTTTTCAGTAAACCATTTCGGATATGAATACTTAACCCATATCATGTCCTCATTCAAGTTAAACTCGTTGACGTTTATTCTTATGCTCTTTGAGAACTTCTTCCTAAACTTAGTTAAAGCTTTCTTATTGACAATAACTTTATCTCCATAGAAAAATAACCATAGCTTAACACATCGCTTATAACCTTTAATAGAACCATATACTTGGGATTCAATGTACCTTAACTTATAGTAATTTAATACAATGTCCTTTAGTAGGTCGTAAAACGGCTTTAAACTATAACCCTCAACTCTCTTCTCCATTCTCTGTAGAGTTTTTTGAAAAGCCTTATCAAGCGAAATCTTGTACCTATCTATATAGTATAATGCAGTAGATACGAAATCGATCATAGTATCTAAATACTTAGACATACGTCATCAATCCTTCGCATACCTCCGTAAATGGTTATTGAGGGGCCTATTCTATATGCGTAAGTCTTAAATAGCATTTAAAGTTCTTTTGCTTCTAAGAATGGTGTCCCACTATGGATGTAGTTGTAGTTGAAAAACTTGTAAAATATTATGGTAAGGTTAAGGCTCTTGACGGGGTATCATTTAGGGTAAGTGAGGGGGAGATTTTCGGTCTTATAGGCCCTAATGGTGCTGGTAAGACGACAACACTAAGAATAATAGCAACGTTGCTAAAACCAACAAGTGGAAAAGCATTAGTAATGGGTTATGATGTTGTTAGGGAAGCTGATAAGGTGAGGAGAATTATAAGCTATTTACCTGAAGAAGCAGGTGCTTACAAGAATTTAACTGGACGTGAATACCTTGAATTCATGGCTCAATTATATGCTAGGAGTAAGAGAGATGCAGAGGAAATGGTTGAAGAAGCAATTAAGATTTCTGGTTTAGGAGATAGAATTGATGATAGGGTTAAAACGTATAGCAAGGGTATGAAGCGGCGACTATTAGTTGCACGTACCCTAATGGTTAAACCAAAGCTAGCAATACTTGATGAACCCACATCAGGGCTAGACGTAGTACATGCACTACATGTTAGGAAGATAATAAAGGGATATGCAAGAAAATATGGAGTAACGGTATTAACGTCAAGTCACAATATGCTTGAAGTAGAATACCTATGCGATAGAATAGCACTTATACATAAAGGCAGGATAGTTGATGAAGGAATACCCAAGGAATTGAAGGGCAGGTATGGAGCATCAAATCTTGAAGAAGTTTTTGAAATGGCTATAGGAGGTGTAAGGTAATGGGCTACTTAATGCACTTAATAAAGAAGGAGGTTAAGGACCTACTAAGAGAACCACACATACTGATATTCGCTATACTGCTGCCTGCATTAATGTATATAATAATGGGGACAGTAATTTCAGGATCCATGGAAGCCGCAGTTAAGCAAGCTACAACTGCAGTAGCAAAAGTAGCAATAATGGACCTTGATAGAGGCCCATTCTCAGCGTTATTCATAAAATTTATGGAAAGTTTACCAATGTCAAATATAACCTTAATCGAAAATACAAGCATAAATAAAGCTATTAAGACGCTAATGGAGAGAGACATAAGAACATTAATAATAATACCCAGAGGATTTAGTACTAACATTAGTAGAGGTCTTCCTAGCTATATAGAATCTATTAGTATTGTAAAGGAGCTGTCATTATCATCAATGATGGGGACGGGGGTTATTACAGGATTAATAAGTGGATTCTCTAAGATGCTTCTATCAACCATAGTTAAGCAGTTAAACATGCAAGTTACTCCAGAATTTATTATGGAACCTATAAGAACAGTAAGCAATGTGTACATTCGAAATAAGCTTGTACCAAGCATGGTGCTAAGTAATGCATCTGGTATGGTATTCTCAATAATATTTGTACCACTTATAGTTATAGGATATGTTGCAAGCATATCAGCTACATCAATGGGTGTTGAAAAGGAAGAAAAAACATTAGAAGTACTCCTAACACTTCCCGTAAATAGATTTGAGATATTGCTAAGCAAGCTTATAGGGAGCTTCATAATATCAGTACTTGCATCGATAAGTGCTGGTATAGGTTTCTGGTACTATATGTATAAGGTAATGTCGATGAGCTCGAAGACCTTTACAAATAGGACAGTAGAAGCGACACAATGTGGGGGAATATTTGAAATAATGAGCATGAATGAGTTGGTATTAACTATAATACCATCACTATTGGTGACAATAATGTTTGTTGCACTAATAGGATTTATAGCTGGAGCACTAGCACAAAACATTAGGTCCGCTCAATCAGTTGCAGGCTTTATGTGGTTGCCATTATTTATGGTGATATTTCCATTAGCATACCTAGAATTAGCATCTATGGATCCAGTATCAAAGATACTAATAGCATTGCTACCATTTTCACCACCGGTTATTGCGGTTAAAGTACTATTCTCGGGCGAATACTATGTACTACTAACATCTATAGTAGCATCAGTAGCATATTTCATCATACTATTATACGTTGCAACAAGGCTACTAAGTTCTGAACGGCTATTACTAGGAATAAAGTGGAAGAGAACAGAACGCACAATCTTTAAATTTAAACGATAATATCACCATATAATTTTTATGCCATACTTCTTTGCAGCATACATCAAATTCTTGTCACCGCTTAACATAGGTAGATTTCTAGATAATGCTACAGCTATTATAGTTAAAACAACAATACTTAGCTTTCTCCCTCTAAGCAAAGGATCTTCCGCTTCCTTAAGCATTTTTATCTCCATTAACCTTAATTTCGGCTGCCTTAATATAATCATTTAAGGAGGTTGTAATAACTTGAAAATATGCTTTAAGAAAAGTTACTACTTCATTAATATCCCCAAGCCGGGAATTCAACCTTTAAGCTAATGTACTGTAAACTCATAGGCTACAGTAGCAGGTATTAATCCCCTTATATCTCCATACCTTATCTTAACCAGGATCTCTCGCTTTGCCACTTACCTCGTCATATACCATAGCTAATAAGGCATATGTGTCAACTATTACTTCTCTAATGTCCTCTTCATCCAAAATATCTCCTCTTCCTCATCTAATTCAAGCTCGGCTTCTTCAACTGTTCCTTTCCCTTTACCACAACCCCATACTCTTTCCCATAAATCTAAGGGCCCAAGTATTACCTTTCTATCGATTACCCTAACCTTTAATATCATTCCTTCATCTATACGTGCCTTTTCCCTTATCTCTTTATAATACTATGATGCCTTTCTTATGAACCTTAATTAGAGCTTCCATGCACTTCACCTATATTAACCTAATTAATAATTCTACAAGGTATTAATATTAATTAATGAGATATCAAAAAGTTAACCTTATAGATTAACTTTAATGATAACGCTGTAGGATCTCATTATGCCATCTATATAGAGCGTACAAATAACTTAATG
>CAYPZO010000010.1:6122-11402 GCA_964415135.1 uncultured Desulfurococcales archaeon | reverse complement strand
TAACGCTGTAGGATCTCATTATGCCATCTATATAGAGCGTACAAATAACTTAATGCATATACGAAGATGAATAAGGAAGTATATAGTATTCCTTTTAACATGACTAATACAGCTAATATGAGCATTACTATGAGTACAATGATTTCTAATGGTACTGTCCCTTCACGGATTTTTTTAGCATGTTCTCCTTTAGGTGTAACCTTTCGTTTTATGCTTAATCCTAGGAGTCCTTTAAGTGAGCTAATCAATATATATGGTGTTTGGGATATGAGGAGACCAGTATTTCTACCAGACAAAACAAGCGATTTATACCCTGAAATTCCTCTAACCTTTAAACAATGATTAAATGCAATCCCATTAACAATGAGGGCTATAACCCATATACAGGCTAAGATTATCTGTTCACATAAGATATCCGTCTTTAATAATAATGATAATATACCTAAAATAGGGATACCTACTAGTGTTGTTATTAATGGTAGGTATTGTAGAGGGTAGAAAAGTAAGAGGAACCTGCCATGGTATGGTATGGGGGATGTTAATATATGCTTAGTTCTCTTCCTTAACAACTCCATAGCTCCATAAGACCACTTGTATTGTTGAATCCTATATGCGCGAAGTGTGGGTGGTACTTCAACATATACCTTAACGTTATCTATATAGTCTACGTGGTAACCTGCATTTATGATTCTAGCACCTATCTCGAGATCATCCATAAGCATATCTTCACTCCAACCATTAACTTCCTCTAAAACTTTCCTCCTATACAATGTACCAGTACCTAACGTATATACGGGAATACCTAGTCTATGCCATGCCTTAAACGTGGAGTCGATTATAAATTCCATAGCATGTGCTATTCCCTCAGCGATTCTACTATCCCTATTCAATGCCGCCCATCTACCAACAACAGCAGCAACATTAGGTTTAGATTCAAGAACCTTAACTGCTTCCTCAATGAAGTTAGCATCAATTACGGAGTCTATATCCATGGTCAATACGTATTTTCCTCCACAATGCTTTAATCCATAGTTTAATGCACCAGCTTTTCCACCAGTGGGCTTAATCCTACTAAAGAATCTTACATTAAGCCCTAGCTCTCTCCCTCGCAGCAATACTATATTTTTAATTTTACTAGCTATATGTGGTGGATCATCGGAGACCATGATGATCTCTAATGACTCTCTAGGCCATTTTATCTTTGATATTCCAGTAATGAATCTTTCAATAAGTTCTGTAGGCTCATTCTTAAATACTACTAGTACCGAAACTAATGGTCTTTTATCTAAGTTGGTACTTGTATTAGTTCTTGGCGGAGTCGGCTTTAGAGACTTAAAGTATAGTATTGATTGAATAAGCATCATTATTGAGGGGATAACGAATACAAAGACCTGTGATAGTAAACTCGTAATCATCGCTAAGAGGCTCATAGTCCTTTACCTCAATTACTATTATTAAGTCATCGTAGAGTTTTGTTTTAGATAAGGAGCTTTAAATGTATATGCCCTTATATACCATTGTAGAATTGAGGTAGCTATATAGTATGGTGATGGAGTTAAGGAATAGTATACGGCAATGCTTTAGTAATGCAATGAAGGTATATGGTAGGCTAGAGCCTATACTTAAGGTTCTAAAGTCGATAAATGTTAAATGGAGGCCCTATCAGCCATATGTTATAGCTAGAGTTATGACGTTGATACTTTATAGTAGTAGTAAGTTCATTTCATTGAATAGCCCTACAGGTAGTGGTAAAACATTAATGGTACTAGCATCAACTATACCATTATTAAATGAACTAAATGCTAAACTAATAGTAGCAATAAGGACTAGAAACCAAATGAACATGTATGTAAAGGAGTTAAAGAGATTCTTTAGAGATAAGAAATTCTCAGTACTTATTGCAAAGAAAGATTCGTGTCCTATGTATGGTGATAGGCTTGAAGGTATGGATATAGATTGTAGGATCTGTCCTTTAAAGAACAGAATAAACGAAAAAATAATCCTCACAAACTTAATCGTATATAATGATGTACAGGAAGCTATAAAGAAAACCTTTACTTCAATACCACCAATATGTCCCTATCACTCAATGAAAAAAGCCGTAGAGGAATCGGATGTAGTCATTGTATCATATCCTTATGTTTTTGATAAGAGGGTAAGAGAGGCGACGATAGAGTCATTATTAGAGAAATCCATTCTAGTAATAGATGAAGCACATAATATAGATAAGCTACCAGACATGGTTAGCATTATAATAACTAGAGGTATCTTAGAGCAAGCAATTAGACAAGTGCCTAAATATCTTAAAGAGTCAAAGGCTATACTAAGAATATTAAATAGGGTAAAGGAGAAGCTAACACCTTTAATTAATGAAGCCAAATCTGAGCAATTAGAAGAAGTTGAAGTCAGCGTAGAGGACGTTATTACAGATGATGAGCTCTTAATGCTAGAAGATACTGTAATGGAAATTCAAGAACAAATGATATTAAATGAAGAACTCGAAACAAACTGGCTTAGGAGAGTAGTTGAATTCCTCAAAGCCGTATACTATGATAGGTATAGAGTCTATAGAGGACTATATGATAGTACTAAATATCTAGTAGCTAAACCAGTAGAGCCTAAACAGTTATTGAGGGTATTAGCTTTACCACGAAAGGTAATATTCATGAGTGGTACGTTACCAAAGAAGGAATACGTTAAAGCATCATGGGGTATTGACTCCAAGTATATTGATGTAGAAAAAGACCACGGCCCCGTATTTCCATGTTCAATCAAGAAGTGGATTATAGTTCTAGATGTGACTAGTAGGTATAGTGAAAGAACTCATTCTATGACAGTTAAGTATAGTGAATTAATATGTAAGGTTCGTGAATTAGTAAGAGGAGGAATATTGGTAGTTGTACCTAGTTATGTAGAGCTAGAGAAGTTAAGGAATACCTTTCCATCTAAGTACTTGATATTCTTTGAAGGAAAGAAGACGACATTAGAGGAAGCTTCAAGGTTTATTAGAGAACATGAAGATCCCATTGTTGTAGCTGTTTCTATGGGTAAATTAGTTGAAGGAATAGAGTTTACTGATCCCGAAGGTAGAAGCCTAATAAATATAATAATATTTGCTGGTTTACCATATCCTAAGCCTGATGATTACCTTAGGCTTAGGCTTGAAATGCTGGCTAAGAACCTTAATGTTAATTACTTTACGGCATTAAAGTACTATACTGCTACTTCAATAAAGCAGGCTATTGGTAGGCTCATTAGGAGAGATGGCGATAAGGCATTAATAATATTAGCCGATAGGAGGTTCAATGAACGGTTATGGCTAAGATTACTGGATGTAGAATCAAATAACTTACACTATGCCACTGTAAATAGCATTGATAGAGTCGTGAGGCGCGTATGGTATTGATAATACTCTATATGATTTTTCATGATTCTTTATTAACTTAGTATTTTAAACTCTCAGCCAAATTAAGGATAGTATGGTGCCTAATAAGTGAGCGGGCTAGTATTTCCACCTACGGAGAAGCAGGAGGTGTATGTACCAGATACAAGTGTACTCATTGAAGGAGTAGTTAGTAGACTCGTTGAGCAAGGAACCATTAGGGGTAAAATAGTTATTCATAAAGCGGTTCTCGCTGAACTAGAACATCAGGCTAACGAAGGTAGGGTCACAGGTTTTGCTGGATTGGATGAAATAGCTAAGTTAAGGGAAATGGAAGCCAAAGAACTAATAACTATAGAGATAGCTGGTGAAAGACCTAAGCCCGCTGACATCAGATATGCTGAAATAGGAACTATAGATGCTCTCATAAGGGATTACGCATATGAACTTGGAGCTACACTAATAACAGGCGATAAAGTTCAAGCAGCTGTTGCTAGAGCTATGGGAATGAAGGTCCTCTATATACCCCCTTCGGCTAAGGAGAGACTCAAGGTAGATGAACTATTCGATGAAAATACTATGAGCGTTCACCTCAAGGAGGGAGCTCCTCCAAGAGCTAAGAAGGGTACTCCCGGATACTGGAAATTCGTTGATCTAGGAGACAGACCATTGTCAAGAGAAGAAGTAGAGGAAATTGCGAGAGAGATAATAGAAGCTGCTAAGAGGAGAAGGGATGGATTCATAGAAATTGACAGAAAAGGATCAACAATAGTACAACTAGGAGACTACAGAATAATTATCGTTAGACCACCACTAAGTGATGGATGGGAAGTAACGATTGTTAGACCTCTCATTAAGTTAAGATTAGAGGACTATAACCTGCCACCAAAGCTCTTAAAGAGACTGGAGGAGAAAGCTGAAGGAATTCTCATAGCTGGAGCACCAGGAATGGGTAAGACGACATTTGCTCAAGCATTAGCTGAGTACTATATGAGGAAGGGTAAGGTAGTTAAAACACTTGAATCCCCAAGAGATATGAGGTTACCACCTGATGTAACGCAACTATCAAAAGCGTATGGAACAAGTGAGGAATTACACGATATACTCTTACTAAGTAGACCAGACTATACGGTCTTCGATGAAATGAGGGATGATGCAGACTTTAACCTATATGTAGACTTAAGACTTGCAGGAATAGGAATGATAGGAGTTGTTCATGCAACTTCACCAATAGATGCTATTCAAAGATTCTTAAGAAGAGTAGAACTAGGTATGATTCCAAGCATAATAGACACAGTAATATTCATAGAATATGGAAGGGTATCAAAAGTATATGACCTAAGCATGACGGTCAAACTACCAACAGGCCTAAAGGAGGCTGAACTGGCAAGACCAGTAGTTGAAGTAAGAGACTTCCTTACAGGAGAACTAGAATACGAGATATACACCTTTGGAGAACAAACAATGGTTGTTCCAGTAAAGAAGGTTAGACCTTCAATAATAGAAACTAGGATTAGGAGGGAAATTGAGAGAATAATATCAATTCCAGGAATGGAAGTACTCGTTCAAGGAACAAACGTAATTCTAAGTATACCTAATGAGTACGCTAATGCTATAAGTAGGAAAGTGCTGAAGAGAATTAAGAAGATAGAGAGAAGTCTAGGAGTAAATATTAGACTTAGATTCGTCTAAAGCCTCAATTTCCATTAAATTGGAACCACAAATAATACATACCTTAAGCTTTAAGTCCACATACTTGAGACCACATAAAGGACAATACTTAACCTTCCTCAATACTATACCCCTTTACTCCGCAAACTCTCACTCTTTTAAACGTTACCACAGCTATAAAGTTATTTCATAAATTTAGTTAAGTCCTCTCTATATGTTAGCTTAAC
>CAYPZO010000010.1:0-6022 GCA_964415135.1 uncultured Desulfurococcales archaeon | reverse complement strand
AGCTATAAAGTTATTTCATAAATTTAGTTAAGTCCTCTCTATATGTTAGCTTAACCAAGTCATTAATACTAAACCCGTTTTCAACTAACTCTCTTGTTATCCTATAATTGCCAGAAGGAGTTAATTCTAGTATTTCTACTGGTATAAACCTCCAATCAGTTAACCCTATGTACTTAATAGCTATAAAGCCCCTACCACCAGCTCTATAACAAAATTCCTTTAATTTATCTATTTTATCTTTCTCCACGTATATTGGCTCAGGCTTACTCCTAACCTTAACTTCAAACACGAGTATAACTCCATTCTTTAATGCTATAACATCAGGATATATTGCCCTCTTAACTTTACTACCACTAGCAGGCGCCCTCATACAGGCAAAGCCCTTCTTCCATAAAAGACGTACAAGTTCACGTTCATACTGAAATCCCTTTCTCCTTGTCTTAGCCTTATCCCTCATCTCTTAACTCACCCACGAATTCGCGTATTTTTCTCCTAACATTGCTTAGCTTTGATAACGCATAGGTAATCTCTTTTTCAACATCAGAATTAAACCTGGAATCATATATTATGTTTCCATTAACTATAACCATTCTTACTGGCGTTAGTTCTGGTGAATACACTATGAACTCGATTAAATTATCTTCATCTACAAAGCTTCTAGCTTCACGTGCTATGTCCATTAATACTATATCGGGTTTTCTTCCCTCAGCTATCACGTTATCTACGCCAAATAACTTAGCGCCATTAACTGCTAAGAACCTATAAACATCCCAAGCAGTTGTCTCTGCAGACCAATATTGCTGCCTGAGTTGTAGAACAGAATCCTTAGCAACTCTACGTAAATTAACTTCATAGCTAGGATTAAACCCATCAGTACCAAGTGTAACAATAACACCTGCTTCATCAAGTTCAGCTATTGGTGCAACACTACCAGTATATAGTAGTGCATTGGATGTAGGACAGTGAGCCATAAAGCATCTCTTATGCTTCAATAACTCTATTTCACTATAAGTTGTCCAGCATAAGTGTACTAGCAATGAATTGTCGATTAAATTATATTCTTCAAGCAATTGAATAGGGTACTTTTCATACCTAGACCAAATACTGTAAACCTCATCTCTAGTTTCACTTACATGAATATGAAGTTTAATCAAAGGAATATTGCTCCTAATTTCATCTACAACACTCTTAATGGTATTTATGTCAACACCATATAAGCTATGCATGTTGATAATAGGGGTAAATAGATTATAGTTAACCTTACTTATTTCCTTCTTAAAGCTACTCCATGAGTTAGGGTTGGGAGGACCCGACATTATTCTAAGATCAATCTTTTTACAAGCATTTACTGCACTCCACCAATAATAGTACATATCAACAATTCCACAACAGCCAGACTTTACCAGTAGTGAACAATATATTAATGATGAGTAGTAAGTATTTTCATCATTAAGTATCCCTTTATCCATTAACTTATTCTCAAGAGAAACTATGTTCTTAAGCCAAGGCCAAAATCCTAGATTTGAATATAATCCCGCTAACAGTATCATCGGTATATGGCTATGACAATTATAAAAACCTATAGATACTACCCTATTGCGGGCGTCAACTATTCTCCCTGATTTTATCCTCTCCTTAAAACTTACTTCTCCATCTACTATTGTAAATGAGGAACCCTTTCTAACACCTTTAGCATCAACTATGTACATGGGGTTTTCAATGAGTATGGGTTCACTCATTTCTCAACAACCCTAATACGTTTAATTAGAAGTCTATACACGTACTCCCATTCACGTATAACCTCATAGTCCTCTAATACAAGCCTCTTTCTAAACAATGGTGCATCGAGTACGAGGGTTTCAGCTTCACCACCCTCAAATGCAGGATTAAATCCATGAATTTTACTGAGCATGATAATCTCCTCGACATCCTTTTCATCAATTATTTTACCTAGATATTTTGGTGGAAGCCCCTTAACTGATATAGACGTTAATGTAAATCTTATTCCATGTCTAACTATATCTCTTAAATATTCTTCTTGGTTTTTCCTCCATAAAGGTGAAGTAACCTTTAAATTAAATTCGCTTGCAATAAAGTTAAACCTCATTCTCTGATAATCCGACCTCAATGCACCCGTAATGACGTACTTTACCTCAGGATAATCTTTCTTTAGCTCAGTTAATGCTATTCTTAAGGCATTCATTCCATCGCCTTCTATTCTTATAAAAGGAAGTCCAAGAACATCAGCTTGAAGTAGCGTTAAATTAACGTAAGGCGTATGGTAAAGCTCGGAATCCTTGGGAGGTGTTATGACTAATAAACACTTAATCACATAGCCCTGTAGGTAAGCTAAGTGTAGTGAATATGTACTATCCTTACCGCCAGAATATAGTGCAGCTGCATACTTGACCATGGCTAATCACTATTATTTGTACCTCTTAGTTTCTGGTACCATTTAAGCGATTTAAGAGTTATGTGCATAGTACTTGAGCACTTTATTCGAGCTAGATATTTAAGCCTAGCAACATAAGTGTTAGAGTGAGGTATAGGACATGATAGAGCCATTCCAAATAGCACTAATATTCGTAGCTTTCATAGCACTAGTCTTCCTCTCCATGGCAATAAAGATAGTTAAGGAGTACGAAAGAGCAGTAATCTTTAGACTTGGAAGACTACTAGGAGCTAAGGGCCCAGGATTATTCTTCATAATTCCCGGTGTTGATAGCTTCATTAGAGTTGACTTAAGAGTTATAGCAGTTGATGTACCCGAGCAGAGAGTGATAACTAAAGATAACGTCACTGTAGGTGTAGACGCAGTTATATACTATAGAGTTGCAGACCCAATACTCGCCATAACTAAGGTAGAAAATTACCATTACGCTGTATCAATGCTTGCACAAACAGTTCTCAGAGACATTGTAGGTCAAGTAGAGTTAGATGACCTATTAATGAGAAGAGAGGAAATCAATAAGAGATTACAAAAAATACTTGACGAACTAACCGACCCATGGGGCATTAAGGTCACTGCAGTAACAGTCAAGGAAGTTAAGTTACCCGAATCAATGCTTAGAGCAATGGCTAAACAAGCAGAAGCAGAGAGATGGAGGAGAGCAAGAATTATTGAAGCTGAAGGTGAAAAGCAGGCAGCAAAGATTATGACCGAAGCAGCTGAACTCTATGAGAAACACCCGGTCGCATTAAGACTTAGAGAACTACAAACACTAGTGGAAATCGCTAGAGAAAAGAATTTAATAGTAGTATCATCAGGTGGCGGTGTAGAGGGAATATCACAAGTAGCAGCACTAACTAGAGCTTTCCAACAAACAAGTAAATCATAAACAAGTATAGGAGGTAGGTAACATACCCATGAATAAAATAAACGCGCATACAATCGTTTTTCTCTATTTATTACTAGCGCTTACACTACCTATGATAATCCCTATAGGCACATTAATAGCATCTACAGAATCTTATGGACCTAAGGTAGTTGTTATTAAAATCGATGGAACTATATCTACATGGACTGTAGACTACGTTAAGGAAGCAATGGATATTGCTAGAGATGAAAACGCAATAATAGTCATGGAGTTAGATACTCCAGGAGGACTATTGGAATCAGCCTTTGAAATAGCTGATACAGTATCAGAAAGTGATGTACCAATCATAGGCTATGTCGCTGGTAGATGGGCTTTAAGTGCAGGAACACTCATACTATTCTCAACACATATAGCCGCTATGCATCCATTAACAACAATAGGTTCAATGCAACCAGTAATGTACGATCCGGTAACAGGTACATACACACCAGTAAATGATACAAAAACAATTAATGCACTAGTAAAGAAGGTTGAACAATACGTTAAGAATAGAGGAAGAAACGTAACTGCAGCAGTAAAGTGCATAACCGAGAATGCTAACTACGATGCGAATGAAGCATTAAATCTAGGGTTAATAGAGGTCATCGCAAATAACTTAGATGAATTATTAAAGAAGATTAACGGGTATAAAGTTAAGTTAATGGGAGGCAAGGAAGTGACAATAATTACTGAAGGCTACCAGATAATAGAGTATGATGGAAGTGTTAGGGTAAGATTTATTAAAGTGCTGAGCGACCCCATGGTATCTGGCCTCCTCATGTCAATAGGATTCCTAGTAACAATATTCAGTATACTATCAGCACACCTACATGTAACACCAATAGGGGTTCTACTACTAGTTCTTGGACTACTTGGAAGCGGTTTTAATGTAAATCTAGCAGCAATATTCCTACTCATACTAGGAGCAATACTGCTAACAATAGAACTCGTAACACCAGGATTCGGAATAATTGGTGGAAGCGGAGTAGTAATGCTAGCAGTAGGATTCATGCTATTACCAATAGGTGGAAAATGGTACATAGGGCCTGGGACAGGATACTGGGAGACGCTGAGGGTAACAGGTATAAGTATAGGAGTGTTCTTTGGGGCAATAACAAGCCTCGTATTATACAAAGTAATTAAGGCTAGGAGAATTAAAGTAACACTATGGGAATTCAAGGGGAAAGTAGGTAGAGCAGTAGACCCTATAGGGCCAGATAAACCAGGGTATGTAGTTGTTGAAGGAGAATATTGGAGAGCAATAAGTGAAGGATCCATAAAGTCTGGAGAAAAAGTAATAGTAATTGGAAAGAAGGATAATATCCTAGTAGTTAAGAGACTTGAAGAGCAATCAGCCGGGTAAGTTGTCTACATCGAAACCTTTCAGGACCGGGAGTAATTCATCACCAGGAATAAAGTAATTTTATACTATCTTATATAAACTGCTCTAAGTCATCTCATGAGATAAGCATGTGCCTTGAAAATTCTCTATATTAAAGTTCTAGTACTAGTTTCTTTAGTACTGGGTCTGGTATTATGTACGTCATACCTATTTTTTCTATTAACATTGCATCCTGTAAATTCTTAGGCATATCTCTTAGAATTTTTCCTGGAACCTTAATCTTTCTCCCTAGCTCACTCCACCTTGCAGGTAGATTCTCTAAAATCTCTATGTACTTGACTTTATTTTTCTTATTTCTTAGAAATCTATTTAACTCTTCAAGCATTACCTTTTTTCCTTCATTGTAAACTCTCTCTAATACTCCTTGATGATCGAATCCCCTAATGCATCTAAAGTTACCGTAATATGTTAGCCATCCAGGATACCCATTTAATATCTCAATAACTTCATTTACTTCTTCACCACTTATCGGAACACTACATTCCTTAAAACCTCTAGTAAGAAACTCACGGCTTTGATCTTTTGAAAATGGATTTAACCTAAGTATTGCAGGGCATCTCCCATACAATCCTTCCTCGAACATGTAAATATAAAAATATAAATGCTAGGTTCTTATGGATTAATTATCCTCCTTATTAGTTTGAATTCACATTTTAATGCTTGGGTGAAGTATTGGAATTTAAATGTAGTACTTGCAGTTATGTACTAGGTGAACCTAGACTTGTTTGCCCTAAATGTGGAGGTATTGTCCTATATGATCATAAGCGTAGTGATGTTAAATGGGAGGTAATTACAAGTAATCATGGTATATGGAGGTTCTCTTCGCTCTTACCTAAACTTAAGGAAAGGATTAGTATGGAGGAGGGCTTTACCCCTATATTTAATTCAAAAAACATTGGATCTAGGATAGGTTTGCATAGATTATGGTTTAAGGACGAATGTAGAAATCCTACAGGTAGCTTTAGGGATAGAGTTTCTGCAATAATCTTAAGTCATGCTTTAAGTATAGGTGTTAAAGAAGTTATTTGTGCTAGTGATGGTAATTTAGGAGCTAGCATAGCTGCATACTGTAGTAGAATAGGATTACAGCCAATAGTAGTTGTCCCTAAACTTGTAGATGTAGGTAAAGTTATTCAAATGAGAATTCATGGAGCAAAAATAATTGAGTATGGTAATACACTCGATGAAGCTACAAGAAGAGCACACGAACTTGCAGAAAAACATCAATACTATGAAGCGACAGCGGAAACAAATTGTCTAAGTA
>CAYPZO010000009.1:20751-25094 GCA_964415135.1 uncultured Desulfurococcales archaeon | reverse complement strand
GACTCAATACCAGTAATTAAGGAGGAGGAAGCAGTTAAAGTCGTAGTTGGTGGGAAATGTGTTAATATATTATCGCCTAAGCTAAACACTATAATCAGGTATATTCCAAAATTCTACATGGTATTGAGGATATATGTTGATCCAGTATACTCTAAATTAGCCCAAGAGGTAATGGAGGAGTTTAAAACTAAGTAGTCTTCATTTTACTTAAATGCTTCTTCCATTCACTAAATATTTGCGGATTATTTTCTAGAAACTTCATTAACTCTACAATCCTATTAATAGTTATGTCGTGAACTCCATGCTCTATGTAGCACGCATCTCTTTCAGCTACATCACTTGATAGTTCAAGTATCCTTGTTAGGAATTTCCTTAGAGCTTCATGTCTTTGATAAACCTTCTTAGCAATATTTAAGCCGAATTCAGTTAACGTTATAGACTCGTGTTTCTCATAATGAACTAGTCCTCTCTTTGCTAGCTTGTTAAGATATTCAACAACTGATGAAGGACGTACATTGAGTTTAGTAGCTAAATCCTTTATCCTTATAACTCCCTTCTCCTTCAATAACAAGTACATTGCCTCAAGATATTCCTCTTCTCTCTTACTCATTGCTCCACCACGCCCTAGAAACCAAGTTGATACCACCCTAATTCTCCGCAAAACTATTACAGCATAATTGCATTTAAGTCTTAGGTTTTTAAAGACAAACACCGTAATCTATTGGAAAATTATAATGTAAGGCCTCTCATACAAGCAAACCAATTACTTTTATTGCTCTCTAAAAACTCCATATTATTATTATTAATAACACTTGAAATGCATATGATTTAACTAGTTTATTCAATGTCTTAAAGAACCTAAGTTACTGAATTAAGAGTACTTAATATTTCGCTAGTTTCTCGTAGAGTTTCCTCCTTTCCCTAAAGCTCTGCTTAGCTAACTCTAAGAGTATCTTTCTCCTCTTTACAGGATCTCTTGGAAATGGTTTAACCGTGTTCTTTCCCTCATTTACTTCATTTTTTCTAGTGATTCCTTTAAACCATTCTACTACATAGTCTTTTGAGACTTCATTATTTGAAACTTTTAATGCAAGCTCAAATAATTCATCATCTGAAGCTGTTAGTTTATAGCCATTATATCTCAGTATTATGTCTACTATTAATGTTGCAGTTCTCTTATTTCCATTAATGAATGGATGATTTACTATAAGGTTATAGAATACTAATGCTGAGTATTTTACGGGATCTTGTGATTCTTCCCATGCTGAGTAAAGTGCTAAGTCTATATCACCTTCATATATTAACCCTGGTTCCGTAGATACAATGTGCCTCGTTTCTTCAACTATGAAGTCATGTAAGAACCTTATATCACCCATAGCTAAGGTTATCATTTCTTCCGGCATTACTTCTTTTAATCTCAATATATTTTATCTCTCTTCATGATATTATATTTTAACTTCGCTACTAAATATCTCAATACTCCTTATATGCTATTTCAGTACCGCTACCTTGTCTTTCTTTTGACTTTATAATACTGATATTTAATACTGCAAGCTAAAACTACTTCATTTCTAAGAGAATTTATTAAAAAAGAATGTCATCCCTGCGCGGGCTCTTCATCACCTATCATGTTGGCAGTTCCGCCCTTTCGAGCCCAATCATCCAATTATTATTTTTCTAGGAGCCTATTTAATCCTTAAACTTCATTAATTGTAGTGGTGGCTAATCTATGAGGGTTGTTGTAGGTATTTGTGGTGCAAGTGGTGTTATTTATGGTGTTAGGCTTATTGAGGTTTTAAAGAATCTTGGGCATGAAGTTTACGTTGTTGTTACAAGGAATGGTTTAAAGGTTTTAGAACTAGAATGTGGAAGAAATATTATCAATAGATTAAAAGAGCTATCTAGCGGGTTCTATGGGGATGATGATTGGGGTTCACCTCTTGTTAGTTCTAGTTGGATTTTTGATTGTATGGTTATTGCTCCTTGTAGTATGAAGACTCTTGCAGCTATTAGTCATGGGTATTCGCATAACGTATTAGTGAGGGCTGCTATTAATGCGTTGAGACTTGGGAAGAAGCTTGTATTGGTGTTGAGGGAGACTCCATTATCCGTATTTGATCTTGAGAATGCTTTAAGGGTTGCAAGGGCTGGAGCAGTAGTGTTACCTGCTTCTCCTGCTTTCTACCATGAGCCTAAGAGTATTAGTGATATGGTTGACTTTGTAGTAGGAAAAGTTCTTGATGTTCTTGGTATTGAGCATAAACTCTATAAGCGTTGGAGAGAACATGCTTAGAGCTCATCATAGGTCTTTATTCCAAACTTCCTGGTTAGTATCTTCTTTACTGGTTCTTCTAGATCCTCTCTAGCTATTTCTTCTAACATGTCAGTTTTCTTCTTCTTTTGTTGTTCTTCTCTTACCGCGAAAGCGCAAGTTCCATCAGGTAATAGTGCTTTCTCTGTACAGTAGGCGTATTGGCATTGATGGCTAATACATGTATCCCCAATCCAGCTGCAGAATGGTATTCTCTGATTATGACCCTTAATATACTTCGTCTGTATTATTAGCGCTCTCTTACCACAACGGAAGAATGGACATAGCGGATTACACTTCTTATTGATTGGCATCGGCTTAAGCTCTCTACGCGGCGTTGGTCTAGGTAGTCCTGGTGGTCTACGTCTATCTCTTCTAAAATGTGGTCGTTGTGAGAAATTCCTCTTGCTCAAGCTTCATCACCGGGATGTATAGAACAGGTACTCAATTTTAATCCGCCTAAATCCACCTCAAATGTTCTTATTAGGGTTTGCGCCATTTAAACATTACGTACTTCACTTGACCTGTAGATTCGTCGACTATGGCTAATATGAACCTTTTTCTAACGCTATGAGATAACCTACCAGCTCTAACTATTTCAAGTGGCGTAATCTCGTCATTACTTGATAATACATGTACTAGGTACGGTGCATGATCTATTCCTGGTCCAAACTCATACACCGCGTAATCACATCCAAACTTCATGCCTGATCTAACCACGAAGCCTCTTTCCCTTAAATCCTTATACACAGTATATAATAGGTTAAATCTGGGTATTACCTTAGAAGCATAATCTCTCAATCCATTAGCACTAATTTCCCTATCCCCGTCTACTACCTTAATTACTCCCTTCTCCATTAAGTACAACGCCTCAATAAGAGATAATTCTAGTGGTGCTCTCGCTTCATCAGGTTTAGGTTTATGTAAGCCAAAGGGCTTACCATAAAATCCCTCACTAAATATCTTCTTAGCTAAATCGTTATTGAGAATTAGTACTCTTATACCCATTAAGACTCCAATATTATTTCTCATAGAGTTTAAACCTTATGTAATGCAATGAACTTTACGTATTCAGCAGTACTTCTTATTAAGTCTGCTGTTTCTTCAAGTAGGTCTACTATTTCTTTTAACACCATTAGTCTTGGTATATCACTTGAATACTTCTCAAAGAGCTTAAACTCTAAGTCTCTATACGCTGTATCTATATCCTCCTCAGTTTTCACGATATTTCTTGCTTCTTCTACACTATTCTTAGGGTTAATTCCAAGCATGCGTATCGCTGATGCCAATTGATCAAACTCCTTCTTAACCATTTCAGCAAATGTCTTTATGTCCTTGCTAAGATCATCGCCTACATCCATTTTCTTAGTTGCTAGTACGAATAGCCTATATGCCGCTCCATCTAGGTTTTGGCTTATCTTATCTAATCCAACGATAACATACCAATACATATCCTTAGATACAAGGCCTGCACTAACACTTATTAGGTACTCTAATGCTTTATCCTTTAACTCCTCGGTTTGGTTTTTAGAGAACCTAGTCTTCCCGTACAGAGCTTTAACTACTTCAAATCTTCTATCTAAGTAGTTTTCTATCATGTTAATTACATATGAGAATGTCTCTGCTGTTTGCCTGCTTTCGGCCATTAACATTTCTATTAAGTTTAACTCTGCTATACTTCTACGCCTTAGATCCTCCACACCCATGTATTCTGCCGTCATAGGTTTTACACCTAGGCTCCGCTTAGGTAAGGGGTGCTAAGAGGATAAAATTCTTACGGGTACTTAACCTTTTCAACACGTTGGGGAGATTAATAATTGGTTAAAGCAATTATCATTGACTGCCTTGGTAGGGGGAAGGGTAAGAGGTATGCTACAATAGATGTTATAGGTGTAGGTCCAAGAGCTATTGCGGGAGTTCTTGAGGCAAACGGTATTAAATACTATTTAATGACCTCAGAAGAGGTATTGAAGGATCCTAAAGTTTTGAAAAACTACGATCTACTATTAACATCGGCTATGATAAGTGATGT
>CAYPZO010000009.1:9329-20651 GCA_964415135.1 uncultured Desulfurococcales archaeon | reverse complement strand
CTAAAGTTTTGAAAAACTACGATCTACTATTAACATCGGCTATGATAAGTGATGTTGGGTGTTCTAGGATAGTAAAGGAGTTATGGGATAAGTATTCAGGAGGATTATCAATTATCGGAGGGCCAATAACATCTAATCCTACCTTACTATCTAAGCTTGGATACGATGTTGGCGTTTTAGGTGAAGGAGAATATGTTTTAGAAAAACTTCTTAATAAGATAACTAAACGTAACTATCCTAGTGTAAAGGAACTACTAGAGTTAACGAATAAATTGAAGGGATTAATCATCAACGTCGACGGGAAGGTACATGTAAATGGAATGGCTGATCACCTAACCCGTAAACAGTTAAATTCCTATAAGCCTTCAACAAAAGCTGTTAAATTCTATCCCATATACTGGGCTTCAAGAGTATACGTTGAAGTAGTTAGAGGCTGTAGTAACTTCCATAGAACAACTATAAAGCTACCTGACGGAAGAAAATGCATTAACTGTAATATATGTACTAGAGGTCCATTAGAAGATAGGTTAAAGTGTCCATTAGATATACCACCGGGCTGTGGTTACTGTAGTGTTCCAACGTTATATGGTCCGCCTAGAAGTAGAAGTATTGATAATATTGTTAGAGAGATTAAGGAACTAGTTAAGCTAGGTATTAAAAGAATTGTTCTTAGTGCACCAGATTTTCTTGACTATGGTAGAGACCTATTAGTTTACCCTAAACCATTAACTGATCCAAGAAATCCTCCACCAAATATAAATGCTATTGAGGAGCTTTTATCTAAGTTAAGCGAGATAAGCGAAATATCTACAGGAGAAGCAATCATAATGATGGAGAATATTAAGCCAAACCTATTATCAGAGAAAGTAGCTAAGGTCTTAGGCAGATACCTTAAAGGTACAACAGTTCACTTAGGAGTTGAAACTGGCGATGAAAAACACTGTAAAATGCTTGGAAGACCTAACACCATAGCTGAAGTCTTTAACGCAGTTAAACTCCTAGTCAAATATGGTCTTAGACCATACGTTTACTTTATCCACGGACTACCAGGACAGAACACTAGAACTATCAATAACACGCTTAAGGTTATGGAGACATTATATAGGCTTGGTGTTGAAAAAATAACCATATATCGTTTTAGACCACTACCTATGTCCGCTTTTGAAAAATTCCCTACACCACCTCCTGCAGTTAAAGACAAGTTAAGTAGAAAGCTATACGTTAAGGCACGGGAACTAAACGTAAAGGCTAAGGAGAAGATGAAGGGAATGAAGTTTAAAGCCATTGTAGTTTCAGTTTACCCTCCAAACAAAAAATACATGGTATCTTACCCGCTAAGTCATGGACCAGTAATACTAGTTCCTCGAGCTCCTAACATTTATAGAAAAGCCATTGTTGAAGTTATAGTTAAAGACATTGTTAGCGATAGAGCTGTTCTAGGCGAAGTTATGAGAATTCTATCAAAGTAGTTAAAGGCTTATCGTTTAGCTTTCCTTATTGTTGCAATACTATTATCAGCTACTCCATGCTCCTTCAATAACTCCTCATTACACCAAACCTCGTTTTGAGATACAGATTCATCTAGTACCACATTGAATACTTTTCTAAATCTTCCAGCCACAACAACTTCTACTAAATCTTCTGCTTCAATAGCTTTAGCTAAAGATGGATTTATTTTAGCATATTCGGGATCTATATCTGGTTTTCTCCTTAACCTAATTCTCTTTTCAATTAGTTTAGGAGTTTTACGTGCAAGAATTTCGCTGGCAGGTGGAATTACAGCTACTAGCGCCTTTATATTTACCTTCTTTTTAACCTCCTTCTTTTCAACTTTACCTTCTTCCTCCGAGGACATAAACTACCCACCACTAATTTTTGGTGAAGATTGCTACTTAACTAAAGTACCTAGCTCGCTAATATCTTTTTTACGATATATGAAGTCACATAACTTACCTACAAGCTCACTTACAGGAACCCTTACCTGCTTCCATGAATCTCTATCCCTCACGGTTACGGTATTATCCTTTAGTGTTTGATGATCTACCGTAATACAAGCAGGTACTCCTATTTCATCAGCTCTAGCATATCTTCTACCAATACTACCAGATTCGTCGTAGAGTACGTAGAATCCTGCATTAATTAATATTCTATAAACATCCTTAGCCTTAGCAATAAACTCGGGCTTTGATAGTAGTGGGAATACAGCTACTTGTATTGGTGCGAGATCTCTTGGTAAGCTAAGTATAACTCTATCTCCACGCTCTCTATAGGCATACTCTAATGTTACGTAGAATAACCTCTCAGCACCAAATGATGGCTCAACCACATGGGGTATAAAGTGCTTACCAGTAACCTTCTCTTCAACCTCAACTATGCTTAAATGCTCCTTAGTTAACTTAACCCCTATAGGTAGCTCAACATAACCCTTACTTCTTAAGCTCTCTTCAACTTCTTCAGGCTTTAACTCATTAACATACTTGATTATCTCATATAGCTTACTTCCATAATCCTTTCCGATCTTAGCTTTATTTACTACAATTTTCTTCTTCTTAACAATTACTGGTTTCTCATAGGCTTTAAACACCCTTAAATCTTGACCACTAAACTTCATATGCCTTGACAAGTCGTAGTCTGTTCTATAAGCGTGACCGGATACCTCGACATAACCCCACCTAGATACAGCAACGAGTTGATCAAATGTTTGTTGAGCATAGTGTGCTCTCTCATGGGGTAGCTTTTCTATAAAGAACATCTTATCGTAGGGTACTCCTAGGTCGTGGACAAAGTCTCTTGCAACTGCCATCCAGTATGCAAGCCAAGGCATGATGATTATTTTCTCTCTAACAGCTTCCTCAATAGTAAATTCCTCAGGCTTCTTCTCTCCCCTCATCCTAGCTTCGCATGTAAGTATCCTCAATTTGGTATCAGTAACTCTATCAAGTAATGGGCATGAGGGATCATCTGGGTCGAAGAAGAATTCAAACTCCATTATAGTGAACTCCCTTAACCTAATCATACCCTGCCTTGGTGAAATCTCATTACGCGCAACTCTACCGATCTGAGCTATACCTATAGGTAGTTTAGCCCTCATAGCCTCATAAACTCTCTTAAAAGCAGTAAACATTCCCTGAGCAGCTTCAGGTCTAAGATAACCAACACTTTCTCTATATGGACCAATAGTAGTCTTAAACAGTAGGTTAAACACCTTAACCTTACTCAAGGTACCCTTACATGCAGGACAACGAATATCCTTTTCAACTATAATCTTAGTTAATTCATCAGAAGTTAAACCCTCAACACTAATGCCCAACATCTCCTCAATTAAATGGTCAGCTCTAAAAATCCTCTTACAACTCATACACTCAACAATAGGGTCAGTAAAGCTCTCTACATGACCACTAGCAATAAATACCTTCTCAGGAGCAATAACAGGAGTCTCAATCTCAACTATGTATTCTTGGTGCTTCTTAATAAACCAAGTTCTCCACTTCTCCTCAATACGCCTCTTCAACAAAGTACCAAAAGGTCCGAGATCGTAGAAACCAGCAACACCACCATAGATTTCATATGATGGCCAGAAGAAACCTCTACGCTTAGCTAACTCGACTAGTTTCTCATATACGTCTCGAGTCTTAGACTCCATTACTATCTAACCCTTTTTAGAGAGCTAGCACGTTCTTTACCCTCTATGTATGTAGCTATCCTTTTTAAAGCCTAGAGAATATGCCTTAAAATATCTTGCCTCATTAAAGCATAGTGGTGGAGGATAAGAATTCATGATAGAACTATACCTTATTGAACCACTAAATGTATTTGGGGGATTTCAGGGAAGACCGGAGAAAACACCCTTCGACTTAATAGGGGTACCCTTCGATGCAACAACAACATTTAGACCAGGATCACGGTTCGCTCCAGATAGTATTAGAAGAGCTTCAATGGATATAGAATTCTACTCTATTAGAAACAACCTAGACTTTGATGAAGTAGGTGTAAGAGACCTAGGAAACATATCTACACCACCAATAGCTAGTGAAATGATTAATAGAGTTAAACAAGTGACATCACATATAATCAATAATAACAGGAGGTTAATAGTCTTGGGAGGAGAACATACATTAACAATAGGAGTAGTAGATGCAATTAAGAAGCTAGAACCCTGCATAATAATAGCGGATGCACACCTAGACTTAAGAGAAGAATACCTTGGAAGCAAACTAAACCATGCAACAACTACGAGAAGACTATTAGAAATAGTACCTCCATCAAAAATAACACTATTAGGAGTAAGAGCATTCTGTAAAGAAGAAATAGAATACGCTAATAAAATAGGACTAACATACTATACACCAACACAAATGAGAATACTCGGGATGAGAGAACTAGCAAAAAGAATTATGCGAAGAATAGAGGAATGTAACTGCATTTACCTATCAATAGACATGGACGTATTCGACCCAGCATATGCCCCTGGGGTAGGTAATCCAGAACCTGAAGGAATAACACCAACAGAACTTCTAGATACATTACACTTAATAATAGATGATAGATTCATTGGATTCGATGTAGTTGAAGTAAACCCCCTCTACGATCCATCACAAATAACATCAATACTTGCAGCAAAAATCATAGTAGAAATAGCATCAACAATATACACGAGACTAAAACAGCCATACAAACACGGAAGCGCTACAATCTACCGATAATACCATATCTTAATGCACTCTTTATAACATCATCTACGCCACCTTCAGCTATCTTCTTCCCTCCATCAAGAATAATAGCCTTCTTTGCGATTCTCTCTAAGCCAAAAAGCATATGAGTGGACACTATTATAGTAGCTTCATTACTTTTCTCTCTAAGTATTTCGACTAATTTACTTCTAGACTCATGATCTAAACCAGTAAATGGGTCATCAAGTATGACTAGCTCAGGATTACCCATAAGAGCTTGAATTAATTCTATCTTCCTCTTCATACCCATAGAATAAGTACCTACAAGTCTATGCCAGTAAGACTCTACATTAAACTCCCTAGCTAATTCAAGAACTTTACCCCATTCAATACCCTTAATCATTGATACGTGTTTTAAGAATTCATAACCAGAAACCCACCATGGAGGATTAAAATCATCCAATAATGCTCCAATTCTTCTCTTCAAAATACGAAATTCTTTAAAGGGATTAAGCCCAAGTACTCTAACTTTACCCTTAGTAGGCTTAATCAATCCTAGGAGAACTTTAATTAAAGTACTCTTACCACTACCATTAGGTCCTATGAGTAAACAATGCTCATTACGAGCTATAGTTAAATCTATACCATCAAGAGCCTTAACGAACATAAACTTTTTACAAAGATCCTTAACAATAATAACATTCTCATTGCTAGGCATAATCCCTATACCTCACAATAACATAGCCCATAAAAGCACAAGCTATAAACAGTATAAGATACGGAACTACATTATCCCAATAATATGAATCACAAGTTATAAATAGTTCAGGATTATACTCCTGAGGTACTAGCCCCATACCCTTTACTACAAAGGGCATTAAGAAACATACAAGTAATGCATATAGAGGCTTAGATAAAACGATAGCTGGGAGGAGGACATAAGATAGTGTAATAATAGCTAATCCTAAATCCATTAATAGTCTGATACCGAGTATATTAAGAAATCTTAAGGTATGCACGGTAATCAAAGAAGTATCAACTATAGGCATTAGAACCAAATGTAATGAAAATAAGGGATAAGTAGCGAGAATTATACAGGATATTAACTTAGACCAATAAACTTCACTCCTAGAAACACCAATAACAAGCCTATCCCTTAGAACCTTTCTCTCAACTTCGTACGAAAACATAGAAACACACATAGCAACAACATAGATGTAGTACATGTACCAGAACATATCCTCATTAATACTAGGATCTACACGCATTGCAGTCTTCTCCAATACTTCACCTAAAGGATCACCATAACCTACAATCCAAGGAGCACTAAATAACTCTTTAAGCTTAGTAAAGTACTTTTTAGGATAAAAGCCTTGAAATAAAGATGTATTACTAAACAATACCATAGCCGATAATAGGGCAAATATTATTATAATTGAAAGCCAGAATCTCCAAAAACCATAGAGTTCCCATGAAATAATACTAATAAGTCTAGGAATATTCCTTAACCTACCAAATACACCCAATATAATAAAAACAAAGCCTAACATTAATATAGTAGCCATTCTGGGGGCTAAGTACATAAATCTATAACCTACACTAGATGGAGTTACCGAGAAAGAGAAATGCATTCTACCAGGCTTCGAAGAATTAAACTCAATAATACCTAAATATATTCCAGCACTAGGAGCATTAAAAATAGGAGATAATGGCTCATTCGCAGTACCTCTATCGATATAATTCCAAGACTCAGCTGAGGACATTTTAATCATCGTAATATTAATAAACCATTCACCTACATCCTCAAAGAAATATTTAAAATCAATTCTATCGCCAGCATACAAGTATATATAGAACTCACTAATACTATTACCTGAAGTACTTGTTCCTGCACCAGCAAAAGAGTGAACTCCTACTTTAACTAATGAAATACAACTAATGATAATCAAAGTGAAACCTATTAATATAAGAGTTCTTATCAAGAACTCATACTCCTCCTATACTTCCACTTAAGTATAACATATAGCACAATTATCATTAATAACGTAAGAGCTATGAATAAAAACAATACATGTCCATTAGTTTTCTTAGCCTCTGCGCCAAATACTGGTCTTTCAAATGGAATATTGGTATCAACTAAGTTTAGTGATACTGGAAACACTATTCTTCTACCCTCTATAATTTCTGAATTAGATAAAAGTCTAACGATATTAAAAACTCTATACATTATAGAATCCACGAAACTACCACTTTCCAATTCGATCCTGCCCTTATACAGGTACTTATAATAAAGATCTACCCTAATTAGGAGACCTGTAATTATATCATAATATAGCTTGGATGAAAGAGGACTTAATTTTAATATTTTAGAAGTATGATATGGAAAGTAAGTTGCTATTCTTGATGAAGGTAGAACTCTAAATCCTAAGTCTAAAGTATATCTCTCCTTTTCAGGTCCAACAATTCCCTTAATAGTAAAGGTTCTATTTACACCCTTACCTCTAATTAAAAACGATGCTAGTGGGTACCTATAATTCTTTATAAATGTTATATTCTTCCTCCCGATTTCACGTCTATATAAACCAAATCCATTCACCAATATACTCTTCATTGAGATAGATTTTTCTGTCGTTAAGATCAACTAATAAAGTACATGTTCTTTCGAGCTTATCTAAGCTTACCCTTTTTTCAATAATCTTAACACCTATATTAGTTTCTTTAAAGTATGTTACTTTTGCTGAAGTAATGTTATATAGTGTTAAGTTAAAGAATATTTTAGCATGTGTTTTATTCAGCTCTATTACCTTCCAATATATTTCAATGATACCTTCTGCGGACTTATATAATAATCTTTCTTCATCACAATCATAGACTATAATGACCGTACTATTTGATTTATACTTAGCATAAGCTCCTGGCTTAAGCCAATACCAAATATCAGCATCATTCCATGTGGATAATTGAATATGGATATGAGGAATTAGTAGGGGTGATATTATGAGCGTGGCAACTATGGTAAAAATAGGTATGTTTAGTTCTTCTTCCACGATGTACACCTTCTAAGGCACGCACCATAATCCTACATATGTATCTGGAGGTTCAGGGGGATAAATACCGTGATATCCGTAAGAATGTGATTCTGCATAATATATATTGCCTTCTACAAAGCGAGGACCTGTTGTGGCTTTAGGCTTACCGCAAGATGTAACATAAAACCATACGCCTTTTTCAGGCATATCGTTAACTCCATAATACATTTCTACAGTAACGTAACTATCAACTTTACTCGTAACCTCAGCATAGAATGATGCATAACTTCCTTCAGGATCTACAGCGATTGATGCTTCAAGAACTGTATATGTTCCTTCATCTCTACCTGATGCTAAGCCCGCAAACACTATAGGGACAATTAGCAAACATAATGCCAATAGATAGGAGGTTTCTCTCTTCATTAGGATCACTATTGGTGAGAACCCAAGATTTATATAAAAGAATTGCGTTCAACAGGGAGTTAAAGCCTTCATTAAAAGTATACTATGAAGCCGAGTTTATAGAATTAAAAGCTCGGATGTGGTAATGTCTTTATGTAATTATATTGCTTTTACTTTCTTAACTATTCCTGGTCTAACCTTGTAGATTACCTTATATGCACAGTAGGGGCATCTAATTCTAGGTAATAGTATTTCTAATTGTGTTTGTTCGAACTCCTTACCACAAGCACCACACTTATATTTAACCATAGACCATGACACCTTGTATTCTATTACGAAATAACGTTTATAAGAGTTGCTCCGTAATTATAGGGTAGTAGAGGATCATGCCAAAGGACTACTCTTCAATATTTGGAGCATTACCCCCAGAAATATATGAACAACTAACAAAAGAGGAGCAAATAATTAAGATAAGACTAGAGAAGAGGAAGTTTGGTAGAGAAGTAACCATTATTGAGGGTATTGATGAAAAGGAGTTTAATTTAAGGAAGCTAGCATCAACGCTTAAATCAAAGCTGGCAACTGGTGGTACAGCAAAAAATGGTAGAATAGAATTACAGGGAGATCATAGACATAGAGTAAAGAAAATACTCGAAGAAATGGGGTTCCCACCAGAAAACATTATTATAATTGAGTAAAACGGCAAGCCTTTGAAAGAAGGTAGTCTATTTTTTAATTCTCCCTTCTTATTGTGGAAGAGTTATCCCTAACTCCTTAGCTAACTCCTTATACCTATTCCTAACAGTAACTTCCGTAACGCCAGCTACTTGTGCAATTTCCTTCTGGGTTCTCCTCTCATCATTTAATAATGCTGCGATATATATTGCCGCAGCTGCAAGACCTGCAGGATCCTTACCAGCGGTAATACCCCTTTCACGAGCCTTCCTCAATATCTCAATAGCAGTCTTCATAGTTGCACCACTAAGCCCTAAGAGTGCTGCAATTCTAGGTACATGGTCTATTGGGTCAGCTATTGGTACACGTACACCAAGCTCCCTAAGCAATAGCCTATAACATCTAGCAACCTCCTTCCTATCAGCTTTAGTATAGATAGCTATTTCGTCAAGAGTTCTAGGAACCTTAAGCCTCCTACAAGCAGCATAAACAGCTGCAGCAACAATACTCTCAATACTACGGCCACGAACAAGACCCTTCTCAACAGCCTTCCTATAGATGAGAGCAGCCTCCTCCTTAATAGGTCTAGGTAATCCGAGTAAACTTGAAATTCTCTCAAGTTCATTCATAGCCTGTGCAAGGTTACGATCAATACTACTCTGAATCCTAGCCCTTATCTGCCACTTCCTCCACCTAAGAACCTCAATCCTCTTCTTAGGCTCAAGCTTCTTACCAGTAGCATCGCGATCACGCCAATCGATAACAGTCGATAACCCCTTATCATGAACCGTAGGCGTTAATGGACCACCAACTCTACTCCTACGCTCCTTCTCCTCAGGAGTAAAAGCTCTCCATTCAGGTCCCTGATCAACAACATGCTCCTCTAAAACCTCACCAGTCTCAATGCAAATATACTCACCACGCTCCGGGTCAAATACAATCTTATCCGGAGGACACCTATGCTCCTTTTCATGAGACACGCATCCATCACCTCGCAGGGACAGGTAGAAAAACTTATATTCTCCTCTTATAAACTTTACGCAAAACAAATATATAAACCCTATCCTAATCAAACAACAAGTAACCCCTCAAATCAACTATAAAACCCCCAAACAACAAAAGTATCCAAGTCGGAGCCGGGTCGTCTAGCGGTCAAGGATGCGGGGCTCTGGCCCAAGAAAGGGGGAGAACCCCCGTGACCGGGGTTCGAATCCCCGCCCGGCTACCACTCACATTCTCAAAACACTAAAGCAAAGAAAACTTAATAAACCAAGCAATAATAGATAAGACCTTGGCGGCCCGACCCGGCCATAGCGGCTGGGCAACACCCGGTCCCATATCGAACCCGGAAGTTAAGCCAGCCGCGTTGGGGGTCGCCGTGGGGTCCGCGAGGCCCCGCAGCACCCCCAAGCTGGGATCGGGCCGCCTCCTTCTCCAATAACTCTCTCCAATAACTGAAGTATTTCTGATACGTGAGAGGAAAAAAAGCTGTGATATAGAGTTGTGATATGAAGTTCGTGTTGTTACTTCTCTGGTTTATAGAATGGGTGCTCGACTTTGTCTTTTTTCTCTAGTATCTCTTCTATCTTGGGTTCTCCTGTCATTGCTCTTTTTAGTGCTAGTTTTGTTGCTTCATAGTTGTACTTGAATACTTTGTCTGGGTCTTTAGCTGCTGGGTGTATGAATACTCCACATATTATGACTACGTCGTCTACTATCTCTTTTGGTATAATTCCTTCTTCTACTGCATCAGCTACTGCTTTTGCAACTGCGTATTGAGCTGGTCCGAAGATTAGTTCTGCTTGTTTCATGTTCTTTATTGTTACCTTGGGGACTATTAGTGTAACAGGTTTAGCTAAGAGGTTGGGTGTTATTACTGCAAATAACTTGGTGTGACCATAGCTTTGATGCGCTAATCCAAAGGCAAAGCCTATGCCTACGGGTCCATCCTTATCTCCAATTATTAAGTCTATGTGCGCGACTTCAGCTCCTTCTCCAACAAGAGCTTCTCCTATTCTAAAACCAATTTTAGGCATAGTATGCACCTAATATGGGAATTAGTTGCACAGGGTTTAATTGTGGGCTTGAATTTTATAAGGTTTTAATTCATAGGTTCTAAATCTTAGTTCAAGTAGGATGCATGGTGAGGGTTAACGGGTATGTATTACTAATAAGTTGTATAAGGAATTAATACTTGATATTGTACTTGTGAGTTACTATTATCACTCTTGCATAAGTACCTTATTATATGATGTATACAACACTTATTCTTTATTCTCTCATTATTTTCTTATGATCCTCATAGTAGCTATTAAGTGCATTTCCATTAACTTGACTACAATGTTTATAGTCAATAATCCTAGTGCTAGTAATGCTGATATTAAAGATGTTATGGAGGTTTAACGCTTTGGTTAGCCTCTCGAACGATGAGGGCGGAGGTTGTTGTAGTTAATAATTGAAGTTTCCTATGTACTTCTTCCATGAAAGTTGAGCATGATATGTGCTATGTGGTTTAAACTTTGTTCTCACATTATCTAGTTTTTCAC
>CAYPZO010000009.1:0-9229 GCA_964415135.1 uncultured Desulfurococcales archaeon | reverse complement strand
GAGTGTTGCTATTTTCGCTATATTGAGGTTAGTGTAATAGTATTCTTGATGTATTTTTGGCCTATCATCTTTATGTATTGCTCCAACAACCGTATTCTTAATAGACAATGTAACAACTACGGTATCATGAGTTTTAGCTCGACAAGGAGATATAATACAGTACTCTTTGCTCATAAGTAGCTTGGAAACTCTAACCTTGAATAACCTACCATTCCTATCATATACATCAACGTATTCATAATCATAGTCTAGCAAGTCTATAAACTCAACAGGATACTCTTCCTTTAAGCTCATATATCCATAGTTTTCTAATGCTTCTCTTAACGTACCCAAGGCCGGGGTTTCAGCAATAATTATTTCAGATGGCTTTACATACCTGGTCAAGAATTCAAGAACACCCTTTACGGTTTCAACAGGTGTTGCACATAATGGTGTATATGCTGAGACAAAGTTGGGTTTAATTAAGATCTTGGATTTACGGCATTTCCCGATAACTTCGTCTTTAATTAATTCTAAAGCTTTAATGGTGCCGAAGAAGCTACTTTCAATTCTAACAATTGAAGTATAGTGCACTAGTCTTCACCTTTATCTACATGTATTTTATGCTAGAGGGAAAGGCTATAATATCTTCCCCTACATTTTATGTACTCCTTTTCTAAATGTTCTGATGAGAAACTAGATAAAAAGATTACTTATAACTTTCAAGAGTGTTTTCGAAGGATACACCTTGTATTCTAGTTCAACCTTCTTGATTTCAACTATATTGTAATTGCTAAGTTCCTTAATGAACTTTAATACTTTATCAGGATCCATTCTTGTTCTTAATGACAGCTCAGCAACATTTACTCCAGGCTCTTTAGCTATTAACTTGAGTATAGAAGCATATTCTGTATCCAATAGACTTAGTACTATGCCCTCTAGTTCTGCTCCTGGAATTGTATAAATCCTATCGTTTCCTATTATCTTTAGTTTAAGTGATTTTATGAACCCTGCTCCCTCTAATGCAGATAGGTAGTATTTTAACTTACTTGGGGGTATGTTAACTATCTGGCTTAGTTTCCTAGTAGTTATCCCTGGATTACTCCTTATTACCTTATATATTTTGAAATATTTTCTATTTCTTAGTATGCTTTTCTTCGTTATCATTGCTCCAGGCATTACTATTACTGATGTTAAGCTATAGGGTAATAACCCCATATATGCTTGTAGCCCTAGCACTCCAAATAACGATGTTGTTACCGTTACAGCTATAGCTATTGGTACTAGAGCCTGTAGTGTTGTTCTTATTAGCTTTTCATGAAGAGGAGGTTCGGCCTTCTTGACTAGGTAATCCATGGAGTTAATGATAGCTTTACCCACTATCTCATATACCTCATGTGAGGTATGTTCTATTGCTTGTTTTACTGGATTAAATGCGAGGAACACTGCAACTCCTTTACCATAAACGTTAATCGTTATTGCTGGAGCTTTCTTAGGATAGAAGAATGCTAATATGCTACAAGTTATTGGTTGCACTTCTATGATACTATATTTAATAGCATCATAATTTACTTCTATTCCTAACCCTTTAATAGTCCATTCACCTGTTAGCGGAGTATAATATCTTAACAATCTTATTCCTAAGAGATTATCAAGTATTGGGACATAATTTTGTATATAAGTGTTCATGCCTATAACTACTATCCTTCCCTCATATACGACCTTAGCTATATTAATGATTTCCTCGAGTCTAAGTTTTTCTCTAAGCCCATTAATGGTATTTACGTCGAATAACCATATTTCATCAAAACTTCTCAAAAACTGCATATTATTCAATAAACTTCTTTCATTTAGCGTTTCTCCAAGTTCACCTCCTAAGTAGAGAATTCTAATAGCTATATCTAGCCCTTGTTCCTCTAAGTAGCTTACAAGATTATTAGTAAATAACACATCCTCTACATTAGTACAAATTGAGAGTACCTTTATGGTATTATCGCTCAAGACAGTAGTCATGGAACTATTAATGAATAAGAGAAGAATTAACATTAAGGCGATGACATTTATTCTATTATACCACCGCTTCATTTGTATGTCCTCACACATACTCCTTCTCAGCTAACTCTAATATAGGAATAAGATGTATAGCTTTTAGCGCTTATTAGTCATCTCTTAAAGCAATACCTAACATCAATACCAATCCTATTTATAGAATGACTATTTAATAAGATGTAATATTTCCAATGTGGTGTAGAAGAAGGTACCTCCCATATAATAATATCTAAAGTCTTGTTATTACAATAATATATGTATCCATAAAGATCTATTCTCCCATAAAGCTCCCAATACTGCTCCTCATCAATAAATATAACTTCAATGGGCTTCTCCGACCTATAAATTATTATAAACTTAAATGTACCATTAACGCTAGGAGGGTTAAAGAATATCTCTTTTATCTCATTAGGCTGAACGGATACTTCTAAATCAATTAATTCCCCCACATGAAATGTAGGTATGATAGAAGCTAGTATTATAATTAGTGTTAATGATAGTAAAGCTAATGCTATTATATTCTTCAACATACCTCCTAATAGTAGCTTTTAACGTTATTAATAAATAAGCTTTAACTTAAAGAGGACTATAAAGAAGGAAAAATTATGTGGTTAATTTTACTTCGTTTACTAGTTTAAGGTCCTTATCTACTATCTTTATTACTTCTGTTGATATGGTGTATATGTATTCTCCCATGTATATGGTTCTTAGTGGATGATGGTGAGGTATTAGTCCTCTTATTTTTAGCTCTCCTTTACCTGTTATGTCGATTATGTAAACTCCATTTATGTCTCCTTGAACGGGTACTGCGAAGTAACCTTCTTCAGTATTTATCATGAATGCTTTATGGTCTCTTAGTATTGGTGACCACGTTCTAGGTGAACCTATTTCTATACCTGATAATTCCTTGATATTCGTGATATTTGATATGTCAAACAATGCTATCTTTATTCCCTTAATTCTTCCTGTTTCTGTTGCTTCTCTACCTATTCCTATAAGGTATTTGTCCTTGTATGGGTGTAGGTATTCTGAGAATCCAGGTATCTTTAAGTATCCTAGTACTCTAGGGTTCTTTGGATCGGATAGGTCTATTCCATATAGTGGGTCTATTCTCCTAAAGGTTACTAAGTACATTACATTTCCTAGATATCTTGCTGCATATATTCTCTCTCCAGGTGCTAGTCCTTCTAGTTTTCCTACTATTGTTAAGTTCATGTCCAATACGTATACGTTATTTACAGTTACTATTCTTCCATCCTTTACCGTATTGCTTGTTGTTGCTATTCTAAAGTATTCTCCATATTCATCCATTGAGAACTGGTCTAGTACTCTCCCAGGTACACTACCTTTAGCTCTTGCTGTTACATTTAATCCATCAAGGCTAAACCTGTATATTACTGTGTTTTCGGAGAGTCTTGTGATAGCTATTGTTCTGTACGCATTCATTATTTTTATCATGTACTTTTCTTTATCGCTTCTTGGTAATTTATTAAACCAATCACTTAATGTTTCGGTGATCTCCATTATCTTCCTACGTAGTCTTAATTCCTTATCATTCCATATGTTTATTACCTTTATCTTTACATCTTCTGGTAGTATTTCCTTTATTATATCTATGTACTTATCTGCTAGTTCTGATACCTCTATCCACTTCCTTGATAGTATGTATAGGTTTCTAATTGACATATACACATGGCTTGATGTTCCTAGCAAGAATATGTTCTTACTATACTCTAGTGTTTCAAGGTCTATTGCTAGTATTATTGTGAATGCATAGTTGTAGTCTTTTTCAAAGTACATTATTTCTCTAGGGTCAACTGGTTTTCCATTAATTGCTGGTAAGTAGATGTATCCTTTATTTTCTATTAATGGTGCATTGATTATTATGTATACGTATTTTCCTAGCATTCTTGCTGTTACGTATCTTCCAGTTACCGTTATGTTTAGTAATTGCTTAGGGTTAGCTCTATCACTTATATCGTATACATATACTGTAGTGTTTTGAGGTATTGGCGCTATAACTTTTATGGGTGTAGGCGTTACTACTGGTGCCGTAGGTATTGTGGCTGTTTCAACGTATAGTTTAGCTCCTACTATTGTTGGCGTAGCTATTATTACTAGTCTATCACCGTTTATGAATACCCCATTAATGTAGCTTTCGTTTAACTCTAATACATGTACTATTTTTGCTTCATGAGGATCGTATGCTTTGATTGTATATAATTTATTCTTTGATGCAAGGTATATGTATTCTCCATCAGTTTTAACTATATCAGGCTCATCAACTCCCTGTACTTGGACATTTGTCTTAGAGTACTTAATGGCTGTTGCTTCCCCTCCTGTTACCGCCTTTGCTAGTTGTGGTGTTGGAACTGTTGCTGTAACTGGTACTGGTACGGCACCCTTAGACTCTAAGACCATTGCTCTAAACATTAGTGATCCAAGTCCAAGGATTTCACTATAGGTTTTATATGAAAGTTTAGCTTCCTCTATAAGATTCTTTAGTTCGTCTGTAGACTCTATTCTCTTAACTGGTATAGTTGTTTTCTCATAACCTGTTAATGGTATTAAAGGTACTGTTGATGAAGAAGTTCGAGTTGTCGTGGCTTTTGTTGGGATTATTTTTTCCTGTGTATTTATTGTGGTGATCGTTATAGCTGTTATTAATATGATGGTTATTACTATTGTTAAACCTATTGCTCTTAGACCTCCCATAGCTAGCCCTCAATTACTTCTAGTGTTACTTTATTATAAAATACTATTCGTTGGAACATAGTCATTCGATATAGTGGAACAGAAATAAGTAAAGGAAAAAGAATTGAATTGAATTTTAGGTTGTGTTCATTTAAGTTACTTGGCTTTTTGTCCTGTTATTTTCTTAATTGTTACTGCTCCTAGAGCTCCTATTACACCTATAGCTACTATAATTAATCCTAGTAGTATTGTTGTTGTTTGTCTTAGTTCATCAACTCCCTTTAACGCCTTATCAGCTTTCTCCGATACACTGCTCACGCTCTTTGCTAGTTCGTCTAGTTTGCTCATGGTTTCTCCGTGTAGTTTTGGCATGTCCTCTTTTACTCCTTCAACTGTTGTCTTAATGTCGCTTACAGATACATTTACTTCACCTAATGTTGTTTCTATGGTTGCAACTCCATCCTTTATCTCCTTAATTACTCCTTCTATTGTTCCTAGCTCTGTTATTATCTTAACAGTATTTTCTCCAACCTTTACTATTTCCGCGTTAAGGTCTGATAGCCTTGCATATACTGTTTCATTGAATACCTTGATTTGTGCTATAATTTCTCCCTTAGTTCCCTCAACTAGCTTTGTTATCTTTATGAATCCTGCAGAGACTAGATCACTTAAGCTTTTATTTAGTAGACCTGCTGTTTCACTAATTGTTGTCTTAATATCGCTTGAGGAGGAGACTATCATGTCTGATAGCTTTTCTAATCCTAACTTCATTATCTCCTGTAAATCGTAGAACCTTGTCGTTACTATAAATGATGCTGTTGAGAATCCACGTGCCTTTATTAGTGCGTCTTCGTATTCTGCTATAGCTACTATTACGTATGTTCCTGGTGTTTCAGGAGCCTTAAACTCTACTTCGTATTCTCCTACACCTACATGCATTGCATTTAAATCAACTACTTCCTTAGGTGTTATTAACTTGACTTGTAGCTTAGCATCCTTTGGCTCTCCTTTAATTAACGTTACTATCCTAGCTTTAACTGGAGCTTCAGGTTCATATATCGAGCCTATGCTTACTAGAACCTTAATCTCCTCTATGCCCATTACCTTAACATATCCCTTTAGTAGTTGTAGGAATTCTTCTGGCATTCTCTCATACATGTATTCTGGAGGTATTAATGCTATATCGTATGTTCCTGGCACTAAGTATGGTAATGCTAGCGTCCAGTTAAAGTATCCCTCAGGGCTTATAGCTACCTTAGTTACTATCCTACCAGCAACCATTAAGTCTGCTGAACGAGCACCAGAGAGCGCTACATCTAATCCATAACCCTCTATTACTACTGGTCCACCAGCAACGGCAGTAGGCGTTCTTACAAAGACTCCAAATGATATAAGGAATAGTCTTGCTTCACACCTACCTGGAACAATAACCTTCGTTAATACCAGGCCTGATACTTCCTTACTAAATGGATACGCTATATCGCATACTCCATTCTTTATTTCTCCCTTAATGAAGGTAATGCCTGGTTTTACTCTATATAGGTAGTACCACATGTATCCTGGAACAACTCTACTTAATGTTACAATTATTTTGCCATCAACTCCATATACAGTTAATGTAGCATTTCTTAGTGGGTTATAGAATGGTATTGTACCCTTATATTCCTCTATGGGTGCTATCTTCCTTATATCTAGTATTGAGTCTGGCTTCTTTGGTTCAATTATCTTAATGTTTGTCTTAACATATTCATCCTTAAATACAGGTAGTTGCAGTGCTGGATCTCCTAGTAATGTTAGCTGGAACATTGTGAGGAGTACTAAGTCCATGTACCTCATTGCTTCCTTAGACTTAAATACATCTGTCATGAAGTCTACAATACCATATGCAACTACTTCTCCTAAGCCGACCTTATCTCTCTTACCCATAAACTCGTTATATGCCTGGAGTAGCTTGAAGTGCAGGTATGCTGCTCCATAGAATTCTACAGTTGCAAATCCATTCTCTAGGTGAAATAGTACTCCAAGCTCCCATGCTATTCTAGCTGAGCCTACATAAGCTATACCTGCTGCTGGTGATAATAGTACTGCTTCTCCAAAGCATGGTGGTGAGAAGTACCATGGAGGAACTACTTCGTCATCCCATGCAGCATTCATACATGCAACGCTTGTAAGTACTGGTACGAATGGGTTTCTACCCATCATTGCTAAGTCTCTAGTTGACGCAAGGATTTGTGATGCTAGGTATCCTTCAGGTGTTGGCATGTAGTCTATAAGAGCATTACCGGAACCATGACATATGAGGTAGTACCAGAGATACCCTCCCTTTTGAAGTATATTTTGTACGGTATTTCTGTCATAATTTAAGCTCGTTATTGTTAGTATTGTGGTATTGAACATTGATGTAATTCCTTTTAGTGTTTCTGTTGCTATTGCTGTTTCACTAAACATTAATGGTATGTGAAACGGTGCTCCACCACTAATAGCTATATTTCTACCCTTATCCTTTACATTGTACCAGTCTATAATCTTAGCTGTAACAAATGATACTAGTTTTGGATCGCTAAATGGTATTCTTCCAACAAAGTAGTCTGGTACTAGGTCGTAGTCTGGACTTGCATAGAAGAAGTCTGTTGGATTCCATGCATTCCACGGACCAACATAGTAGTAGGCCATAACTGATTGATAGTAGAAGCTTGGCGGAACGGTATTTCCATCACCAACTAGTAGTACATACTTATACTTACCAGTGATATTCCTTAAGAACGAAATTGTCTTTAATGCTAGCTTCCATTTATAAGTCTTTACAAGTATTGGGTATATTGGGTCTTTCTCACCCTTAATCATTGGGTTGTAGAATCCTGAATACATTGTAATGTTTTCAGCAGGCTTAAAGGTCTTGTTAATATACTCTATCGTCGTTATATTAACTATTATTCCAGTCTCGTTATAGAATTCTACTAGAGGTTTAAGTGTATCTACTAGGTCCTTTGAGGTTATGATTACCATTGATTCTGGAGGCTCTGTTGTATACTCCTTTAAGTTGTATTTAATTGCTATATATGCTTTATCTACTACTATTACCCTCCCCATTACCGGATTATACTGAATTGGATAGAACTTCACTATTATTACTGTTTTTCCTCCAAGCCCATAGCCTACATAGTAATCTACGAGTCTGCCTGGATAGAATTCACTAGAAGAGTATATCTCTTGGTACTCCTTTAGCTTTATGCCCTTGTTTTTATCAGTTATCATGTATGGTATTGGTTCTGGTGCGGGCGTAATCTTCTTACTAAGAGCTTCCTCATGATACTTAACAACTAGAACACTTACATCACTTACCTCGTATTTTCCATTTAATATTATCTTATATGACTTATAAGGTAGTGCTGGGTGTCCTGGAATCGATATTCTACCATTATATTCATCAAGGTTCATTACTATATAGCTTCTAGTATCCTCTTTTACCGCCTTAGAGCTTACGTCTATTACTCTATTAATACTCGATATATCGTATGTATATGGCCCTTCTATTCCGAGAGCCTTTAGTTCTTCATTGCATGGAGTTTCAGCAACTAATACTATAGCTGATGGTATTATTGATATTGTTATTAATGCTAATAGTATTAGTGTTAATTTATTGTATTTGTTCATAACCTTCACCCTCTACTAAACCTTTAATGGCAGTAGGTCTTAAGTCTAAATCTTCGAACACTACATTAAACTTATCTGTATACTTGAGGTAGACTTCTCTACACACTTGCTCGGGTACTCTCTCGTTTTAGGCTAATTGTTCATAGACTCTATAGCTCTACATTTACTCTATACGTTAGTTATTAAATAACGTGTTCTTGGTGAAAAACTTGGATAAGAGGTAATGGCGGGATTTAGAGGTGGGCGGTGAAGTACTTATTGGTCTTGGACTTTGTGTTGCCATGTATATGGCTTGGAATCTTGGCGCTAATGATGCAGCTAATCCTACTGATACAGCTGTTGGTGCAGGTGCAATTAGTATTAAGAAGGCAGTAATGCTTTTCTCGTCATTTGCAGGTATAGGTGCAGTTGCTCAAGGGTATATGGTTATGAAGACTATTGGTAAAGGTGTTGTATCCGACTTGGACCCCTTGGGCGCATTAATTGCTTCGCTTACTGCTTGTCTTTGGGTTACTCTTTCTACTTGGAAGGGTATGCCTGTTTCAACTACACATAGCACTGTAGGCTCCGTTCTTGGGATTGGATTAGCCTACTTCTTCCTAAGCAGATCAGCACATATTAAGTGGAGTGTTGTAGTGGGTGTTATTTTGAGTTGGATTACATCCCCTCTTATAGCTATTACGCTTAGCGTACTCTTCTACTTCGCAATGTATAGGCTTGCATCTACGTTGCTTAGTCATGGATTTAATGTTGATAAGTTCTTTAGATATTTCCTCTTGTTCAATTTAGCTTTCTCTGCTTATTCTTTTGGAGTTAACGATGTAGGTAATGCAACAGGAGTTTATGTAGCTGT
>CAYPZO010000008.1:0-25596 GCA_964415135.1 uncultured Desulfurococcales archaeon | reverse complement strand
CTCCTGCTTCAAGATACCATTCTCCAGTGGACTTATCACGAACAACTGCTGCAGTATTGTGAATTACGAGTGAATTCGCGATGAAATTATGGTGTTCTTTCACTGTTAAGTCGTAAACAGTATACACTCCATTCTCTATCGTTACGCTTTTTACCTTGTCCCAAAATATCGGTGAATTAATTAATTTCTTAAGGTATTCTTTATCCTCATTATTTGTTATTCTGTTCATCAACTTGTTTAGCCATTCTCTTGATATACTCCTATTATTAAGAACATTCATTATCTCTTTCTTTTTGAATTGTTTTTCTAGTACATTCTTTACTAAAGTTGATGGTATGTTATCTCTAAGTTTCTCCCTAGAATACTCAACTATTTTCTTAAGTAGATCTCTATTTCTCCTTATTGGAGAAGAAATTAATTCAGCATACCTTTTAATGCTATCTTGACCAGATATTATGAGTACATATTTTATATAATTACCTTTTACTTTACGTCCTTCTAGCTCTGTAGTAGTGGGACTTCGTGTTCTTATTTTACTAAATATACCCATTCTAAGTAGTAGTAAATGTAACTTATATACAAGGTCTTTACTTGTACTAATAAACTCTATGTGCACTCTTATCCTATCCTTACTCTTCCTTATAATATAAGAACCATCGGAATCGATTAAGCCTGCTATGAGCATCGATGTGAATTTATCGTCAAGACTTGTCAATAATGGATGTATAAATGCCTTACTCTTAGGTTTTCTAAATCCTAAACTATACATTAATTTTGCTAACACAATTGAATTAAATGTTATATCGATAACACCTGTTCTTTTATCTATGGATGTAATTGGTTTGCGTCCAAATAGCTCTTCTATAATATTTATTATGTAATCGGCTACTTCTGGATCTTTAGTGGAGATTCTAACATATCCTTTGTTTTCATTTTTGTCGACGTAGACTGTACCATCGCCCAGTATATAACCAATAAGGTACCCGAAACTTGGCGTGAATTTAGGAAGCTTATGTGTGAATTCATTACGATATTCAATGTATTCGATATGATCTACTTTAAGCTTCATTCCAAGGTCTTTTAGTATAATCTTTAACTTCTCGTAATAATGAGCATGTTTATTGAAGCTATAGAGAAAGTCTTCGCTTACATTAAGTTTCTTTGATGCATTCCTTAATGTACCATACTTTTCTCTTAGTGTCTCAAGTATATGTTTACCGATTTCGTCCTTTAGTTTAACCTTTATGTTGTTAGGTAGTTCTATAAGGTCTAGAGGATCTACGTCCTTGTTTGAATGCACGGGGACGGAATATACTTTTATTTTAGCGATGTAGTCCCCAGGTTTAAGTTCTGAGGCCTTTATCCAAGTTATTCTTCCATCGCGTATAGTTAGTACCGGGTTTTCAGGAGTAAGTCCTATTTCTACTCCACTACTGGTTTTTATTTTAACTATTGAATTTACTGAGAGCTTCCATGCCTTCTCTATCTCTCCATAATGTAGGTTTAAACATTTACTATTGAAGCTAAGTACTTTACTCTTATAATCTACGACGCCTTCCTTCTTGGTGATTACTTTATCTATTAAATCACCGATAGTGGTTATTGTGCCATCTTCTAACACTATGTACGTATCTGGCAATACGCATAATCCTGCAGCTGTGGATCCCTTACCGCTTGTGTATACTCCTCTTGGAGCTATACGGGCTACGTATTGTAGAAGCTGGGATTTGGCCATTCCGGGGTCTCCAATTATGAGTACGTGTATGTCTCCTCTGATTTTTGTTCCATCTTCAAGTATTTTTGGAACTCCTCCGAAAAGGAGTAGTGCTATTGCTTCTTTTATGTCCCATAATCCGTATATTGATGGTGCTATGCTTGCAATTATTTTCTTATGTATCCATGGGTCTTTAGAGAGCTTTATTATTTTTTCTTCATCTTCCTGTGTTATTTCAACCTCTTCTAGTACTTTTTGATGTACTTCAACATAATTAGCCTCAATATAGGGTTCAAATATTGGTTTTGAAGTCTTTTTCCTTTCTTGTTTTATTCTGACTATACCCGTTACTATCACTCTATCTCCCGGTCTTGCAATGTCTACCAAGTCTCCTGTTAATATGACCTCTATTGATCTTGGTAGTTGTCCTGCAGGTATTTCTTCAGGTTTTTCCTGTATGACTATTTTCTGCCAATCAGTGAACTTCGATTTTTCTGGTATAAACTTGAAGCCACCGGTGGCTTTGTTACAGAATGGACATATTGGTGGTGTTTCTAATATTTCTCCTACTTCTCCCTTTGGAGGCCATGTGAACTCTTGTTCGCAGCCAGGTAATAGGTGTTTAAATACTGCTTTAACTACTTTTTGCCTAATTGGTGTTGCTCTGACTAGTATTCCTTCTATTGCTATTAGTTTCCCTACATGTTCACTTCTTAGTTTTCTAAGTGGTACTGTTTGTGTAAGTCCTCTTATTCTTGGAAAGAATTTATCAACACTTTTAGCGTACTCTGCATTCTCTATATACGCAACACTTCTTATTGCCTCAGATAGGTACTCTAGCATTTGATCTGGTTCATCTATTAGTGTTTTAGCTAAGTCCGCATCGAACATGTACAGGTCGCTAAAGTCTATTACTACGCTTTTCTGCCCCATTAATGTCATTGTTCTTATTCTATCCCTATATTTGAGTCTTCCTGTATTAGGATCTCTGAAGGTCTTTAGGAATTCTTCAAACTTTATCTTGGGATCAACTATTTCTTCTGGGATAGTTTCTTCCAAGTGTTCTTTACTAATGCTCATATTATTGTCTCCTCGATTCCTAATACTATCCTTTGCCACTTCTCAATAGTAGTTCTAATACTTTTATAGAGTATTAACTCTTCTGGAGCTAGCTTGTTTAGTACATCTTTAACGTCCTCACCCAGTTGTGCTAGGATTAGGATTTTTTGAATTCGTGAGCGTAATATATCATAAAGGTATGATAATAGCCTTGTATGTTCATTAACCGACTCGATGGTAGGCTTTTCCGAAATCTTAGCCTTTAGGTTAGATAAATATTCTCTTAGTTTTTGATAGAAGTTATCTGGAAGTGATAACATTTCTGATGGAGGTTTGCTTATGTATCTTGTTTCTAGGAATGCTATTTTCCCTATATCTTTTAATGTAAGTTTTTGTTCTTTTATCTCTACAATTCCCTGTTCTTCTAGGTATTTAGCAACCCATCTGGGTAGCGTTATTTCACTTCCTCTCTTAAGCTCAGTTTCCAATCCTGGAATATTTATTCCAGGATGATCTCTTAGAACGAGTACTCTTACTTCACTATTAAGATATAGTAGTTTAAGTGCTTCAAGCCGTTGCTCTAAATATTCATCATTCATAATGGAAGCACCATCATATGCTCCTGTATATTTATTAGTTGTAGCAGGTGATAAGTTTGTAAGTGAAGGGTGGAGGACTATGAGTGAAATAGCCGAACTATTATGGGCTGAAAAATATAGGCCTAGGACATTAGATGAGATGATAAATCAGGAAGAAGTTGTTAGCAGACTTAAGCATTTCGTCAAGGAGAAGAATATGCCCCATCTATTATTTGCAGGTCCTCCAGGAACGGGTAAAACTACAGCAGCTCATTGTCTAGCTCATGATCTATATGGTCCTGGGTATAGGCAATACACGTTAGAGCTTAATGCTAGTGATGAAAGGGGCATCGATGTTATTAGAAGTAAGGTTAAGGAATTCGCTAGGAGTAGGGTTGCAGGTGAAATCCCATTTAAGATAATATTGTTAGATGAAGCCGATAATATGACTGCTGATGCTCAGCAAGCTCTTAGAAGACTTATGGAAATGTATACTGCAACTACAAGATTTATTTTAATAGCAAATTATCCTAGCAAAATAATTGAACCCATACAGTCGAGATGCGCAGTATTTCGTTTTACTCCACTTAAGAAGGAGGATATTATAGGTAGGTTAAAGTGGATAGCTGACAGAGAGAATGTTAAGTACGATATGGAGGCTCTTGAAGTCATCTATGAGATATCTGAGGGAGATATGAGAAGAGCCATCAATATACTTCAGGCAGCTGCCGCATTAGGTAAAGTTACAGTTGATGCGGTATATAAAGTTGTAGGTTTAGCTCACCCACGTGAGATAAAAGAGATGATTAAACTGGCTCTTGCAGGTAATTTTATTGAAGCTAGAAATAAGTTAAGAGAGCTAATGATAACCTACGGCTTATCAGGCTTAGATATAGTTAAGCAAATTCATAGAGAAATATTTAGTCCTGAAATAAAGTTACCCGAGGAAATTAAAGTTTATATCGCTGACTATGCCGGCGAGATACAATTTAGACTTGTTGAGGGAGCTGATGACGAAATACAATTAAACGCATTTCTAGCTCGATTAGCATTATTAGGTAAGAAGCTTAAGGTGTAAAATTGTCTAATATACCATGGGTTATAAAGTATAGGCCTAAGAGAATAGCCGAAGTAGAGAATCAAGATGATGCTAAGAGAAAGTTCGTAGCATGGCTCCAGTCGTGGCTTAAAGGAAGACCTACTAAGAAAGCAGCATTACTCTATGGCCCTCCAGGTTCAGGTAAAACGAGCCTGGTAGAAGCTGCTGCAAAGGAATATAACCTAGAATTAATTGAAATGAATGCTAGCGACTTTAGACGTAGAAAAGATATAGAGAGAGTTGCAAAGATAGCTGCATCGCAAATGAGTCTCTTTAGTAAAAAGGGAAAGATAATACTATTAGATGAAGTTGATGGTATATCAGGTCGCGCTGATGCAGGAGGATTAGAAGCAATACTTGAATTAATAAAGTTAACAAGGCACCCCATAGTTATGACAGCTAATGATCCTTGGGATCCTAGATTAAGGTCTCTAAGAGAGGAATCCGTGCTAATAGAGTTTAAGAGATTACCAAAGACTACTATTATTAATGTATTAAAGAAAATATGTCTTGCTGAAGGACTTAAGTGTGATTATAATGCTCTTAGTTATTTAGCTGAGAAATCCGAGGGAGATCTAAGGTCAGCAATAAACGATCTTGAAGCTGTAGGAAGAGCATATAATCATGTAACTTTAGCTTTAGTTAAGGCTATGGTGAGACCAAGGGATAGAGAGCATACTCCATTTGAGGCTTTAAGGAACTTATTTACATCGCGTTATGTATGGCAGGCTAAAATGGCTATTATGCAGACTAACGTGGATTATGAAACTATGATGCAATGGATTAATGAGAATATACCATATCAATTAACGGATTCTGAGGATCTTTGGAGAGCTTATGAATCATTAAGTAGAGCTGACCAATATTTTGGTAGAATTAAGAAATCAGGGAGCTGGGACTTATTGGCATACGTCTTTGACCTCATGGGTCCAGGAGTAGCTTTAGCAAGGAAGAAGACGAGGTACAAGTGGGTTAGGTATAGTTTTCCTCAAAAGATACTCTTAATGTCAAAGACTAAGCAGGTGAGGGAAATTAGAGATGCCTTAGCAAGACATATAGCTTCAAGAATATTAACTAGCAGTGCTATAGTTAAATCCGATGTACTCCCATACCTGAAGGTAATATTCGAAAATAATCCATTATATGCTGCTAGATTAGCAATAGGATTGGAGTTAACTGAGAGTATGATAAAGTACCTTGCCGGTCCAAAAGCATCTGAAGTAATAAGTTATGTACGTAGACTCAAAAGTGGTAAAATACCGCCATCTATGATCAAAAGAATTAAATGATTGATAATAATTCATTAGGATACGAGGAAATGTAGGAGAATACAAGGGACTTATTCGATAAAATATTAATTCCCTCAATTACTTCATTAACTAAGTCTTTGGATGTATAAAAGTGTATGGGATATTTCACGTTAAATAAGGCTAAATTCTCTGATTTTACTCTACGTATCGGTAAGCTAACATTGCTTTTGGTTATGGCTTTCTCTAGGTTATCTATATCTATCCTTCCCTCGCCTATGAGTTTAAGTAAGCTAACTAGCTTTCTTATCATAAACCTAGCGTAACTTTCAGCTATGAGCTTAAACACTAGGAACTCGCTTCTTCTATCGACTATGATTTTGAACAATTGTCTTTGACTTTTTACTTCTTTAGGCAACCCTAAGAAAGAGAAGTCTTTTAATCCTATAAGGTACTTACATGCCTTACTAATACTATTTAGGTCGTAGTCATCATTGTACTTCTCAATATAAATATACTCTCGATAAATAGCCCAATACCTTGCATTAAATTCTCCAGTATTATCATATCTATAACCCCATATTATTATGTGTGGACTATATTTCCTATTTATTATCTCAACTATTTTTTCAGCTTCACATTCAGCATCAAATACTATAACTTGAGATATTGCATGAACTCCCCTATCGGTTCTTCCACTTGCTGAGTACCTAATATATGTGAATTTATCAGAAATACATTTATGTCTTAGTAATGTTTCTTCTAATATGCCTTCAACTGTTTTTACGTTTGGTTGTCTTTGGAAACCATGGAACTTGAGACCATTATAGAATAACCTTAATATTACCCTAAACACGTGATTTAACCTTACTGATAACCCTAATATATTCAATCCTTGTGTATGGATATTGACCCCTTTCATCTTTTTCGTACTTCTTAACCATATCCCAGATAGTTAATAGTGCTGCTGTTACTCCCGTTAATGCTTCCATCTCAACTCCTGTTTTTGCTATAGCTTTAACTATACATCTAACTTCTACGAGCTCTTCATTTATTTTGAATTCTAAATCTACGTTAGTTAATGGTATTTGATGACATAAAGGTATAATTTGAGGAGTATTTTTAGCTGCCATTATCCCTGCTATTTTCGCTATGGTAAACACATCGCCTTTCTCTATCTTCCTATTCTTTATCAATTCTATTGTATTCCTTCTCAACCTTATAGCTCCTTCAGCTATCGCCTCTCTAAAAATGACATCTTTTTGAGTGATATCAACCATTTTCACAGACAATGCTTATCCTCCTCTACTCCATTTCTAAAGCTCTTATGAATTCCTTTATTATATATACTGTCGGATTTGAATAATTTAATCTATATATTCTTAGTCTTCCAAATCTCTCTTCGCTTACAAGTCCTAGTTCAACTAACTTCCTTAGATGCTTCTCTGTAGCTGTATGATTTAACCCAGCTTCTCTAGCAATCTTGGTAATGTTTACCTCACCATACTTTAATAAAATTTTCAGTATTCTTACTCTTCCTTTACTTGTAAATATTTCCTCTAGTAATGGTTCTTCGCGCATCATAGCCTAATCCCCTTCCGTTTCTCAATGAGTTCAATTATTCTTTTTTCCAATGCTTCCAACGGTGCAATACTTATTCCAATTAATGTGCTCTTACCCCTATACCCTTTACCTGAAGTTCTTGCTTCGATTATTCCGCGTCTTTTTAAGTCCATGACGTATTCGTAGATTTGCGTATGTCTTCTCGGTTTTTCTCCCAGTTCCTCACATAGTTGTTGATATTCTTGCTCTACAACTCCTATCCTTACGTAAGGTTCATTTAACTTCCTTAATGCTTTTACTGTTGCAGCTAGAATTATAAGTTCATGTAATGGAGCATATATTAGTAGGTCATTTATTACGGCTATATATCTTCCCTCAACTGCATAGGCTTTTCTTACATGTTCTATAGTTACTTTTCCTGCTTCTTCTTTATCAGCTGCTTCGCCTGCTAGTAATAGTACTTCTAATGCTATTCTTGCATTACCTTCTCCCCCTCTATCAACACCTTCAATGTCGGCGATATACCTTAATACTTCATCATCTACTACACCTTCATAGAATGCTTCACTACTCCTACTAACAAGTATATCATATAGTTCATTGAAGGAATATGGTTCAAATCTAATAACATTTCTCATTAGGTAGCTTTCAGTGGCTGGATCAAGTCTGGAGAGAGCTGAAGCTGATCTAGCAATAAATATGAAATTAACTCTCTTTGATAAGCTACTATATTCATCATATGTCCTTACAAGGAAATATACAGCGTCACTACCTGCTACCTCTATGAAGTAATCGAATTCGTCGAGCGTAATTATTGTATATAGGTTCTTTCTCTCTAAATGATGTAATATGACGGAGTATATTTCATAAGCTGATAACCCTCTAGTTGAAATGTTTAGTCCTAGTTGTTTAGCTATTTCAGATACTACTCCATGTAGTGTTCGCTCTCTATGACAATTTACGTGTATGTATTCTACATTAACTCCTCTAGACTTAGCTACACTTCTGAATTCTAATCCGAAGGCACGCGCAGTCACTGTTTTTCCAGTACCTAGTCCACCTAGTAATAATACTCTCTGACTTATGGAACCTGGTGATATGAGAAGGGGTTTGAAGAGTAAAGCTAATTCTTTTAACTGTCCTTCCCTATGAGGGAGCTCTGGTGGTATGTACTCTGGATATAATTTCTCCTTACTTTTAAAAACTGAGGGGCGTGTTATAATGCCTTCAATAATCTCTCTAGCTTTTGTCACTTTTGCTGACCCCGGTACCTATGTGTAGTAGTGTCCCAGTAATACTATTTTACTTTAGCGGGGTGCAGTGTAACTATATTTTCCCATGGGTTTTTCCTTGTACTTCTTTAATTCCCTACCTAGGGCCTTAGTGTAAGTACCTATACTTGACTTTATAACAATGTACTTGGCTTCTTCAGATATGGGTATTGATAGGTTTAGTATATCATTTGGTCTTAACATTATTCTAACAGGGTATGTACGTAAAACTTTACCTTTACCTGCAATTTTTGACGATATTGCTGAGAATGAAGAGAATATGATTAGTGTAAGTGCCATTACCACTTGTACTGGAAGGATTAATGAGAATAGCGTTAGTAAAGCTATTAATAATATAAACATTAAGAATGGTTTGGGAGTAGGTTTTGTAATTAATATTTCATGTATTTCAACTTGTTTAGACGTAGTGTTGATTATCTGTACTTTTATTGATCTTAATCCTATGCTCTCAATATTTATTCTCAAAATATTCTTCTCCTCAAATAAGAGAAATGAGTATTCGGGCTAATAAGAGTGTATGTTTCTCAGACATAATATTACGTTATTCCTTTGTACTTCACATATAGGTACTTTAGCACTGGGGGAATTACTACAGAGTATACTGGAACCATGAGAAGAAGTGAGGCATATGTTATAGGTGAAATTAATCCCACCCTATAACCTATAGTTAAAGCGGTCAGCATTACTTCTGCTCTAGGAATCATACCTATACCTATTATTAATGAATCTATATGTGTAAAACCTGCTATTCTTGCAGCAATATAGCATCCCAGTAATTTGCAGAGAAACCCCATAATCAGCAGTACTATAGCTATTATTAGGAAAGATTCTACTCTAAGCTTTAATAATTCATTGAAATCAACAAGTGTTGCCACGTAAACAAAGAATATGGGAGAGAATAGTGCTATAATTGGTGTTATCTCCTTTGATATCTTTCTTGCAAAGAATCTCTGACTAGCAAGTCCTAATCCTAATGCGTATGCCAATAATATTACACTTAGTCTAATATACATAGCCACATACGATAACAGCATTAGTATTATGAACGGTAATGTAAGTAACGGGGCTTCAACATATGTTTTAATAGCGACCCTATAGAAGGGTTTAGATAATGCTCGAAAACCTAAGGAAACTGCAAGCCATAATGCAAATGCAAGCATAGATACTTCTATTACAGAGATAACGAATCCCGAGCCTTGGAGAAAGCTGTGGAGAGTACTAATTAGAGCTAAACCCAATACGTCATCTACTACAGCTGCACCTGCTATAGCCGTAGCTTCAGGGCTTTCAAGCACACCTAGTTCATCTAACGTTTTTATCGTTAAACTAACTGAGGTTGCTGAGAATACTACTCCTATTGCAAAAGCTTCAGTTAAATTATAGTTAAGTACTATTGTCGTTAATAAACCAAAAAACATTGATGCTATAACTCCACCTAAAGCTATAATTCCTGATTCCTTTAATCCTTTAAAAAACTCCCTAGTTGAGGTCTCTAAACCTGCATGAAATAATAAAGACACTATACCTAGTGTGGCAAAAGCATGTGATACATCACTAAATTTCAGTCCATAAAATGATAGTATGAGGCCTGCAATTATGTAACCTAACACTCTAGGCATACCTAATCTGACTACGGGTATTTCCATGAGCTTAGCAAGCCCGAGAATCATTGCTAGTTCAATAATCCAATTAGTTGTTTCCACGCTTCATGAACCTCACTCCGTTCTCCCTCCGGAACTAAGTCTATATTGTGTACAAACTATTAAGGTTTAAAAGAGGACTTATGATGTAGTAGTTAAAGTTAAAATTTAGAGGTATAATATATAGTAAAGCGGCAATAACTAAGAGAAATTCGATTCGGGCTAGATAATGGAGAAACTAGGTGAGCAAGAAACAGAGAGCTTAAAACACGAAAAGGAATACATAGCTTCATGGATAGCATCAAAGCTGCGAAGCCATGGATTTAACGTTAAGAGAAAATATCTAGTTGAGGGAATAGGAGGAATAAAACATATAATAGATATAGTAGCAGAATTAAGCCCCATACCTGGTTCAACTATTAGAATAGGATTTCTAATACACACAAAGGAGTTAAGAGTAGATGATATTGAAAAATTTATTGCTTGGTACGATGAACTACCTATAGATAAAATAGTAGTAATATCCTTAGGCGGAGTTGACGTAGAAGCTTATGAACTAGCCCAAAAATATGGCATAGATGTAGTTAAGCCCTATGAGCATTTCGCTATAGACGTAAAGAGTCTAAGAGCAATAAGTACATACGAAGAATATTACATTAAACCTAAGATGTCGTTTAAAGAAGCAGTAGAAGTCATGAAAAGTAAATTGAAACCATCAATTTTAAGAAGGCATAAAGGAAGGTTAAAATCAGTTGCATTGATATATGTACCGTTCGTAGTAATTAACGCTAAACTAGCTGAGAAAAACCTTGCTGCTGGTAGTATTGATATACTGGACATCACCTTGGCATTTGATGGGGTTATGGGGTATCCTGTGATAAGGTCAGGATCAAATATAGCTATAGATGAAATGATGGGAAGCTTCTCCGAAATATCAGATGAAGCAATTGTTATAATGAGAAACATAACAGAACATGGAACAGTATTCATTAGTGAATTATCAGGAGCTACAGGGATTCCTAAAGAGAGAGTAAAAGTATTCTTGGATGTACTATCAGATAAGGGATTAGTTGATATATTTGGAGACGTTGTTGAAGTAAGATACGATGTTCTTAAGAAGTTTATAGACCCTATTAGAATGGCAAAGCAAAGCGGCTGTGAAGTGTTAAAGGGTAAACCAAAAGAAGATGAAGGAGTAATAGTTTTACCACTCAAAGCCTATGTAAGTAAGTTCATAGAATTAGTCGAAGCTATTAACGGTAAAATGGAGTCCATAAACATCGTATACTATCCACTATTTGTAGGCGAAATAGTGGAAAATAGCAAGAGACTAAGATTCATGGTAATAGACAGTGTAAGTGGTGAAGAGAACCCAGCATTCTGTCCAATAATATCTTCAATAGAAGTTGTTGAAGTATTTGAAAAACAAAGCGTTGAAGTACACTAACATCAACATATACTTTACATTGTAATCACTATCTCTTTAGCCCCCTAATGTACGATACAGCGTTTATTGCAGCTAAGGCTCCCTGACCTACTGCCGTTGATACTTGCATACCAATACAAGTACAATCACCTGCAGCAAATACACCCTTAATGTTTGTTTCTTGATTAACATTAACTATGATACATCCTCTTTCATCTACCTTAATGCCTGCTTTCTTAAGTATGTTTACTATTGGTACTTCTCTTGTAACTATAAATACGCCATTAGCTTTAATTATCTTCTCCCCCTCAGGTAGCTCCACTTTAATTCCTTCAACTGCATCTCTACCTATAATTTCCTTTACTTTACAATTATCTAGAATTTCAATGTTATTGCAAGTTTCTAGTTCAGCTAATTCATTTCCTTTGAGGGGTTCAAGAGGTATGAAGAGCACCTTTCTTGCTATACTTGATAAGAGTTTTACATCTCTTACAGCTTCATCACCCTGACCTATCAACACTATATCCTTACCTTTATATAATGGTCCATCACATATGACGCAATATGAAACTCCTCGACCTAAAAATTCGTCTTCACCACTAATTCTTAGTTTTGCTCTCTGCATACCTGTAGCAATTATTATTGCTCTAGCTATAAGGGATTCTCTTCTCGTAATTACGGTCTTTATAGGTGATGTGAGAGTTAGTGAAACAACATCATCTTCTCTTAATATAGCACCCATCTTAACTGCTTGTGCCTCCATAAGTTCTAGTAATTTTTTACCTGGAATTCCATGGGGAAATCCTGGATAATTGTATATCATTTTAGCTAGGGAAAGCCTTGAAGGTATACTTCCCTTTAAGATTAGTGTCTTAACATTAAGACTAGCAGCATACATGCCAGCAGTTAAGCCTGCAGGTCCTGCACCAATAACAATTATATCATATGATGGCTTACTAGGCAAAGTTAATCTCATTCTCACATTTCATCCCTAGATATCTATGATTAGTGTCCTTAATAATTGCCTTGACGTAATAATTTCATTAAATAATATTAACCTAACCTTTAGATTATCGTCTGGGATAAACATTCATGAATATAATGGAATTTATCTTGCTGTTTATGGGAGCACTAGGCATAGGGTTTGCTTCAGCTATTGGAGGTATAGGTGGAGGAAGCTTAATGGTGCCATACATGGTATTGATCTTAAAGTACAATGTTAGGACTGCCATAGCTTCAAGTTTAATGACCATAATAGCTACATCATGTTCAGCGTCAAGTATCTACTTTGAGAAAAAATTAGTGAACATTGATATAGCATTAATTCTAATACCTACAACAGTATTAGGAGCAATTATAGGTTCATATACAAATCTTAGCCTACCACAAAGTATAGTCAAGAAAATGCTAGGTTTAGTGTTAATTATCATAGCATTTATGATATTAATTAAGCCATTATTATTCAGAGAAGCTACAATTAAAGGAACCGCTAATTACAAGTATTTTGATGAAAGTCTTGGAAAGTACATAGTGTATGGTGCGAGAAATAGAACTCTAGCAGCAATATTAGCAATAATTAGTGGGGTAATGTCAGGTATGTTTGGCATAGGAGGAGGAGTAATTATGGTACCCATAATGGCTCTCATTATGGGGATACCCATTAAGGTAGCTGTAGCAACAAGCTCATTCATAATAGGATTAAACGCTGCTACTGGAAGTATAACATATCTAGCGAAGGGTATAACGCATCTAGAGGTGGTTACTGCTTTAATTCTAGGTATTATACCTGGAGCTATTCTAGGTGCAAAAACCATGAGTAAGCTTAAACCAAGAGCTGTACAAATAGCTTTCTCAATTATAATAGCATACTCTGGCATTAAATTAATAATGTAGCAAAGAGGTGTCAACACCATGGATCCTAAACCTAGAATACTAAAAGTAGGTGAATTAACGGGATTAATACTCATGGCTATAGGGTTAATATTAAGTAAAACCACAAACCTTGCTTACTCATTAATAATCACAGGAGCCGCTACTTTAATCTTAACACCCATATTAGTGTTAGCATTCATAATTTATGAGGAATTAAGACGAAAATACATAGTGAACGTCATTAAAGGTCTTATAGCGATTATAATAATAACGCTTTCATTAATCTTGAACTTACTGTCTCCATGAATATTATTTGAAGAGAAAGTATTTAATGTATGCTACTTAAGATAAATAGACATAGAAATGAAAGTAAATGAAATAGTATGCATTAAATGTAAGGGATATAAGAAGCTCTGCGGATTGTCCTCATGTCCCTTACTTGAGCGTTATAGGATTCACTTAAATGCTATAAAGAATGTTAAGGGAATGAAAGTAGAAGGTTCAACCCCTCCAAGCCTTATAGTAGGAGAACATAATTATCCTAAGGTAAATGTACTACTACAAGTACCCCCCAATGTTAAAGGTAATAAGGCAAGAATATTTGATTCACCAGGTACGTGGTGGGGAATACTAAGTTTAGAAGAGATAATTAGGCTACGTAGTAGCTTAATAGCTCTGACAATAAAAGCCGACGTTAATAATCCATGGAAACTATACGATAAAGAAATCAGCTTATCGGCTATTTCATCAAAACCTGTAGACCTAGAAGCAAGATTAAGAAGAAGGCCTAAACCTATACTTAGCTTTGACTCGATATTAACACCAATAGGCCCTAAGGCTTTACCCGAAAAACTATCAATCACGAGTAATCCAAAAATTGAGAGCATAGTTGAAAAAGTGATATGGGATGATATGAAAGCATATGAAGCTGTATGGAAGTTATTTCAATACGACGTAGACTTCTACACAATTGTTAGATGTCTTAGTTTAGGATTATTGGGAAGAATTAGAAGTAGAAGACTTGTTCCAACTAGATGGGCTATAACAGCTGTAGATACAATAATCTCAGGTAGAATCCTAAAAATACTAAAATCCTCTAAGCAAGTAAACGAGCATTATGTAGGAGTTATAGAGTACTTAGGAAACAGGTTTGGAATAATATTGTACCCGAGCAGTCATGAATTATTATGGATTGAAATATGGCATCCGTCAAGCTTATGGGTAAGGAAATCACAAAAACCCATAATGGTAGTCAATAAGGAAAGAGCTAATGGAAAGCCTAAGTACATTGATGGAGGATACATGGCAGCAAAAACAGGCATACTACAATACCTGCTTAAGATTAAACGACAGGCAGGGATAATAGTATTTAGGGAAGTATTTCCATCATACTATGCACCAGTAGGGAATTGGCACATAAGAATGTCATCAAAAAAAGCATTAGAATTCAAATTAAGAAAAGTAGAGAGTCTCAACGAGGCGTTTGCCGAGATAAATAAATACCTTATGGTAAGTATGAACGAACTATTAAATACAATACCCTATTTGAACATTAAAGCTCAAAAGAAGCTAACTAAATATATGAAACCAGATGAAGAATCGGGCCTAAACTGATAGGTGAGGAAGGGAACGAATACTGATCATATCACGGGATGATCGAGTTGATCTACAGAGAACACATAGAGATGAACGGAAAAGAAATTATGTGTCTACACATCTCATTTGCTAGGTGTCAAAAGTTAAGGACAGCAGGAGAGTTATCAAGCAATTTGCTGTAATAGTAGGAGGAGGGTCTTTTGGCACTAAAGCTTTAATGCACTTCGCAAGGAAAAAGTACAAAATCATAGTAATTGATATAAATCCCGAATGTAAGTCCTCAGCATATGTTAAGAAAATAGTTGAAGTAACGGATAATGATATTAACGTACTTCTAAAACAATTAGATCAATCACCTATACTAGTAATAGGTGATGCCCCGCACATTGTAGCAAAAATGTTTCATCAAAATATAATACCTGCTTTCATAGTACCTACAGCTCCATTTCATGTAGCTGCACGTATATGTGAAGAATACTTAAAGCTAAATAAATTCAACGTAATTTATGAAGCTAATCCCGTGAAATATTTATGTGAAGTAATAGCAAATAAATGGTACATACGCAAATCCATAAACTATGGAATGGCAGTAATTTCACGAATACCATTCACAACTAAATGTCCCTCCACTACATGTAAAGCAAACATCTGCCCTATAACTGGCAGAAATATAGACATACCATTATATAGTGAGTTAGAAGAATGCCTAGAGAAGCTAACTAATTTAGGCTACATTAATGACCACGTAGTCATAAAGTCAATCTTATTAAACTCGGAGATAGGATGTATTAGCCCTCTTCCCTTGCTATTATTCCTAAGTCGCATTAAGAAAAATACCATTATAGCAATAGCAACTTCAGGTAAATGCCATGGTGTTGTTAACTTCTTTAGGATTAATTAAGTAAGGCTGTCAGAACGGCTCTTCTATCCTCATAGCCTTCATCTCGGGGCTATGGACGTCGCGGGCACTCCTCATCCATAGAATACTAAGTCTATAAAGGATATTTTAATTTAATCTCATTCCTCTTCACGAACCTCCAAAATGTGTACTATCAATCCTCCCATCATCAGCAACGTAAATGCTGCAATTAATATTAGCATTATAATCCTTGGTAATATTGTCTTCTTAAACATCAATGTAAATACGATTGCTATAGCATCAAGTATTGCGCCCACTAGAAACAATTTTTGACCTAAAGTTAATGACATTTAGCCACCCTTAGCTCCTTATTGGTAGTAGTATTGGCGTTAATGCTGTTTGATTATATGGAGGCGTTATAATCACTATTAATGTTCCATTAAATTTAGTTAAACCTTGGATAAAGTAATACCATATCAATGCCTGTGTATTATTATTGAATACTGAGCTAAGTAGTCTTAATGCTTCCCTCTGACCCTCAGCTTGTATTATTAGTGCTTGCCTCTCTCCTTCGGCTTGTATTATTCTGGACATTCTAGTAGCGTTTGCTAATGTTAATTGTCTTTGAAGCTCATATCTTGCGGCTTCAGCTCTTTGTTGTGCTTGAAGCTTTTCTTCAATAGCCTTAAGAACGGTTTCAGGTGGTATAATTCTCCTAACGGCTACATCAATGATATTCAAGGCCACTCTAACAGTTTCATCCTCCTCTAATCTCTCCCTAATAGCATTAACTATTATTGATGGAAGCTCTGCTCTCTTCTCAATAACTTCAGTAAGTGTATATTTACTAATAACATCCCTAGCAACCTGCCTTACTATGGGCACTATTACTCCAGTTCTAACTTCATCTATAGGGGCTCTAGCATACTTAGTTACAAGGTATTCAATTGCTTCAGGACTCTTCCTAACATCAAATCTAACAGTTACATCAACATTAATTCGAGCTCCATCCTTAGTTAATGCTTCAATAGCCGTTCCTTCTTTATAGCTAAAGTTTATTACTTGTACAGCAACATAAACCTCCTTAGTATACTGCCATGGAGCCTTAATGGTCCAAGCAGGACCAAAAATAACACCAACAATCCTACCTTGCCAAGGATCTATAATTACCTCAGCTTCACCTACATCAGCTACTATTATATTAGAAAATACAATTACAGCGCCTATTATTGCTATGACTATTACTATTATGGCTAAGGCAATAAACTTCCCAGGTTTTCTTACACGATCTATGAGAACCTTAACTTCATCAGACATATACTACCCCTAATGCATTTAAAATTCACGGGATTAAAAATGTGCTCAGTAAGGTGAGCCTCGATCACTTAGTCACTGAGTGCGTAACTTCATCACTGCCTCCTCTTACAAATCATTTCTACGTTTCTACGTTATATTGTTATGTCAGCTAGTGATTCTCTCTTCATCGGGTGTTTTCCGATGAGGTCCCGCAGGGTTCATCACTCTAAGTCTAATATGAGGCTCTAGAGACTTAAATATTAATGTTAGTTTAGGCTAATCTAAACTTTATAATCCCATATAATAATAAATCTTATTCAGGTTTACGGACATGATGATACAACGTCAATTAAACTCTAGAGCTAATGCTATGACCTCGCCAATAATAGAAGATTATCTAGTTACAATATTAAGATTAGAAAATATTTATGGAATAGCTAAAACGTGTAAAATAGCTGAAGAACTCAATGTCACTCCTGCGACTGTTTCAAAGGTTTTAGAAAAACTTGTAGCTAAAGGATACATTACCTGGAATAAGTATCAAGGGGTAAAACTATCTGATAAGGGTAAAAGTGAAGCATTAAGAGTTCTTAGAAAGCATAGAATAATGGAGAAATTTCTGGAAGGGATATTAGGATTTGATAAGTACAAGGCACATATCTATGCACATAGTATGGAACATATACCTGATGAAGTTGTTGAAAAAATATATGAACTACTAGGAAGACCATCTACATGTCCTCATGGAAACCCAATAACACCAACACTAAAACAACAAGAAGAGAACTACCATACATTAGATGAAGGAGGAGTAGGCTCTTGTTACAGAGTTATCAGAATACTTGGAGAATTAAATAGTTCGCTTAAGAAGATAATTGATATGGGTATTAATGTTGGAATACTGTTGAGGGTAAAAGATAAGAATACTACAAAAATAATAATTGAAATGCTAGACCATAATATCGAACGCGAAGTGGATATAGAACATGCCCGCTTAATTCAAGTAACACCAGTTAAAGACTGCAAGGTCGACAAAAATGAGTAATATACCGCTATCCGTACTACCTAAAGGATCAAAAGCAATAATCGTGGGAATTTTAGGTGGTAGAGGACTAATAACTAGACTAATGCAAATGGGATTAACGCCAGGCGCTATGGTTGAGGTAGTAGAGAATCAAGCTGGACCAATAGTAATACGCGTTAGAGGAACAACTATAGCCCTCGGTAGAGGTATTGCCTCAAAAATTATAGTAAATCCCTTATAGCATTAAATTTTTAGGTTAGGCTAACCTAACTTATTCTTGGAGGCAGAATGTACAAACATAACAATGACAATGATATTAAAAGTAAATATGGATGTAACATAGTTGTAGCAGTTGCTGGCAATCCTAATGTAGGTAAATCAACGCTATTCAATGTATTAACAGGAGAAATAGCCCATGTAGCTAATTGGCCTGGAGTAACTGTTGAGAGGAAAGAAGGCGTAAGGGAATTTGAAGGAAGAAAACTATGCTTTGTAGACCTACCCGGAACATATGGTATTACGTCAGCTTCTATAGAAGAAATAATAGCTCGTGAATACATTATCTCTGGAGAACCTGACGTAATATTGGTACTTGTAGATTCAACTGCACCAGAGAGGACATTATATCTCCCAATACAGATTTTGGAGCTCACGCCAAAGGTAGTAATAGCATTAACTAAGACAGACTTAATGCATAGCTCTGGAATACACGTTCATGTTGATAAGCTGGAATCAAAGCTTGGAGGAGTACCAGTAATACCAGTTTCAGCTATTAAAGGAGTAGGATTAAAGGAATTATTAAGGACTTTAATTGAGGTAGCTGAAGGAAGGAAAGGAAGAAAAGAACCATTAAAAATAAATTATGGTGCCTTAGAACCATTTATAAGCGAAATAGAGGAAGTAATTAAAGATAGTAAAGCATTAAAGAATTACCCTATACGCTGGGCAGCAATTAGGCTTCTTGAAGGTGATGATAGACTTGAAGAAATACTAGAGAAACACAAAGAATTAGATAAGTTAAAGAAGATAAGAGAACTAAAGGAAGCTATAAAAAGAAGTATAGGAAAAGACCCCCAGGAACTCATAATAACAGCTAGATTCAACTTCGTAGATAGTATAAGTAGAGAAGTTATCGTAAGAGTAAAGAAGACATCATACATGCACACATTCGAAAAAATACTACAACACTCCATATTAGGACCCATCACAAGCCTCTTCTTAATCCTAATAGCCTTCTTAACAGCATTTGTAATAAATACAGGATTTCCACTAAACATAATATTCTCATTAATGGGATTAGACGAAATAGCTGAGATCATAGAGTCATATAGTTTAAGCAGTATTTTTGAAGAAATATTCACCTATCTATCAGATTTTGTTAATACAATATTATCAGGAATAGCTCCAGAGTGGATCACATCACTAATATGTGATGGTGTAATACCAGGTGTAGGAGCTGTAATCTCGTTCCTACCTTTAATAATTATGATAATGTTCTTCCTAGCACTACTTGAGGATAGCGGTATAGCACCAAGACTTGCAGTAAGCTTCAACAACTTCTTCTCAAAATTTGGTTTATCTGGAAGAGCTCTCTACCCATTAGTAATAGGCTTAGGATGCAACGTACCTGCAGTAATGTCCTCAAGAACCGCTATAGAAGATGAAGAAAGAGTTCAAATAATATTCTCATCCCCCTTCATTCCCTGTCAGGCTAGGCTAGTAGTAATATTGGCCTTCACATCAGCTTTCTTTAAGTCAGTTATCGAAAGAGCACTAGTTATTGTATCTCTATACATTATGGGAATACTTGTTTATCTAATTACGAGTTTAATAATTAGAAGACTCTTATTCAAGATAAAAGAAGCTCCAGAACTAATAATAGAGCTACCACCAATACATAAACCAAATGCTAAAGTAGTATGGTGGATTACGTGGGACTACACGAAACATTTCCTAAGAAAAGCAGGATTAATAATATTCACATTAAGCATAATTACGTGGTTTATGCTTAACTATGGTCCATCTGGTCAAGTAAATGACATTACTGAGAGTTATGCTTTCATAATAGGAAAAGCTATATCGCCTATACTTAAGCCATTTAATATGCCTACCGAAACTTCATGGAAAATAGGCTTTACGTTATTTCAAGGATTTATAGCTAAGGAGGCGGTAGTAGAAAGCATTGTACTATTAGAGGGAGGAGAGAGGATAAATGTCGCAGATGCATTAAGAGCACTAAATATTAATAGCATTCAAGCATTTACGCTACTTCTCTTCATTACATTGTACGTCCCATGTATAGCCACACTAGCAGTAATGTATGCAGAATTTAGAAATACTAAATTAACAATACTATCCATAGTATATATCATTGCAATAGCTTATGTAATAAGTCTAATAACGTATGCCATCTTAACCGCACTACAAATGATAATAGGTGGTTAATGATGAAGCTATTTAACATATTATTAAATAAAGGAATACAATGCGAGAAAAGAGAACTTATAATTGGGGCATTACTAGCTCATGGTGTATTAAAGGAAGTAAAGATAAAGAATGTATGTAGTAAATGCACTGAATGTGGTAACTGCATACTTTTCAATAATATCAGGATTTACATAATTAATAAAAAGGTAAAAAACTTAAAAATTCGGTAAAAAGCAAAGCTTATTACTGTAATACCAATTTAATATATTATATGGAGGCCTCGAGTCCTCCTCCTTTTTACCCCAAAGGGGTATGGGAGAGGAGGACCATGAGGGGCCTATGACTTAAATATAACTCATTATGTATGTTCATCAATATTTTAAGGCTTTAGGTTGCAAAATTATTGTGTGTTGAGCATGAAAGCGTTCATTTCAGTTGATATGGAGGGAATGCCCTATATAGCAAGTTTAGAGCATTTAGATGTACGTAGAAAGCTTTTTAATGAAGCAAGAAAGATAATGACGATTATTGTTAAAAGCGCATGTGAACATCTTCATAATCATGGATTTGATGAAGTAGTTGTTGCCGATAGTCATGGTCACATGGTTAATATAGAGTTTGAAGAATTACCCGAATATGTTGAAATAATTAATGGTTTTCCCAGAGCATTAAGCATGATTACGGGAGGTAAGGAATGTGATGTAGCATTAATGTTGGGTTATCACGCTAAGTCTGGAACCATGTATTCCATATTTGACCACACATATAGTGGCTCTATAGTAGATTACGTAAAATTAAATGGTATAGAGGTAAGCGAGTTTCTCTTAAATGCATATGCCCTGGGATACTATGGCGTTCCCGTTATACTTGTAGCGGGAGAATCAAAGTTAATAGATGAGGTTAAAGAGTATACGCCATGGGTTGAGACCGTAATTTTCAAAACCTCTTTCTCGGGAAGTTCAGCAAAAAGCCCATCAATAAAGAGAGTAATCAATGAACTAAAAAATAAGATAGAAAGTGCCATCAAGAAATATAGGGAAGGAAGGGTAAAACCTCTCGAAATGAAAGGAGATGTAGAATTAACTATAAGATTTAAGAGCTCCGTATATGCTGATGTAGCTGAATTCATGCCTATGGTTAAAAGAGATGATGGTAGAACCATAATATATAAGGCTAGTAATATTATCGAGGCATATAAGGTACTTGAACTACTTGTGTTAGCTTCATTCGGAGCTAGGTTAAGCGTTCTAGATTAATCCTAAATACTTTTTCAACAATATCATTATCATTCCTTAATATTTTGAACTTAATGCCGAGAACAGGATAAGAGATGTAAAGTATAGCATACGTTGGGTTAAATGAACTTCCACTACCACTCCATACCCCCGTAATTGATCCAGGATTTAAGTGTAGAACACCTTTATACTTTTTAAGGAATGGTTTATGCGTATGACCGGATAATAGTATCTTTACACCTAAACGTTGAGCTATATGGGTAAGTTTAACAATATTTCCTCTAGGATATACTTGACTTCCATGAATAACTCCCATCTTTATAGAATTCAAAGTCAATACAACATATTCTGGTAACTCTATATAGTCCATATTACCCTCAACAGCATAGACCTTCCTTCCTAAACCTTTAAACCACTCATATACCTCTTCACACGTAAAGTCTCCAGTAAATATTGCTATATCATAGGGTCTATTCTTCTCTATATCTTCTAAGATCTTTCGTGGAATTTCAAGAGCTCTATCAGGTATGTGGCTATCTCCCAAAACTATCATTTTAACGTACTTCATTCAACATATCCCTCTAACCTAACATATGGAGAAACCTCAGCAACTAAATGTCCCTTCTCATAGCTATACCTTAACCTCATATCCCTACTCATAGCACTTATCTTCGATAAAACTGATACTAATGGAATCTTCACATATCTAGCGACAACAGGTCTCTTTAACTCGCCTTCTTCAATAATCCATGTAGCTTCAGGTATAATAGATATAATACCCTCATAAAGTTCAGCCTTAATAACTCCACTTACAAGTAGTGCTTTCTTAGCTTCCTCGATTATCTCACTAAATCTCCAATCACCGGGTTTTACTACTAATGTAGTATGCATTGCTTTTGGAACATGAAATAATCCCCTTGAGGAGCCTGGTCTAGCGTCTTCATAAAATGATGCAGTATACCTGGTGTGAAGTAAGTCAATTACAACTCCATCCTCTACTAAACTCCTCTTAAATGTTGATACACGTTCATCATCAAAGAACCTTATTGAGGGGCTCCAAGGATATAAAGGATCATCGTATAAGTCTAAATCCATAGTGGTAATCCTAGTACCGGGTTTGAAATGCTTACTACTATCAGCTTCAAGTAAGTGTGCAAGTTCATGGAATAAAGTACCTGAACATTCAGGATCTAAGATTATGAACCACTTACCTCTACTGAAGGGATCTAATATTTTAGCTCTTGCATTTGCACCAGCTCTATCCTCAGCTATTCTTATAAGCTCTTCTATCTTTTTTCGAGATAAATCACTTACATTACCGGTAAATGCTAAACTTGCACTCCCTATACCCTCTCTATATGAGCCTCTAATTCTAATTGAAAGAATTAACTCAACTACGTTCTTACGTTCTTCGCAGTATTCTCCCTCCCCTTCAATAGCTCTGCGGAATGAATAGCTGGTCGCTATGACTTCACTAACGTTATAAGTCCTTGAAACAATGTTTTCAATTAACGCATGTAATTCTTCTAGATCCGGTTCTTTACCTAATATAACCTTACCCTTATAAGTTCGTGCTTCAACTAGTTCCCCTACATCATGTCTATTAACTTGCAAGCATAGCCTTAAATTCTTTAAAGCTCTCTCCTTCAATTCATCAATACTAATATTCTCCCCTTGGGAAGAGGCAATACCCCAACATCCATCCTTAAACATTCTTACCCCCTTAACAAATGAACTAGCAACATTGGTCTCTACGGAACCATCCCTCCAAGCAACTTCAACAACTCTCTCTTGGTAGTAAACTTTATCCATGTAAGTATTCACGAGTCATACACCTATATCTACTCTTCTAAGATATAATACATAGAAACTGTGAGCTGATAAACTTAAACAAGAAAACAGAGATGGTGCAATAAGTAATGCAGTTTACTCAAGAACTAATACTAGTAACCTTAACAATAGCTATAACAGCACTCATACTCTCAACAATATCAACATTAAAACTATTCAAACGTACTAGAAGATCAAGAATACCCGTTCACTCAGGAACAGTAATAGTTGATGGATCTAATGTAGCACTACATAGATCAAGAAAAGGACGAATAAGAAACATCAAGATTATGATTAAAGCACTAGAAAGAAAAGGATTCAAAGTAAAAGTAATAGTAGATGCCTCACTGAGATATAGAATTGATAAACCATCAGAACTCGAAGAATTGATAAACCAAGGAAAAATAATTCAAGCACCCCCAGGAACACCAGCAGATTACTTCATATTAAAGTTAGCTGAAGATCTAAACGCCATAGTAGTAAGTAACGATATGTATAGAGAATGGTGGAAGGAATTCCCGTGGGCTAGAGGATCATGGAAAATAGTTAGATATATCATTGAAGGTAAAAGGGTATACTTCTATCCAGATATATACCCAACCTATAGGCCTAAGGAAGAGGAAGAAGAAGGGGTAATAAAAGAGAAAACAACAAAAGAAAAACCATCAACGCTATACATGTATCTATCATACACTATAAAGTACAAGAAATCTTTTAAAGCATATAGAAAACTAAGCTGTTTAACCGAAATTACAGGAAATAATATAATCATATTATGGTAGGGAGAGGGATTTAAATGGTAAGCAGAATAACAAACCTTGCATCCAAACTCGTACCAGTAATAGCTAGGATAGCAGCAGGAATCGAAGTCAATAAAAAGAAAATAGAAGAAATAGCAGGACCAGGGATGTCTAAAATAGCTATCAATGCAATGGAGAGAGTACTACCATGGATTGTAACAACAAAAAACGGATTACTAAGATGTGGACTATGTAATAAGGGACCATTCACAAAGAGAGGACTATACCTACACTTAATAAGAGTACATGGAGATGAAATAAGGTACATGCTAGAAGACGAAATAGAAAGAATAATTAAGACACTTCACATCTACGGAACATGGAACATCTAACATTTAACCACATTAGGCATCCATAATATAGTAGATAACATGAAGTACAAGTTTATCCTAGTAACTACGAGTCCACGAAGAATAGAATTACTTAGAAAACTTAACATAAAGTTTGATGTCATTTCACCTAAGGTAGTAAAAGAGAAATACAAAGGAAATAGCCCTTGCGACATAGTTATATGCAATGCTATTAACAAGATAAACAGTGTCAATGAGGAGTATAAAGACAAAGATACCATATTAATAGCAGCCGATACCTTAATCGAGCTAAATGGAAAGATAATAGGAAAACCGCAAAACAAAGAAGATGCTATAAGGATTTTAAAAACTCTAAGTGGAAAATGGCATAATGTATACACAGGGATAGCAATAAAAGTAGATGAAAAAATATATACTGATTGTCGCGTCACCAAAGTGAAATTAAAGGAATTAAGTATGGAAGAAATAGGATTCTATATTAAAACAGGAGAACCATTAGAAGTCGCAGGAGCATATAGAATACAAGGCATAGGGACGATATTTATAGAAGAGATACATGGATCCTATGACAATGTAGTTGGATTACCATTAAGCAGACTATACGTGCTTTTGAAGAAGGCTGGTATAGATTTAATTAAAATTATTAGCGGTCAGTAGGGGTGGATTCAATCACCATTTTCAGTATTGGAGTCTTCAATCATCCCAAAATGATTCTATGATTACTAGGA
>CAYPZO010000007.1:0-27007 GCA_964415135.1 uncultured Desulfurococcales archaeon | reverse complement strand
ATAGCTGTATTGGGTATTATTGGAGCGGAGTTTCATCGTAGAGCTCATAGGTACATTATCACTGATCGTGGGTTAATAATAGAGTATCATGGATTAAAGACTGTTCGTAGAGAAATACTGTATTCTCGTATTAGTGACTTAGTGTTAGAGAAAGGATTACTCGGTAAGGTATTTAACTATGGTAATATAGTGCCCATATCGAGTTCTGGTCTAGGTTTGGGTGAAGATACTGCGCACGTTGGTGTAGGTGCTGGAGCTGCTAAGGGGGTTGGTGCTGGTGTTATAGTTGCTGGTGGAAGAGGTGTTAAGGTTGCTAGGGCTAGAAGCTATTATATGCTCTACGGTGTACCTAATCCCGAGAGAGTGTATGAGGTTATAACCGAAGCTATCAAAGGTACTGAGGAAGCACCATATCTTAAGAGAATACTTGAAACGTTGGAAAAGAAGACTTCGGTTTAAATGAGAATTACATAACCTTTCTTCGTCTTTAAGTACATAACTATTAAATTATTAGGCTATCACTTAATAACTTCTAATTTATTATAAAAATGTTTGGTGATGAGCCGACCAATCTGCTGAATACGTGATGTTAGACGCTCTTACTGACCTCCCCTTTCCTCCTCTCTCCCTTCTTCCCTTTTCTCTTCCTTCTTTTCCTTCTCTTTCTTTCCTTCCACCTTTTCTTTCTCTATTTCTTTTTCAAGCTTCTTTAATTCTTCTTCAAGCTCCTTTTCTATCTCCTCAATAGGTTTTGGTGGTGGTGTTGTTGCGAGTGTATATCCTATCCATCCTAGGATACCGAATACTGCGAGTATTCCTAGGAATAATGTTAGTTTTGTAAGGAAGACGTCTATGGGTAGCCCTAGTACTTGTAATGGTGGTGGCATGAACATTAGCCATCCATAGACTATGATTACTACTATTGAAGCTATGAGCAGGATTGCTCCTATTAGCTGGTCTCTCGTCAAGTTTTTTGCACCTCAACCCCCTTAGAGCTATACATGGCTGAATATTTATTTTTATGGGGTTTTACTTTATAGTCCTAGCTGGTCAGGTATTTGCTTTAGCGCGTTTAGCGATATTTCCATAAACTTTTCTAGGCTTAATCCAAGTTTTTCGCACAACAGTATCTTTTCTCTCTTAACGTTTCGTGCGAAGTCTTTTTGTTTAAACTTCTTTCTTAGCGATGAAACTTTAACTTCTTCGAGTTTCTTATGCGGCATTACCAGCGCTGTTGCAATTATTAGTCCTGATATTTGATCAGCCGCCTTAAGCGCGTAGGCGAGCTTAGTTTCACATTTATATCCTGTTAGCTCATTGTGAGCTCTAATAGCGTCTAGGGCTTCAGGGGGAAGTTTGTCTTTTAGTATATCTGCGGTTACAAGCCCATGCCTACTCATATCCTTATTGACTAGCTGGTAATCTAGGTCATGTAGTAGTCCTACAAGACCCCAGAGGTTTTCATCTTCCCCGAGCTCCCTCGCTAGTGCTCTCATTATTGCTTCAACGGCTAAACAATGTTTTACTAATTTATCGTTCTTTAAATACTTTGTAAGTAGATTATATGCTTCTTCACGCGCAATCATGTTAATTTCACCTAGTTATCTTAGTAGTTTAGGATAGAAGTATTTCTTTCCCTTACTCTTCTTCATCTCATCCCATTCATAGAGTATCCTAACGGCTTCGTTAGCAACTTTTATCATGTCTTCCACCCCTTTTCCTGGTATGAATTCTCCTGTAACTCTATTCGCTATAGCAGCACAAACTGCACCAGCGCGTGCTCCATAAATATTGGCTAATGTGAATATTGTTGCTGCCTCCATTTCGAAGTTTAATACTTTTGCAGCTTGTAGATCTGGGATTATGTTCTTCATCCAGCTTTGAGTATATCCCTTGAATCCTGGTCTTCCTTGACCTGTATAAAAGCTATCAGTACTAGCCGTTATACCTACATGATATCTTACTCCTAGTTCCTCTGCTGCCTCAATTAGTGCTAGGACTACTTCATAATGGGCCAGTGCGGGATACTCTACCATCACATATTGTTTACTTGTTCCTTCAAGTCTTACAGCGCCAATAGATATAATTACATCTCCTATATCTATGTAGGGTTGAATAGCACCTGTTGTACCAACTCTTATGAATGTATGAGCGCCAACTCTCAATAATTCCTCAACTGCTATAGCTGTTGAAGGAGATCCTATACCTGTTGAGGTAGCTGATATTGGTGCTCCTTTATACTTACCTGTATAGGTTACAAACTCCCTATGGGTTGCAATGTGCTTCGCTCCATCCCAGTACTTAGCTATCATCTTAACTCTTTCAGGATCACCCGGTAATAGAACATATGGTGCTACGTCGCCGGGCTTAACCATTAAGTGGTATTGTAATCCTTCTTCTGTTTCTGGTAATTCAGCTGATTTTAATTTTAACGACAAGGATATCAGCCTAAGTATAAGTTAATTTAAATGCCAACATAAAAACCTACCCTAGAGTACTCTTTGAGGTGTAGTTAATGGATAATGATGCGACCAAGTATATTGAGATTAAGGTTACTGGTCCTCTAGCTAAACTGGAAAGGGTTCTTAGAGACATTATGGATAGGTATATGACTGAATTATACAGGTATAATGAATTGATAAAGAGCTATGGATATTATTTAAAGCCTATGCATATTGTAACTAGGAGAACTCCCAGCGGTATAAGAAGGTATTACTACTTCGGTAAATACTGGTATAAATTATCTTATGAGGGCAAGAGGGGTAAAACGAGTAGAGTGAAATGGATATATGTTGGTAGAAATAAGCCCTTACCCGAAATACCTGATCCTCCATCTAATCCGTTAGACCTGCTTATGGTTAAGATAGATAATAATTCAATACGCCTTTATGTGTCTTCAAATAAAATGATTAAAAAAATAATTAAATTATTTAAGGGCTTTAAGGTTCATGTGAGGATTATTCAAGGACCCTAGGCCTCTTTGCATGCGCTTTTCTTCTAGCTTCTAATAAGATATCATTTACTTTCTCTAAGAAGTCTGGTGGTAGCTTCTTGAATAATGGTTGAGGTTTCTTAATTTCATGTCCTGGCTTTATAGTTAATTCCTTTGCTTCACTCCATTTAGCTACATGAACACTTCCTGATAGGTTCAGCATATTCCATAGTTTTTCAGCTATCTCCGGCATGAATGGCTCCATTAGTATTGCTAGTGTTTTTAGTGAGTTTATTGATAGGTAAATTGTTGTTGCTGCGTCTTCTGGTTCTTCTTTGAATTTCCTCCACGGTTCTTTAGTATTTAGGTATTGATTTCCTAGTCTTGCTACTTCAAGAACGGGTTCTGATGCTTGTTTGAGTCTTACTTCGTTAAAGTATTTATCTGCTTCATCTACCTTCTTCCCTATGTTTTCAATGAATTCTTTATCTACTTCTTTTAGCTTGCCTGGTTCTGGTACTTTACCTTTATATCTATTCCATGTGAATGTTAGTACTCTGTGAACGTAGTTTCCTATATCATCGTTTAATTCGCTGTTTACTATTCTATAGAATTCTCTCCATGTGAAGTTTGTGTCTCTAACTTCAGGTCTCATTCTTATTAATGCGAATCTCCAGTAGTCTACATCGGCTATTTCTAGTGCTTCGTCAATCCATACTCCTATGCCTTTACTTTTACTGAATTTCTCTCCCTCGAACATTAGGTATTCTGTTGCTGCTATTTGGTATGGTAGGGTATATGGATCTCCTGTTGCTAGCATCATGGCGGGAAGTAGTACTGCATGGAATGGTATGTTGTCTTTACCTATGAAGTATACGGTACGAGTGTCTTTGTTGAACCAGTATTCTTTCCATAGTTCTGGTTTACCTATTCGTTCTCCGTACTCTTTTGTTGCCGAGATATACCCTATGACAGCATCGAACCACACGTATATTGTCTTTCCTTCTGATCCTGGGAATGGTGCTGGTATACCCCACTTATTGTCCCTAGTAATGCTTCTAGGCTTTAATCCCTCTTTAACCCAGCTTAATGAGAATCTCTTAACGTTATCAGGGAATTGTGAGTGTTCTTCAAGCCATTTTCTCAGTTTTTCCGTGAGCTTGGGTAGGTCAAAGAACCAGTGTTTTGTTCTCTTATATACTGGTTTTGATCCACAGAATACGCATCTTGGATTTATTAGTTCTGTTGGGTGTAGTAGTCTTCCACATTTATCGCATTGGTCTCCGTGAGCTTCTTCGTAACCACAGAATGGGCATTTACCTTTTATGAACCTGTCTGGTAGGAATATGTCGTCTTTAGGACAATATGGTAGTATTTCTTCTTGTACGTATATGTATCCTTTCTTGTATATTTTTAGCCAGAACTCTTGTACGAACTTTTTATGGACTTCGCTTTCTGTTCTCGTATAGTTGCTAAAGCTTATTCTCCATTTCCTGAATAGTTCTGAAACGTATTCGTGTACTTGGCCTGTGAGTTGTTTTGGTTCTATTCCTTTTCTCTTAGCTTCAACTTCTATTGGTGTTCCATGTTCATCGCTTCCGCTGACGAATACTATGTCTTCTCCTTTTAGTCTTAGGTATCTAGCAAATACGTCTGCACTTAGTATTGAGCCTATCATGTTACCTAAATGTGGAACTGTATTTACGTAGGGCCATGCCGAACATACAACCCATTTGGGGAGTTTAACTCACCCCCACGAGCTCTTGATTTATATCTGGGTATTCATAGTATTACTATATTGTAGTCTTTTTAAACTTAATGTAGGCTATTATTTAATTAACTCATTAAATATATGATATAGGATAATAGGAGTAGAAGCGTGTATTCAAGAGCTAGGAGAGCTTTCATAGACTATAGGAAGTATCCATTTATAGTAAACATAGGTAAGTTCATCAAGGAAAGGTATGCTGAAGGAGTTAGTATTCTAGATATAGTTTCCTTCACTAGAGGGAAAATCGTTGAAAGAGCTGAGGAGAGAATAATTAATGCTTTAAAAAAAGGTTCTATACCTAATCCTCCGGCTGATATATCAACTGACGAAGAAGTACTTGCATACTATTTGAGTCTAATATTGTTGGGCTTCATCAATGATAAGTGGCTTATAACTAGGTATGCTGATGCTGAAGCTAAGAGAGTTTATGAACACTTAGTTAAGGATGAAGATGTTGTCCTTGAAGCTATAGGTAAATTGCTTGGCATTGATGTACAATATCTAGGTGAAAAGAAAGTTAGGATCCCCTACATGAAAATCAGAGATAAAGTTATGTATATTGAGCTACCATACGCTATACACTATGTAGACTATATTAAGGCTACATTAAGGCTATCTAAGGATCCTTCATGGAAGCTTACTAATCAATTCCTTAAGAAGGGTTACGTTTATCTAGATAAGCGTAAGTTTGCTAGACTACTCGAGGAGGTCATAAGAGATAGAATTTGTAGTAGCGTAGAGTATATAGAGGAAATACCTGATCAGTTTAAACCATTAATAGATAAACTAATGGGGATGATTAAGGAAATTAGAGGTGAAATGTTATCGAAGGCTGCTATTGAGGGTGCTCAAACAGCTAGGGAGTATTTTGAGAAGCTTAAGGAGAGAATTCAGGGTCAAGTATTTCTCGAAGCGTTTCCACCATGTATGAGTAGGTTATACAATGCTATCGTTAATGGTGAGAACCTTAGCCATCACGAGAGATTTGCTATAGCTACGTTTCTACTACACATAGGTATGGATGTAGAGTCGGTACTTAATGTCTTTAGAAACGTACCTGACTTTAATGAGAGAATAGCAAGGTATCAGATAGAACATCTTGCAGGATTGAGGGGTTCAAAGAAACAATATATGCCCTATAGTTGTGCTACCATGAAAACCTTAGGTTTATGTGTAAGTGAGTGTAATGTCAGGAATCCTCTTGTATATTATTGGAGAGAAGTTAGGAAAATGATTAGGAAGTCTAGGGAAAAGAGCAAGTAATAAATCCTTAGTTACCGTATATTGTTTTCTTGGAGAAATCGTGTGATGAGAGAATATACTAGAATGCTTACAAGAGATTTCAAACCATTTGACCCATTAGAACTAGCTAGAGTTACCGAGAAGATTGTCTGTAAAGATGATTGTAGGAAGTATACAGCATTTTATGCTACTAGAGTTTATAGAGGCATAGCTACCGGCTATGCTGTTGGATGTTGCTTTAGATGCTTTTTCTGTTGGAGTGATTGGAGTAGGGATTTTCCCGAAATATATGGTAAGTTCTATTCTGCTGAGGAAGCGTATAGGAATATTTTGAGAGCAGCGAGAAGGTGGGGCGTGAATAAGGCTAGGATTAGTGCATGTGAACCCACGCTTTGCAGAAATCACTTAATACATTTACTTGAATTTATTGAACGTGAGTCCAAGATTAAACTATTCATACTTGAAACCAATGGTATACTATTTGGTGCTGATAAGAATTATGTTAAGGAGATATCCAAGTATAGTAAGGTACATGTTAGGGTTAGCTTAAAGGCAGGTAATCCTCAATGCTTTACAATGAGAACAGGCGCTATACCTGAAGCATTTGAATTACCATTCAATGCTATTAAGAATCTCCTGAAATACAATGTAAGTTTCCATGTAGCTGCTATGACTGATCCTAGATTAATGTCTAGGGAGGAGAGGAGGGAGCTTATTAAGAGACTTGCTGATATTGATGTAGTGGTAGCTGCTAATCTTGAGGAGGAGATATGCGATCCCTACGATACAACCGTAGTGAGGATGTACGTTTACGGAGTAGATCCAATAAAATTCTTTACGAGAAAGATCACGTACTAGAAACTATTTACTTTAGCTGAAGTTGAAGGAGAGGATGTATCAGTTAATGACTTAATAGAGTGGGCTAAATTACATGAATATAAGGGAATGTTTTTAGAGTATCTTGACCTACCATTTAGGGTTATGATAGCTAAAATACGTAACGATCCAAACTGGAGGGAGGTCTTAATTAGGATTGCTCAAAAGATTATTGAAAGAGAGTTAAGTGAATAGACTTATGGTAATTTAAATGCTATTTTCTCGTATCCTTTGAGTTTATCTCCTTTTCTAACCCAGAATAATAGTATGTTTCCATCACCGAGTATTTCGTATTCTGCTGCTACTTCTACTTCAATTATCTTAGTTCTTGGTGGGAATATCCAGTATACTTCATAGTCGTATTCAGCTACTTCAACCTCATAGATATTTTCATAAGTATTTACACCTCTCTTAAACCTTCCCTTGAACTCTATTACGTAAGTGATGTATGCAATTTCCATGAATCCTCTATGGTCTAGGCTAACTGATTTAACTATGGGTCTTACTTTTTCTCCATTAATTAGTACTTGTTCTTGGTCTAGAAAGTACTGCATATTTGCTGCTAGCTTCTTCATTTCATTTTCATAGTCTAGGGGTCTATGTATTAGTTTCGCATAGTACCCCTTGGGGTCGTAATAGTCATATATTATTATTTGGTTTACAAGTCCTCTTCTGTGTACACAGAAGAATCCTTGAGCGTGGATAGGCACTATATCTTTACCTTCACTCATTTATATGCACCATTTTGTTATGCTTGTTCTGTAAGATTTAATAGCTTTAAACACGTATAGGTTAATCTCGGATGATGTAGGGTAGCAAAGCTGAAGAACTGATGAACCCTGGTGTATCTGACACTAAATAATTAAACATTTCCTAGGCTATGAGTCTCATTAAGTAAATATTATGTACGGGACTAATAATGACCTCTACTGTCTCATTTAAGCTCCCTTAATATACTCCGTAGTATTATGTGAATTATTGTAAGGCGAGATACGTGTAGTGATGTACATGTCTTCCGACATAAGGGTACTATTATTAGCCTTAATATTGCTCGTGATATTAGTAGTCATTGCATGGAGCATTAACATACCAAAACATGAAGAAGTACGAAGAGAAGGATCTCATGTGGACTTAACTGGTATTAAGGTATATATCATCTGCAAGAACAGTACCATTAGAAATAACTTAGTGAAATACCTAGAAGGTTTAGGTGCAATACTAGTTAAGAAAGCAGAAAATGCAGATATATGTATAATAGATGCTGAAGCCAATCTCACCGATAACGTCTTTAAAGTCCTAGGCAGTATGTTCTTGGAGGGTAAAGGGATAATAGTATTTAGCTCTAAAGCCCATACAGAGAAGATGGCTAGAATACTTAAAGAAATAACTAGTCTTAATAAAACAGTATACTTGAAGTTTAAAGATTTCATCGATAGGCTTGAACGCATAGACATTACTCTTACATTTACTAAGACATACCCTAACTATAGTATGTCTATGATTAAAACACAACCATATGTCTATGCTGTTGGGATAAAATTAGGTTATGAAGTATACAATAACAAGACCTATGTTTATCCAATAACCAGTTCATCTATGTGTCAATCAGTGGAAGAAATACTCAAAGACTTGCCCGAGGCGATAGCCTTTATATTAAGCAACTTAACCAAGAAGTAGAAATAATAATCATTTATAAAGTAAGTTATAGGAGAACGTGCATTAAGAGGTTTTCGTAGAATGAAGTGGAAGATGGAGATGCGTAGAAAAGCAACTTTCTTTGACACTTGATACTTTAGAGGATTGGAAATCCCAGGATTGGTCCTATAAAGTTTACTATATAATATAAACTTTACTAAATAGAGTCTCGCATAACATTATTAAGGTGAAGTACTCTGTATATCGTTTTACCGCTCTAATATTTCCGACTTTTAGGGTTCAATGTCAAATGATATTTCAAGTAATTGCTTACTTCGTCTAAATCTTATTTTCCTAATCTTTATTCTGCCTATGCAGCCTGATGTAGTGCAGTGTTGTTTATTGCATGCATTTATATTCCAAATGCTTCCATCAGTATCATATACTATGACTATGCTTAGTTCTTTAACATCTTCAGGTACTGGGAATAAATCGTATATTACTTGTCCATAGATTTGTTCAGCTACATTTCTAGGCATGACCTTAACTTCTATCCTTAAGTTCTCCTTGATTTTCCTATTAGCTAGTTCCTCTATAGCTCTAACTTCGTCCTCTGATGGCTTTCTATTAAACTTGACCGTTAATCTACCATGTTTACCGCTAACATATGTACTAGCAGTCCACATAGCATTCTCTCCAAGAACTTTAACAACAGCACCCTTCAATACATGAAGAGCCGTATGAGTTCTAACCTCATCAAGATATTCATTGTAGGTAGCACTCAAGGACATGTTTTACCCTTATCTGACTATTTTGTCATGGCATTAATAAATTCTTTATTAGCATATAATTAACATCAAATAATGCTATCGGTGGGTTTACTAACCCCTATATTTATTTTTTCTCTCATTAAGTTTGGCACTCTCGATAACAAGTCTTATATAATTTGGACCTCACGTCCCATCTCGGGTGACGAATTAGTGCTTAAGGTATCCCTTCCTTGGATCTTATTAATTGCACTCTTTGTAGTAGCATCTATAGGTATTATTCTTGTAAGTAGTTTTATACACAACAATTCTGTAATCTACGAGGTTCCTACTAAGGATGTCAACATTAAATATGAGAAAGCTCCTAACATACAACCCTCCATAAGAGTTAAGGATTCTAAGATTGGTCCAGTGAAGTTTATTATTAACATGTATGCTGGATTGCCAAAGGCGAAATTAAGCTACTTAGGAAGGATAGCTGGAGAGGGATCAGCAAAAATAACCAATAGGATCATGAAGGGATTAAATGAAACAGCCAAGGAGTGGATTAAACACTTAAAGAGTATTAAGGAGTTTAGGGTTGGTACACTGCTCTTCATAGATATACCAGTAAAGGTAAATGAAACTACGTATCTTGTATATTCGGTAATCAGGACTGTTCCCTTAAATCTAGAGTTGATTAGGAAGGGATATAAGCCTGTCATAGATGTAGAAGTAGATTTATCCAAGCATAAACCAACGAGGGTAATAAGATTAAATAAGTTAAAGATTATGTGTAGTTCATGTCTCTTAAAGAATAAAACTAAGGCTTTTAACGTTATTGATGAAGGGTGTATTGTGCTTACGTGTTCTGAAGGAGCATGTGTTTGTCTATGTACCAAGTGGGTTTCAGAGAAAATCTATGGTTCCTTTGAAGATAACTTTATACCAGTAATGATGGTTAGATCAATATATAAATACTGGACGGTACCACAAACGATATTCGAAGCTCACTTAATGTTTAGCTATAGCGATAAGGAAGTTAGTTGGTTTAAGATATTTATTGCGTTTAAGATAACTGGGCAAAGTATTGTGGAATTACGTGAATGGCATGCATATACGAAGTTTAAGTTCTTCTATTCCAAGTCCTTCTATAATAATAGATATACTAGTCAACAACCATCATTTAGGGATGATATGATTGTAGCTATTGGCTTTAAGGGTTCAGGTTCTGTAGGTTTATACCGTAGATACGATTCTATATGTGATTGTTATGACTGTAGCTATGAACCAACAGACATAACTGCTAATATAACGGTCTTCGATATAAATACTCAGTGGAATGGAGAACAATATGAAGCTGAATATAGTTATATGATAGATGATAATCCTATTGACAATTCAGGGTTCTTAGAAAAATATTGGAAATTAGCGATAAGTCATGCAGAGCTCTCTGAAGTCAAGACTGGAATGGGAGAAAATCGATACTTGTATAATGGAGATAAATATAAGGGAGTTGATCTGGCACTAGATATCACTGATATAATATTATCTCTAATGACAGGTAATCCTACATGGGCTGAATACGTACCTATTTATGGTGGTATAGGGTGGGGTTATAGTGAACAGATATCTCAGGTTATGTACACATACCTCAATTTATGGTCTGATTACGATGATTATTATGTGTTCTTTAATGTATACAGAACCAAGGATAAAGTTTATGCTGATGATCAGGAGACATATTTAAAGTTCATATACATTGATGTCGACGTTTATCCGCCTAGCTAAATCTAAGCGAGAGATTTAGGGATTAACCCATCTGAATTATTTTTCCCTACGTGGATTATAGCTCTTTACATCATTGCTAGGATTAGGTTAAAGTATGAAGGTTAATTACTGAATGGGGTATTAGCCATTTAGTTATAAATTATATAGGTGGTATTGTAGCAATTTATCGTAGGGTGTTTTTATTGTCATATGATAGGATTGTGGGTTATTGTCGTATACTCAGGTTAGCGTTAATACTTAGGTTGCTAATGATATTATCTCCCATAGTTGTAATGTTTCTATTTTCCTTGATTGCTGGTTTTCTTACTAAGTCCCTTAATGCAGATATCAGGTTTTTTATGGGGTTTACATTTGTCGTAGCTATTGTTGTATCGGGCGTACTTGATCTTGTTGCATTACTTCTTCTCTTCAATGGGTTTAGAAATGCTTATAGCGTTCATGGTTTTCTTGTTTATAAATTGGCATTCTTTTCTTCTCTAGTATTGTTAATACTTTCTGTAGTTTCAGTAGCAGTTACAGCTTATGCTGTAATCACTTCTCCAGCGCCTATATATGGTTTAGCGATTATTAGTAGAATTGTTTTTGAAGTTTCTCCTATCTTGGGATTAATTTATTTACTTGTAATTGTTGTTGGAGAGATAGTTATTTATCGTGCATTTATAAGCTTAGGTGTAGTTAATAGTTCTTCTCTATTAGTTAATGGTGGTTATACTGGTATAGCGTCTGTGTTCGCATTTGCTTTCATTAGATTGCATGCATTCTGGGAAATGGCATCGATAGTACTATATGTTTTTGCTCATATACTATTAATAGTGGGTTTAAGTAGGATGATATCGCAGTACATGTAGGTACCATTTACTGGATTTTGATTTTTAATAGTTTTTCTACGAGTTCTACAAATCCTCTTCCACTTGGGTTTTCTAGTACTATGTCTGCTTTTTCTATGACTTCCGTATCCGCATTTGAAACCGTTACTTTAAGTCCCTTTATATTGAATAATTCTAAATCGTTTATTCCATCACCTATAACTACTACTTCCTCCTCTTTGACATTCAGTATTTCGCATACTTTCCTGATACCGACATCTTTTCCGCATCCTATGGGTAGTATATGTATTGCATATCCGCTATACGTTACTTTAAGGTCTGTAAAACCCTTTTCTTCTAGGAACTTGTTTATCATTTTAATTACTTCATTTGCTTGATTGGGGTTCTTTAGCCTATATGCGTAGTCGCATAACCTATATTCGTTTTGCCAGCTAGGTGTTAGGTATTCCTTGAACTCCTTCTCCACTAGGAGTGCTGCGTGTTTTGCTGTTTTTGGGCACTTGTATACTATTTTATCCTTCCATGCTACTATACATCCATTTTCAGCTACTATTGGACCATTAACTCCAAGGTATCTAGCTAACCCATTTAGGAGTGGATAAGAATTTCCAGATACGAGGACTACATAGAATCCCCTTTTAACTAGTTGGTCTATGGCGTCTATTACTTTGGAGTATATTTTAAATGATGTTCTATCAATAGTTAATGTTCCATCTACATCTGTTGCTACTACTTTAAACTTGCGCTCCATCCTTATCCTCTCTTATCTTTTGTCTTTAAGGTGGTGCTATTTCTGAAACTTATATATTATTCTGCTTTATCTTGTATATTCAGGTAATATTATGAGTTTAAGTGAGGTCTACGGGAAGTACATTAAGTTGTTTGAGGAGAAGTGTAGAAGGTCTAGAGAGCTTTATAATAGGGCTTGTAGGGTTTTACCTGCTGGCGTTACTTATTCAATAAGGTTCTATGAGCCTTACCCATTCTATGTTGCTAGGGCGAAGGGCTGTAAGGTATATGATGTTGATGGTAATGTTTATACTGATTACTGGATTGGTCATGGAGCTTTAATCTTAGGTCATGCTCATGACGAGATAGTTAAAGCTGTTACTAAGCAATTAGAACTCAGTTCTCATTACGGCTATGCTCACGAACTTGAAGTTGAGCTTGCAGAGTTAATAGTAAAGCATGTACCTAATGTCGAAATGGTTAGATTTACTAATAGTGGTACTGAAGCCAATATGTATTCTGCACGACTTGTTAGAGCATATACAAAGAGGAAGAAGCTAGTTAAATTTGAGGGAGGATGGCATGGAGGATACGATTCTCTTCATACCGGTGTTACACCACCATATAGGGGCCCTGAATCTGCAGGAGTACCCGATGAAATGATTGCTAATACCATAGTTGCTCCCTTTAATGATATTGAAGGCGTTGAAAAGATATTTAGAGAACATGGTAATGAGATAGCAGGAGTATTTATTGAGCCCGTTATGGGGGCTGGTGGCGCTATACCTGCTAATAGAGATTTCCTTAAGGCTTTGAGAGAGCTATGTGATAAGTATGGTTCATTACTTGTATTTGATGAGGTTATTACGGGGTTTAGGCTTGGGCTTGGAGGTGGTCAGGAATACTTTAATGTCAAGGCCGATGTTGTTGTTATGGGCAAGATCATTGGTGGCGGGTTCCCCATAGGGGCATTTGCCTCGCGTAGGGAGGTTATGGAGAAGCTCGATCACTTGAAGTATAGGGATAAGCTTGAAAGAAGCTTTCATGGTGGAACGTTTACTGGTAATCCTGTATCAATGATAGCTGGTATAACGACGATTAAGGTTCTTGAGAAGACAAATGCCTTTGAATACTTGAATAGCCTTGGTAAGCAATTAATGGTGTCGTTAATGAAAGTTATAGAAGAACATAGACTAAGAGCATACGTGACGGGTGAGGGTTCGATAATTGGTGTTCACTTTACTGTGGAGTATCCACGTTCTGCTGTAGTAGCTCAAACTAAGCGTTGGAGTGAGGAGATGTATAGTCTACTACATAAGTTCATGCTAGTTAATGGAATAGCTTATATGACTGAACATACAGTTCACTTCCTACTATCTACGGCTCATACCAGTGAGGATATTAAGTACCTTGCCGAGAAGTTTAGTGAATTCCTTGACCTCGTTAAGCCCTATGTGCCAAGTGAAGCTAGGTTATGAGGGCATTGATGGGAGCAGTTTAAGTCTAAGCGTTTTTAATTTACTCATTACCCTTGATATTACTAAGTCTATGTATGATGGACTTATTCCCCTCTTCCTTGCTATGTCCTTTACTATGGACTCCACTATTGCGTACTTCTTGTACTTTTCGTTGAGTTCTCTCCAAGGTATTCCCTTTAATGCTTCTGCAACATCTCTATAGAATGGAATTACCCCTTTAATCATGAGGAGGGCTATTATGGGATAGCCTACATATCCTCTATACTTCGTCCCATTATCGTTACTATAGACTTGACCTTTCGATACATCTACGTATACATCATATACTCTATCACCTTCAGATGACACTACTTGAGCTCTATGCTCATCAATTATCTTGATTCTACCATCTGCTATAGCTCCTAGTGCTTCTAATACTTTGATTCTTGGTGGTAGTCTTAGGTACATGTTTTACCCACCTGTTTCTTCATGTATTATTCGCTTTATTTGTACAAAAGTTTATTAGGCTATAATTATATGCTATGAGGAGTTAGGGGTTAAGGAATGTCGTCAGTATTAAGCCTCCGTATGACCATGCTACTTACACTAGCATTATATATTGGCATTACGAGCTTAGCACTAGCACTAATTTTATCACTACTGGGATTAAATATAATATTTATTGCCATTCTCATTACGGTGTTTCACGTTATTCAGTGGCTTATAGCACCATACGTCATAGAATCTATATACCATGTAAGAGAACTTGGCGAAGACGAGTATCCTTGGCTTCATAGAATGCTTGAGGACATAGTTAGTAGAGCTAAGATTAAGTTTAAGCCTAAGCTAATGTTAGCTGAAATTAGTATACCAAATGCTTTTGCCTACGGCTCTCCATTAACAGGACCTAGAGTTGCTGTAACTCGAGGGCTTATTGAGAACCTACATAGAGAAGAGATAAGAGCTGTACTAGGACACGAGGTTGGTCATTTAAAGCATAAGGATGTACAGTTAATGTTATTTATCTCGCTCCTGCCAGCGCTATTCTTCATTATAGGCAGGTATCTCATGTGGAGTCTCCTCTGGGGTGGTATTGGTGATAGGAGGGACAGAGGCGGAGGTATAGCATTAGCAATTGTACTTGCTATAGCATGTTATGCAATATACATAGTATTACTTCTGATCATGTTAAGGTATAGTAGGCTTAGAGAATATTTTGCTGACTATGAAGCTGCAATTAATGTACCTGATGGCGCTAAGAAGCTTGCAGCAGCTCTCGTAAGAATAGCATCAGTAACTGGTAGACTTAGTAAACACACTAAATCTATTGTAATGAAGAGCTCAACGTTTAAAGCTTTACTAATTAGTGATCCTGAAAATGATGTTCTTGAAGGATTAACCTTAAGGTATGGAGATGATTGGAGAAGAGATTATCAGTTAGCACTATCCCTAGCTTATCGTGAGGAAGGAGGAGAAGAGGAATTATTCTCAACACATCCATCACTTGTAAAGAGGATAAGAGCACTAATAGAATTGGATAAGGAGTTATCCTCAAGAGCAATATATTAAAGAAAGAAATAATCCACTTCCTAATTTCCCTTATTACGTCTATTGTCGAAGCAGCAATAGACAATAGACTTTATATACTAGTAGTTTCGAATCATTGATGGGTACTGGTGTTTGAGTTGAGGAAGGTCTATATAGTTGGTATAGGTTTTACTAAAGTTGGTAGGCACTTTGATAAGGGGTTAAAGGACTTATTTGCTGAAGCTGCGTGGAAGGCTATTGAGGATGCAGGTAACGTTAAGGTTCAAGCACTTGTTGTAGGTAATGAGACCAGTAGTTCACTTCAAGACCAGGATAATCTTGGAGCTTATCTAGCATACTATTGTGGTTTGGGTAAGATACCTGCTTGGAAAGCTGAAGCTGCTTGTGGTAGTGGTGGTGCTGCATTTCTTACTGGTTATGCTCTTGTAGCTTCAGGCCTCTATGATGTGGTTATGGTTGGCGGTGTTGAGAAGTTAACTGATGCCCGCACCCAAGATACTACTTGGGCTTTAGCTAAAGCAGCTGAAGCAGAATATGAAGCATTCTATGGCTTAAGCTTTACCAGCTTAAACGCATTATTCATGAAGTACTACATGGATAAGTATGGTGTAACTCGAGATGAAATGAGTGAATGGGCTGTATTAATGCATGAGAACGCCTCAATGAATCCTTACGCTCAGTTAAGGTTTAAGGTAACGAGAGAATACGTTAATAAGTCAAGAGTAATAGCATATCCTCTAAGACTATTAGATGCAAGTCCTATAAGTGATGGAGCATCGGCTCTAGTTCTAGCGTCGGAGGATGTAGCGAAGAAACTAACTGATACCCCGATACTTGTTGCTGGTGTAGGAGCTGCTACAGACGACATATACATTGCATCTAGAGATAGACTTGATATGCTAATAGCTACAGTCCTAGCATCTAAGGACGCCTATAAAATGGCTAAATTAGAGCCCTCAAATATTGATGTAGTTGAAGTTCACGATGCATTTAGTATACTTGGAGTACTTGACTTAGAGGACCTAGGGTTTGCTGAAAAGGGTAAGGCAGCTAAACTACTAGCTGAGGACGCGTTTAGACCCGGAGATAAACCAACCGTCAATCCTAGTGGTGGTTTAAAGGCTCGTGGCCATCCCGTAGGAGCTACTGGAGTTTACCAGATTGCTGAGATAGCCATGCAACTTAGAGGAGATTTCCCTGGAATAAAAGTTGATGGAGCCGAGGTTGGTTTAGCTCAAAGCATTGGAGGAGCTGGTACATTTATATCAGTCGTAATACTCAAGAGGTGAAAACATGGTTAAGGTCATAAGTCCTGCACGTATATGGCGTGAAAAGAAAGCACACTACATGCTTATGGGAGTGAAATGCAAGAAGTGTGGAGCAGTACTTTATCCACCAAGACCTGCCTGTAGCAAGTGCGGCTCAAGAGATCTTGAACAAGTACCTTTACCTCGTGAAGGAATATTAATCACATATGCCGTATTACATGATCCTCCACACGGATTTAGAGAGTACGCTCCATTAATAGTAGGTATAGTTGAATTAACTAATGGGGTAAAAGTACTAGCTTCGCTAACGGACGTATATCCTGAGGAAGTTAAGGTTGGAATGGAGGTAGAAGCAGTTTTAAGGAGAGTACATGATCAAGGAAGTTACGGACCCATAGCTTACGCGTTAAAGTTTAGACCTAAATTGAAAAGAAGTCATTAGTCCAGTAATGCACCAAAATACCTGAAATCCATGAACTTCTTAACCCATATTTATTTAGAATCCTCAAAATCTTCTTGGCATAATCTTCATTTAGGGTTAAGGCTATTAAGCATGGAGTACTGTTAATAGTAAATGAAATTCTAGTACCATAAGTTAAGCTATTAATATGATCTATCACATCGCTTAGTTCATTAACTATGTTGAGCTCTAGGCTTTCAGCATTATGTTTAATAAGTTTACTAAGTACGTAGAAGATTAATTCTCTACAGTCATTGAAGGAGTTTAAGTCTTTTATTATCAATCCTAGGTTCTTTTTGAGATAAGTGTAATTAATTATTCCTTCCTCAAACATTAAATAGGCAACATTTACCAGCTTATCAATAACCGCTAGGTTTTCTGATCTTACACATCTTCTTTCATGAGACAACTCTTGACTTAATATACTTATTATAATGTATGGATTATAGTGGGGTAATAGCTTAACCTTTGCTATGGGGTTTAAGTTTAGGACTTGTAGTCCACCTATTATGGATGATATTAGGGACTTAGCATTTACTTCATCAATTCTCTTATACCTGTTAAGTACTAGATAGAGGTAAATTATTGACCTTAGGTTTCTCAGTTCAGGAAACATTTTTAAGAGAGCTAGTGTTTTGGTTATGTTTTCTAGTAACTCGTCATCCGCTATGATGATGTTTTTATTACTTATGCTGAGTTTGTTAAATTCTATAGATGCTAGTATTTTATCATACTCTGAGATGTCTTTAATACTCCTTGCTTTTACTAATCTAGCATTCTTTAGATATGCAGAGTACTTTACCTTAACTGGAGAGTTTACTACTGCATTTAATGATGGAACATGAGGAAGTACACGTAATGGACCTAAGAGTTCTATTGACAGAGGTAAAGATATTTCATCCGAGACCTCCAATTTTGCTGACCTTTACCTAATTTTAAGTCTAGTACTAGTAGTTAATCTATATCAAGTATTTTCTTTATATTTTCTTCATCATCTATAGTTATCATTGCTTGCATTCTTAATTCGTTTAGTCTCTCGTTCATTAATTCCTTTGGTATAATTAGTGCTATGGGGTTTTCCTCTCCCTGTATTTCAATTATTACTGATTTGAGGTCATAGTATTCTATTGTTGAGCCGCTTGGTGATAATGCTATGTATGTTTTTGTATTTAGGTAAGATACAAGCTCTTTTATAATGCATGAAGAGCATGGACTTAATTCTACTATTTCTTTTCCTTCACCTTGGGTAGCCTTAAATGCTGAGTTTATTTCTGACTTTACTTCTTCAATGCTAGTTTCTTTACAAATGTAGTAGCAGTTACTTAATACTATGTTATCTAGCTCCTTTCTAATTAGTTCTAGTAGTTTACTTATCAATATGTGGCACCTTTCATCTTTATTAAGCTCTACTGAAGTCTAAAAATAATATTAGAGGTTAATAAGCATTGGGAGAAGCTGGGCTGAGTAATATTCCCGATGAGGTATTGGTTATTGCAGATGATATTAGGGAGATGAGGATTCGTGGTGCAGGTAGAATTGCTAGAGCTGCTGCTAAGGCTATGAAAATAGCAGCTGAGAAATACAGTGGAGTGGATGCAGATGATTTCCTTAGCTTTATGGAGAACGTATCTAAGTTGCTGTTAAGTACTCGTCCTACAGCTGTTAGTTTACCTAATGCAGTATCCTATGTTATGCGTAGGTTGAAGTCAGCTAAGGCTATTAGTGTTGATTATTTAAGGAAGGTGGTTATTGAAGTTGCCGATGAGTTTATTCAAATGAGTAATATTGCTGTTGGAACTATTGGTGAAATAGGGTCTAGGCTTATAGAGGATGGAGATGTAGTATTAACTCATTGCCATAGCACAGCAGTAGTTTCGGTACTTAAGAAGGCTAAGGATAAGGGCAGGGAGTTTAAGGTTTATGCTGATGAAACTAGACCTAGATTTCAGGGTAGGATAACCTATAGGGATTTAAGTAGTTATGGTATTGACGTTACATTAATACCCGATTCAGCTGTTGCCTCGGTTATGCGTAAGGTTGATAAGGTATTTGTTGGTGCAGATGCTATTGCAAGTAATGGTGCTGTCGTTAATAAGATTGGAACAAGCCAGGTAGCATTAGTTGCCTACAAGTATTCAGTTCCATTTTATGTAGCAGCTGAAACCTATAAGTTTAGTCCCATGACCTTGATAGGCGAATTGATAGTTATTGAGGAGAGAAGTCCAGCCGAAATAGTTAGCAGGGAATGGTTAGATAAACATCCTAATATTAGGGTCTTTAACCCAGTTTTCGATGTAACGCCACCAGAATACATTACAGCAATAATAACCGAGATAGGAATAATACCTCCACATACCGCTTCACTTATATTGACTGAGGTCTTTGGAGCTAAAAGCTATGGAGTAGAAGAGAAACCCGTTGAGGAAAGCGAGCAAGTTTAAAATATTGGTGAAAAATAATATTTTCATTAGCTGATGAGAAAGCTGGGCTCGAACCGTAGAGGGATGAAGAGGCTGAGCTACGCTGATGCAAAGACATGAACCAAAGCTCATTCAAGACGTTGTTAATGGGGTAAGAGTATTCTTATTATCCCCTTACTCGTCAGCTAATATGATTTTCATAAGTGAAGTAGCTATTAAGCTAGTTAAGTATAGGGGCAAGCCAATAATATTAATTGATAATACTGGATTATACAGAGTAGAAGTATTAGATAATATTGCTAAAAGATATGGTGTTGTAAACGCATTGGATATTGTTAAGATTTTTAATAAATGCATACTACCTCTTGATAATGTTAAGAAAGTACCAAGTATTCTAGTCTTTAATGTAGACGAGCAATGTATAAGTAGTTTAAAGAGAAGTTCTTCAAGAATATTATTTGCAACATGTAGTAGGATAGGTAACTTAAGGAAAATGCTAAGATTTAGAATAGCATACCTTAAACATGCCTATGGTAGAGAATATCTATTAACGTATCTAAACGAGGCTATAAGGATATGTATTGAGCCTACTGGTATACGTTTATTGCTACAAACACCAAGAGGAATTCTGGGTAAGGCATTAAATGCTTTAAGGGATAGTATAATGGAGTATGGTACAATAACTACTAAGGATGCCATATATGTGTTAATGGGAAGTTTAAAAATAGATAAGAGGTATGCGAGGAAAATACTACAAGAGCTCGTTGATAAAAAATATGTAAAAATAGAGGGAGGTTACATACTACTTAACATTTAGTCTATTCAACGTATATTGCAGGTCTAAATGGTAATGCTAGGTGTTTCCTCTTTCCTGGATCGGGTGCTTTTTTGTCTATTGAGCTATAGACGTGTATTTCCTGTACTCCTATCTTTCCCTTAATGTAATCTAGCGCACTTGTTAATGCTTTGAGCTCATCTATCTTTACTTGTTTTAATATATCTCTAATGTGTGGTGGTATGTCTAGTGCTAATGAGTATATTTTCTTTGCTTGTTCAGCAGCTCTTCTCTTATCTTTAGCTGTGCTTACCATGAATCTTATGAAGTCTTTTAATGGTTTTGACTCTTCAACGAACTTTATGGCTTGTTGGAGTGGTTCATACATTTCTATTGGAGCGACATATATGTAGACTTTGCTAGGTTTCTTCTTTATAACCTTGATTATTTCATCTATGTCATGTATGACTCTTTCAATGTATTCTTCTTTAACCTCCACTTCAGGGCTGAGATATTCTTCTTCAACTTTAGGCCAAGGAGCTATGGAGACGAATCCTTTTCCTCCAATGATTTGCCATAGTTCTTCAGCTAGATGTGGTGTATAGGGTGCCATCATCCTTATCCACGTGTTTACTATTTTCCCTATAACCCATCCTATGGTCTTTCTCCTTTCAGGTATGTTTAGGTGATACTTAACTCTATCCATGTACTTCTTGATGTCATCATATATTATATAGAATATTGTGTTGGCTGCTTCTCTTAATCTTACATTTTCTAGTGATTCTGTTACCTTCACTATGTGCTTCTGCATCCTGTTTAGTATCCAAATGTCTATGTCTTCTAGCTTGCCTGGTTTCTCGTAACATATCATGTCCTTTACTTTTTGTGTGAAATCATATATTCTCTTTAAGTGGTCGAGTACGCTTCTAGCTAGTTCTTCGTTAAAGTCTCCGTCTTGACCTACTTCCGCTGTTATCATTAGTGATAGTCTAACTACGTCTGGGCTATACTTTCTATTAACGAATAGTATTGGCAGGATGTTTCCAAGGCTTTTACTCATCTTTTGTCCTCCTACCGTTATCCATCCATTAACAACTATTTGTCTAGGCCACTTTTCTCTTGGAAATATGGCTACGTGATTGTAGATGAAGAATGTTAAGTGATTTGGTATTAGGTCTTTACCGCTATGTCTTGAGTCTAGTGGATACCAGTAGTCGAATTCATTTCTTAGTTCTTCGAGGATTTTTACTGGTATTCCAGTTTTCTTGGACACTTTGTTTACGTCTCCTTCTCCTAACATTACGTAGTTCCAGAATTCGTAGGTTAATTGCTCTGGTTTTAGCTTGTATTCCTTAATCTTATGTGCTATAGTGTAGTACGCCATGTATATTGTTGAATCACTGAGACTCTCAATAATCCACCCATCAACCCATGGTAGTTTTGTTCCAAGTCCGCGAGTTCTTGCACATGCTCTTCTCTTAATCCATTCTATAGTGTATTCAAAGTTTGACCTGTATTCTTCTGGGACTATTCTCATTTGCTTTAATGCTTCTCGTGCAAGTTGCTTCCATTCCTCAATGCCGTAGTCTATGAACCATTGGTCTTCGAGTATCTTTACAACTACTTCAGCTCCACATCTACAATATACTGGCTTGTTCACTATTTCGTACATCCTGCTTGCAAGTCCTGATGCTTCAAGCCATTTAGCTATGTTTTCTCTAGCTTCACTTACTGGTTTTCCTACAATCCATGACTTTACGAATCCTATTATGTAGCTTCTAGCTGGTTCTGGTATGTCCTTAGCTACGTACTGTATTATGTCGTCTCTCATAACGCCGTACTTGAATTCAGCTCCATAGACCTCCTTGGTTGCCTCATCGAGTTTCTCTCTATCTTCTTGGCTTTTAACTTCGAGTTTCTCGATGACGTCTTTTGCTGGTATATCGCTATAGCCTTTAACTTTTATTAATGGTCTAGGTTTAAGTTCTTCAGGTTTAACATTATACTTTGATAAGTCTGAAGGCTTTAAGCCCATTAGTGCTGCGTAATCGTATGGGGCATGTGCTGGTACACTCATTACTATTCCTGTACCCATCTTGGGGTCAACAAATGTTGCTGGAAGTACGGGTACGTATTCTCCTGTTACAGGGTTTCTTAACCTTAGTCCAAGTAGTTTCTCCCCCTTGAACTTCTCAATAACTTCAACTTTTCTCAACTGGAATGTTAGTCTATATGCTGTATCCTCACTTATAACCCATATCTCGTTGTCTACTTTTGCTTTAACGTATGTTGCGTTGGGGTTAACCCATACATTAATTGCTCCAAAGACAGTTTCTGGTCTTAGGGTTGCTGCAGGGTATATTACTCCATCCTTATCCTTAAAGTATAGTAGTACGAATTCCCCTATCTCTGGTTCGACATCGTCTTTTGTATCATGCATGCTTACGGGCATTTTATCTCTAGGACACCAACCAACCGGATGTGTTCCTTGAACTATGAATCCCTTCTCCTTTAGCTTCTGGAATTGCCAGTGTATGAACTTACTAAATTGTGGGTCTATGGTAGCGAATTCTCTTCTCCAATCAATACTATAGCCTGCGTCAATCATTGAGATTTTGCTGACTTCATGGAAGTATCTAGCCATGTAAAGCGGTTCTTTGAATTTTTCTAGTTCTTCCTTAGGTACTCCAAATACGTTCACAAAGAGGTTTATCCAGCTTTTCTCTCCCCTAGCAATGGCATCTGCTATTGCTATAATTGGTGTACCTGTGTAGTGGAATCCCATCGGGAATAGGACATTGTATCCCTGCATTCTCTTAAATCGCGCCAGTACGTCTGGTATGGTATATGTTCTTGCATGCCCCATGTGTACTGGTCCATTTGGGTATGGAAATGCTGCTGTAAGGAAGAACTTAGGTTTCTTGGGGTCGGGATTTGCTTCAAAGAGCCTGTGTTCCATCCAGGCTTTTTGCCATTTATGAGCTATATCTATAAGTAGCTTAGCGAACTCATTTATGGGTTTTACATTTATATTGACTTTGACTTCAACAATATACGTTCCCTCACTTACACATCGCTTAGCTAGTAGTATTTAAAGTTTACTCATGGAAAAACACCTTATATTCCTGCCCTCATCCTCCAACGTTCAAGTCTTTCCTGCTTTTTCTTAAGCTTCTTGTAGAGCTTGTAGTGTTTCTCACATAGGTATGCTCTTCTTCCATCCGTTGATACTACTCTTAATCCCTGTGTTGAAAGTACTTGTGCTTCAACGAAACTTACAGAATGTGTTGCCCTCTCATTACATCCCTCAACACAGCATCTTGCACCTTTAGATACTCTACCCATATATCTCCCCTCTACTTAACTAGACTATAGGATATAGTGGTAATTTAAGATTAATTAATGTTCCTTCTCCATAACTCTAACACCATCCATTGATAATGACGCCTTTAATACCCATTTTGCCTTCGCTTTTAGAGCTTTCTCTACTTTCTCAACACTATCTTTTGTAGATAAGGCTATTATGCATCCACCTAAACCTGCACCAGTAATCTTAGATCCCAGTGCTCCTGCCTTCCTAGCAATATATACCAACTCCTCTAGTTCAAGCATTGAAACCCCGATAGCTGATAATAGTCCATGGTTAATATTCATAAGTTCTCCTAGTTCCCTTAGATTACCTTCCTCGATGTGCTTTATAGCCTCATTAACGAGGTTTCGTGAAGCTTCGTAAACATGCATTAATATCGACTCATACTTATCATATAGTCTAAGCACTTTAAGAACAGCATCTCTTGTTGACCGCTCAACACCAGTATTAGCTATTATAATGAATGCTTCACTAAGCTTATCAATATTAATTCTCCTTATATTACCCTTCTCAAATACTATGCCTCCTCCATAAGTTGCTATACTATTATCGATACCGCTGGGTTTCCCATGCACTATTTTCTCAGATTCATAAGCTATCCTAGATATTTCATCTAAGTTCAGACTTAAACCTAGGTATCTAGAGTATGCTGCTGTAAGAGCAACAGCTATGGAGGCTGAAGAACCAAGTCCTGCTGCTATTGGTATATCTGACTTAATTTCGATGTAGGCTTGCTTAAGATTACAATAGTTAGCTAGCATTTCAAAGATCTTGGTATAGGGAGTTAAGTTAGGACTAAGCTTAACTGGTTTACCGTTTAGGTCTACGATCATTTCCTCTCCTAGGTTTAAGGATTTAACCTTAATGCTCAAATCACCGTGTTCACTCACCTTCACGTTTGACCTTACGTTTAATGCTATTGCTATGGCTGGACAACCTTTAACGACAAAGTGTTCGCCAAAAAGTATTGTCTTAGCGGGAGCTGATGCTATTATCACCTATAATTCACCAAGTAGTTTCTAGTTGTAGTAGGAATTCTTTAAATTCTATGAAAAATACTAGGGATTGAGAGGTGTAGCTAGCATTGAATAGACCTATGATGCTATTAATAGCGATACTAGTATTGTCTTCAATTATTCTACCAAGCGTTAATTCACTAGGCGAATTCAAGCAATTAGAGCAAGGGTACATTATGGTAAATATAGGTAATAATTCATTATCTATGCTATTATTTAAGAAGCCAAGTGGACAACAGGAATACATTAAGAGAGTGGTCACCGTAGCCTCGACGGGCAATACATTGAATATTTCATGTATTAGGAGTTTAAGCATTAAGGTTCCTAAAGCATCATATTCATCAATAACTCTAAAGTATGAAGTTAAACCCGTAGATGACAAGTATAGGATATTAGGATTCATCCTTATCAACACCATGAATACTAATATGAGCATTTACTTCATGGGACTTATAACAGGTTCTAAAGCGAAGATAAATGCGACTTGTACTATGACGTTAAATGTTACAGGAAAACCCGATAAAAGAAAAATTCTAGTCGATATTAGCGATGTAAATAAACTAAATAATAAGTTAAAAGAGTTGGGATTAGAGTTCATAACACTAACTAACGTAAATATAACCATAATAGGAAAGAGTGCAACAATAAAGTTAAGAGGATTCTTAGACTTAAATAAGGCGTTGAAGTCCAAGAACAATATAGTAAAGTTAATGTTATATAATCTATTTGATACTAATACTACACTAACATTTCTAGCACTAGGAAAGCATAGGGATAAAGTACATACAGCAATATACACGATAACTACTAGTGGCGAAGCTATGAACTTAACAAGCATTTCAACAATAATTTTACATAATACATCACTTCAAGAAGTACAAGCAATCCTCCACCTAGTTCTAGGTAGAGAGCTACTATTAGATATACCCGTAGATTTCCCCATTCTACATACTCAAACTATAGGAGTAATACACTACATAAATAGAGGGAACTTAAGCGTAGAAGGCTTAATGACAACACCAATAACTATACTACTACCAAAAGGTGTAGATGTAGAGGGTTTACCATCAATAATAAGAAAGATCATTGAGAAAACTTCAATACAATGGTCTTTACCAGTAATGTTAAAGCTGCAAATTGAAGATAAGGTATTTAATATACGTGGAGGCACTAAAATTAAAGGCCTAATAGGATGTAATGAAACTACGGCACTACTATTACCTGAAGGAGTAAGTGAGCTAGATAAACTGGTTATAATTCCTCGTAAGGAATTAGAAGAGCTTAAAACAACAGAGCAAGTATTATTGATTGCACTTATAGTATCATCTATAGCTGTAGCGTTATCAGTTTATATGGTATTCATAAGGAGGAGGGCGAGAGGTAAATGATACAGGAAATACTATATAAGCTAAGGCTGGAAGATGCAAAGAAACACTTAAGGAAAGAGAAGGAATTCTATGTAACAGATCTCGTTAGATGCCCATTAAAAATGGAGTATGAATTAAAATATCCAGAGCTCGTTTTACAACAAATATATAATCCTTCAACTATACTTGGAGACGCAGTTCATAAAGGCATTGAGCAAATACTCGTTGAGGCTAAAGACCTTAAGTTACTGGATGGTAGTGTTGAAATTGAAGTTGAAGGTTCTAAGAAAGTAGATGATTATGTAGTAAAAGGTAGAATAGATGCCATAATATATAGAGATAATGAACAACGCATTGGTGTAGAGATAAAGTACGCTAGAAGTGATCTAGGTTTACCTCTTCAACATCATGTAATGCAGGTTAAGATATATAATTGGTTATTTGACTTAAATGAAACCATACTAATATACTTGACTCCTGATAGGATAACAGAATATAGAGTTAATGAGAGAGTAGATGAATATGAGATACTAGGATTAATAACATCAAGGCAAGCACCAAGATGGGGTTGGGAGTGTTCATATTGCGTGTTTTCAGTGCTTTGCCCTAATAAGAGAACCCGTTAGTCGATGAGATGATGAAGTCCCAATACTCTTTATCTCTATTTATTTCTCTTGATATTTCAACTACATTCCTATATAGTTCTTCAACCTTGTATTGTAGTATCTTATAAAGATCCCTGCTTATTTCTTGAATCTCCTTTAGTTTTAAATAATG
>CAYPZO010000006.1:25461-27123 GCA_964415135.1 uncultured Desulfurococcales archaeon | reverse complement strand
AGTGGAGCCGCCGGCGGGATTTGAACCCGCGACCACCGGCTTACAAGGCCGGCGCTCTACCGGGCTGAGCTACGGCGGCAACCGTAGTCTAGTTAATAATTGAGTGTATTATAAGTTCTTCTTCCTATTGATGATTATTGTAGAATTATGGTGCCGCCGCCGGGATTTGAACCCGGGACCCCCGGATTTCCCAGGCGACCTCGGTTTCATTGCCGTATGAGTCCGGTGCTCTACCCGCTGAGCTACGGCGGCTCACTTATATTGTGTTAAAGAAGAGGTTATATACCTTTAACTTCATCAGTCACCTTTAGCGATTTTAAGTGAAGTGGAGTTATTTACTTGGCTTCTTTAGTGTTTTACTGCTTTCTAGTAGCATTTTTAGTGCTAATCTAATTACTTCGCTTCTTGATAGATTTCTATTCTTTGCATATATGTCTACTGCTTCGAGTAGTTCTTCTTCTATCTTAAATGTTACGATGCGTAGCACTACTCGTCACCATGATGTTCTAGTTAATTAGGATTATATAAGTAGGTAGGTTTAGTTTATACCTACTCGGGGTGGGGTGAAAGTATTACTTGGTCTAGCTGAAAGTATTACTTTGAAACCTCTCATTTTTGTTTAGGAGAAGTTGCATAGATTGATACTATGAATAACCTATTACCACATTTTGGGCATTTTCCTTCTATTTTTCCTACGAAGTCTCCTTGCTTGAATTCTCTTTGGGTCTCATAGTCTTTGTTTGAGCATTTAATTAGTGTTATTATCTTAGGCTTTTCCCGTGTTCGTCTTTGTCCTTTAATGAGGGGTAATATTAGTGTGAGTAATAGTAGGATTAGAAGAATGGATATTAGTACTAAGTCCATTGAGGACTCCATTGCTTATCACCTATATTATGCTATTCCTATTGTATTTCCTATGCCAGCTAAAATTGCTATATCTCCCTCCTTTAACTCCTTAACCTTACTCTTTATTAGTTCAACTACTTTATGTGCAGCTTCTACTATTTCTTTCTTCATAGGCTGTATTGCTTCTTCTTGGCTCATTTTTATTATTATTGCTTCTAATGGTATGTTGTACTTTACAGCTGTTCTCTCTATCCTAATTTTCTCTGGTCCTGGGTCACCTATTGCTGCACCTGCTCCTTCAGCTATTTCACCTGTTTTCTCCCCTTCATATTTTACTGCTGCATCAACTGTTATTATTTTTGCTACCTTACCTCCTAGTTGTTCTACTAGTTTTTCAACTGCCTCACCTGGTTTACCTACACTTGCTCCTGGTCCTTCTGCTTTAATTATTATGAGTTTTCTTCCCTCCATATCTATTTGCGTCATAACGGTATCCTCTGTTATTACTCTTCTTGGATGACCCATTGATATTAGTGATGCTACTAGGGGTCCTGCACCATCTCCTATTGGTACTCCTTTCTCTATTGCATCCAATGCATTATAGTATGCTTGTGCTATCTTTATTATTTGTGGCATGTAGTATGATAGCTGCATTACAATTATTAGGTTTCCTGTTTTCTCTCCAAGGAGTATTAGGTGTCTTACGATTTTGTATATTAATTTAAGTGCTGATGCTATTTCAACAAATGCTTCAACATTCATTAACTCGTGTTTGCTTTCTACTGATAGGTCTTTTTCTAGAAATCCTCTATATGT
>CAYPZO010000006.1:20008-25361 GCA_964415135.1 uncultured Desulfurococcales archaeon | reverse complement strand
CTCCTAAACTTGCTCAAAAGTAGTGGTTCATATGTATTAGGTATGCTGGTTCCTCCATGTATTGTATACCTTAGTAAGCTATGTCCACTAAGATTTCTTATTGGTCTAAATCCTCTCCTCCTAAGCAGTTCTTCAATAATTCTTCCTACCTGATTTATTTTTACACCAGGTCCAATTATGCTAAGTGCTTTTTCCAGTGCTTCTTCAACTGCAAGTACTAATCCCTCATACTGTGGATTAAAGTTTAATGTTGTTGCTGTATCGGCTATGTATCCATCTATATGAACGCCTATGTCCACCTTTACAACCGAGTTATCTGGAATTACTAGTTCGTCATCTATGACGGGCGTTCTATGTGCTGCTTCCTCATTAATCGATATATTGCAGGGAAAGGCCGGTTTTCCTCCTAGTTCAATAATCTTATTCTCTACGTATTCTGCTAACTCTATTATCTTCATTCCGGGTTTAGCGTACTTTTCTGCAAGTTCTCTTACTCTAGCAGCTATTTCTCCCGCTTTAATGTACTTCTCTATTTCCTCACTATCTAGCGCGACCAACTATATCACCTATATACCTCTACACCACTATGTTTATGGGGGGTAGTATATGGGTTATGTTAGGTGGCTTGGCCACGCATCTGTAGAGGTTAAACTAGATAATAAGTTAATATTAATAGATCCTTGGTTAACAAATCCTAAATCACCTGTAAAGCCTGAGGAATATAGTGATGTAGACTATGTGGTTGTAACACATGATCATGGTGATCATTTAGGTGAGGCTTTAGATATATTGAAGAGATCTAAGGCGAAGTTCATAGGAATATATGAGTTAGCAAATTATATGATGGAGCAAGGAGTTAGTAGCGATAGAGTTATTGGAGGTAATATTGGTGGGCCAATAAAAGTTGATGACTTTACATTTATATTAACACCAGCATATCATAGTTCAGCTAGAGGTAGTCCAACAGGTGTAGTAGTAATTGGTAAGGAAGCGTCAATATATCATGCGGGAGACACAGGATTATTTGCTGAAATGGAGTTCATAGGTGAACTCTATAAGCCAAAAATAGCATTACTACCAATTGGTGGGCTATTCACTATGGGTCCTATAGAGGCAGCTAAAGCTGTTGAATTAATTAAGCCAGAGGTAGTAATACCAATACATTACGCTACGTTTCCACTACTTGAACAAACAGCTGATAAATTCGCAGAAGCAGTAAAGAGCAAAGGCATACCAGTTAAAGTCATAGTACTTAAACCAGGCGATTACTATCGCTTTTAAATAAAATTCCCAGAGTATTAATTATGGCTGGGCTAGACCGTGTCAGCCCCGCTCCTACCGAAAAGAGCCCGTATGAGACCCCCGATACATTAGTAGGGGGTTCAATGAGTATGGGTGTTAGCGGTAGGGGACAACGGTCTAGCCCAGCTTCATTTATTTTTTAATAATTCTGTGTAGATACTCCACATACACCAGAATACTCTCCATGTATGTCATGCTTTAGGCATGGGATGAAGGAAATGGACGTAGATAAAAGGATTAAATTAGCCAGTAGAGGTGCTGTTGAAGTAGTTACTATTGATGAGCTTCGAAAGTTATTTGAGACTAGCGGTAAGGTTACAGGATATATAGGTTATGAACCTAGTGGGTTCTTCCACATAGGCTGGCTTATATGGGCGTTTAAGGTTAAGGACCTCGTTGAAGCAGGGGTAAAAATGACTATCCTTGAAGCAACATGGCATGCATGGATTAATGATAAGCTTGGAGGAGTTATGGAGAATATTAAAAATGATGCACTCTACGTTAGACATGTATTAAAAGCCTTAGGGCTAGATGAAAACAAAGTCAACTACGTTGATGCTGAAGAACTTGTATCAGATAAGGATTATTGGGCATACGTATTAAAGATAGCTAAGAGTAGTACTCTAGCTAGAATAAGAAGAGCACTAACAATCATGGGTAGAAAAGCTGAAGAAGCTGAAACAGATTTCTCTAAACTAATTTACCCATTAATGCAGGTAGCAGACATTTACTACTTAGACGTGGACATAGCTCTGGGAGGAACAGATCAAAGAAAAGCTCATATGCTTGCACGTGATGTTGCTGAAAAACTTGGTAGGAAGAAAGTAATAGCGATACATACACCACTATTAACTGGCCTCCAAGGAGTTAAGAGAATGGATGTAACAAAGGTATCTGAAGAAGAACACGCTATTGAATATAAGATGAGTAAGTCAAAACCAGGATCAGTAATATTAGTTCACGATCCTCCCGATGATATAAGGAGGAAAATAAGAAATGCATTCTGTCCTCCAAGACAGATAAAATACAATCCAATAATGGAGATAAACAAGTACCTACTATTTAGAGAAGAGGGCTTTGTCCTACACATTGATAGGCCCTCTAAGTATGGTGGACCAATAGATGTATACAGCTATGATGAACTAGAAAAGCTATATGTTGAAGGAAAGCTACATCCATTAGACCTTAAAAACGCTACTGCAGAAGCATTAATTAAACTACTAGAACCTATAAGAAGACACTTCGAAGAAAACAGAGAAGCAAAACACCTACTCGAAAAACTAAAATCAATCACAATCACTAGGTAAACACTAAATAGAACATGTAACATCGATAAAGAAAGTAATAATAGGTGACAAAAATGAAGTACCTAGTCAAGGCTAGAATAGAAGTCGAAGGAATAGTTGAGAAATCAGATGTAATAGGAGCAATATTTGGACAAACAGAAGGACTCTTTGGCCCTCAATTCGATTTAAAGGAACTTCAAGATAAGGGGCGTATAGGAAGAATATACGTAGACTTAAAAACACAAGGTAGTAGAACAATAGGAGAACTATCAATTCCATCAAACCTAGATAGAGTTGAAACAGCATTAATAGCAGCAATGATAGAATCTGTTGAGAGAGTAGGACCTTATCCTGCAAAGATTAGAACAGTTGAAATTAAGGATATGAGAGTAGAGAAAATAAGGAGAATTGTTGAGAGAGCAAAAGACATCCTAAGGAAATGGTCCTTAGAGAAAACACCTGACCTAAAGGAAGTCCTATATGAATTAGAAGAAGCAATTAAGATACCTGAAGTAGCAGAATATGGACCTGAAAAACTACCTGCAGGACCTGATATAGACAAAGTAGATACGATCATAATAGTTGAAGGAAGAGCTGACGTAATAAACATGCTTAGATACGGTCATAGAAACGTTATAGCCATTGAAGGAGCTAAGGAGAAGATACCTAAAACAATTATAGAGTTATGTAAGAATAAGAAGTGCATAGCGTTCGTAGATGGAGATCATGGAGGAGAATTAGTGTTAAAGGAGCTACTAAGAACAGTTAAACTCGACTACATAGCTCGAGCACCACCCGGAAAAGAAGTTGAGGAATTAACGGGGAAGGAAATAGCAAAAGCTTTAAAGAACATGATACCAGTTGAACAATACAAGGTCCTAATAGAGAAGCCTAAACCACCTACAGTAGAGGAGACCAAGCCTACTCCACCTGTTGTCGAAAAAGTTGAAACAGTAGTATCACTACCCGAAGAGGTTGTCAATGAGGCTAAGAAGCTTAGTGGGACACTTGAGGCTATACTTTATGATAGAAACTGGAAGGTAATAAGTAAAGTACCTGTTAGAGATCTCTATACAACATTAACTAATATGGAGCCTAACAAGATATATTCAATAATATTTGATGGAGTTATAACGCAGAGGCTCATAGATATAGCTGAAGAGAAGGGGGTAAAGATAATAATAGGAGCTAGAGTAGGGAATATAGTTAAGAGACCATTCAATGTAGAATTATTAACATTAAGTGATATAACATAAAAATACTTATTTAGCTTTTTTAGCAAAGAAGTCAAATAGCGTTCTTTGACCCATTGCTGCTACCTTTAACTGCTTTTCTGTAACTCCAAAGTAGCCTAGAACTCTTAGAGCTGCAGGTATAACTTGGTGATCAATATAGTAGTTAGGGTCAATATCTTTCTCGCTTACAAGGAAATACGGGTAAGCTCTACTTGATAATTTACCTGCTCCTTTAACTATAACATAGCCTATTTTATCTCCACTACTAACACTATATCCATGTTTGATGAGCCTCTTAGCGGCTACTACATGTGCAGCTTCAGTCTCGTATTCTTCAATTTTCTTGGAGAGAGTTTTCCATATTACTAGTTTTTGTAATGGTATTTTCCCTGCTCTTAAATCACTAACAACTTTCTTAACATATTCAATAGCCTTACTTACATCACCTTTCTTTAATATTATTTCAATAACTCTTTCCTGAACTTCCTTAGCTATTTCAGCCCAATCTCCTCTAATAGCTTCAAATCCTACTATGTCAATTCTACCATCTTCTAGTAATCCTGCATATCTTTTCTTAGCTTCGCTAAAGAATACTCTCTTGTATACCTTATCTACTTTGATTTCGAATCCAAGTTCTTTATCAACTAGTTCTATGAATTTCATTATCTTTTCTGGATCGTACGTTACGAATAGTGAGTCTGTATCACCATATATTACCTTTAAGCCTAAGCTTCTCGCTAATTCTATTGCTTTCCTAATGGTTTGTCTACCCCAAGCTGTTACTGCTTCAGCGCCTTCTCTACAATACCATCTTGCACCAACCCATCCCATATAACCGTATGTGGCGTTAGCTAGTATTTTTAATGCTCTTTGTCTTTCATCTAATACTCTGTACTCATAGCTTGTTGGTGGATATTTCTTCATTTCCTCTCTAATGCGTTTACGTAGCGTTAATAGCGTCTTAAGTACTTTCTTAAAGAATCCTGAAGGCTCTTTTCTAAACTTATGGTGTACTTCGGGTGCTATCCAGCATTCCTCGGGAGAGCATTCCCCTTTTACAAGAGTGTCTGGACCTACATTATACTTTATCATTATATTAGGATACATTGAGCTAAAGTCTAGTACAGCCATATCTTTATGTACCCCTCTTTGGGGTTCTAATACTATAGCTCCCCTATACGGCTCATAGGGTCTTTCAATTCTATTTGGCACTAGCTCTCCGTACTTGTATGCTTCTCTCATTAGGTACCATTCAAGTCTAAAACCTACACTAGCTGTTGCTACTTGATCTAATGGTAAACCCGTTGTATATGAAAGCTGTATCCCGAAGGGTAGGAATTTCTCAGCTAATCCATAAGTTGATTTTACGTCGTCTTCAGCATACTTTAATAATATCTTTCTCTTCTCCTTATCATCCCAATATTCTGGTATTTCATACCATTCAATTAAGACTCTTTCACTTTTCCTCATAACGCCTAGGTAATCAGCTACATTTTCTAGTGTCTTTACCTTAATTTCAGGTATTTCCTC
>CAYPZO010000006.1:0-19908 GCA_964415135.1 uncultured Desulfurococcales archaeon | reverse complement strand
CTAGGTAATCAGCTACATTTTCTAGTGTCTTTACCTTAATTTCAGGTATTTCCTCAACAAAATCATATAAATCTACATTTAGTCTACCAGGTATTGATATGTGTCCATAAACACTTGTCGCTGGTTCTCCCCTACTTCTCCTACCTACATCAAGTCTTAGGCCTAAGTATTTACATCTATTCAAGAGATACGGCCAATCAAATCTATTACTATTATAGCCAACTATAATGTCTGGGTCGTATTTTCTTACATATTCTATGAACTCAGCAATAGCCTTTTTATCGTTATGGCCTTCAGCAGTAAATAGTTTGAGTTCTCCTTTATCATTATAAGTAGAGATTATTATTACTGGGTCTCTTTCAGGTCTAGGTGAACCTTGCTTACTATAAACTTCTATATCAAATGCTAATATTCTTAATTTAGGTGGTATGCGCTCCTTATGTAATGGTTTAGGCGGGCTTTTCGCAACATACTCTGCATCAACTCTATAGCCAGGGGTCTTTGGTATTTCTTCTACTTCAACTTCATGCCATCCACAAGGCTTAACATCATTATCTATTAAGTACCTCATACTAAATCTGATATCAGCCTCCACTACCTCAAGAACTTCGGGCATTGTCCTTACTTCTTCTCTATACTCTCTAACCATTTCAGGAATAACGGTTGTTATTTTCAATGCTTTAACTGGCTTGCCAAAGCACTTCTTATCAACAACTTCAACATTAATTATTGGTGATCTAGGCTTTGAAAGTCTCTTAATCTTAGCTATAACTAACGGAATATTTGTGTCTTCCTTCACTATGGCGTAGAAGTACGGTCTAAAGCTTTTATCTCTAATAAGTATCCTTCTACCTTGATCATCAATGCCCCACATTATTATGTGAGGTTCTCTCCTAACAATCTCGTAGGTGATGTCCAGTAGGTAAAATGTTATTTTAGTCATTTCCACCTATCCTAAATATAAACTATTTTAAAAGAAACTGTTAAGTGTATTTCTACTTCTCACTAAGAAGCACGTTCTTAGTCATCTTCCTTAACCATTAAATAGGCGTCTTCTCCTCCAGGGTAATATCTCTTAATTACATCAATTATCCTATATCCGTGTTTTTCATATAACGATATTGCTGGCTTATTATTTACCTCTACTTCAAGAACAAATACCTTTATGTTCCTTTTCTTAAATTCCTCTTCAATCTTCATTAACAATTTAGAACCTATGCCCCTTCTTCTCCATTTTGGATGTACTGCTATTGAAACTATATGACCAATATTCTCATACTCAATTAAGCCAACTATATAGCCTACGATTTCATTATCTACTTCAGCTACATAGAATAATTCAGGGGATAGTATGAGTAAGAGTCTAATATAGTTAAGTGAATATGGATACTTAAACGACAATTTCTCAATTTGGTGGATTTTCCTTAAATCCTTCTGTTGAGCTCGTCTTAACATGACCTCCATCGGTGATCATCGTCTGGTTATTATTTCTTTACGCAATATTCTTCTACTCATAGTTGGGTACTCCTCAATAACTTCATATTTTCTAATGAGCCTCCTGCTCAATAGTTCTTCTGCAATTAATATATGTGTTTTATAGTATCCGTTAGCTTTATGAAGTAAACAGTCATTTATAGGAATATTCTCCATTCCCAATAGAGCATATAGTAGTGTTCCATCATTTGTAACTTCTTCGTATTGCCTAGATAGTGCAATAGCTTTTCTAAGAATTCTTAGCCTTAATTGATATTTGTCCTTATATGCTACGGGACAATAATGTACATTAATGTTTCTGGTATTCTCTTGAGCCCATTTAATTATTTCTAATGCAGCTTCATGACTACCTTCTACTGCCATAAATCTCTTTTCTGAAGGCTTGAATCCTCTTGCTCTTAACTTAGCTATATTTGTAATGGATACTTCTAGTTCATTTAAATTTATGAAGCTCACATTATTCTTATCTAATTCCTTTATTATCCATTTAATTCTCTCTACCTCATTAGGTATAACTGGTATTTCAACGCCAACATCAATATTAAGCTCTCTTGAAAACTCTATGGTCTTTTTCAACAATCTGTCTTCTATAATATGTATTCTTAGTTCATCTAGTCCTCTTCTCTCCAATGTTTTTGCCCACTCTCTGGTTAGGAGCTTACCTGTAGTATAGAGGTGTATATGGAATTTACTTCCAAAATATGATTTTAGCAATTCTATTACGCTTATGGTTCTGTTAAATACTACTATTGGGTCTCCACCAGTAATTCCTGCACCTTTAGCCGATATTCTATGCGACTCAACTATTATGTCCATCAAGTTATCTACTTTTTCTTCATTAACGTAAATTACATCTTTTCTTCTCTTCTCTAAGCTTATAGGACAATAATAGCAATTATCATAACATAGCCCAGTAATGAATATAACTACTTTAGATCCCATGTAACATAGCTTACAGCCTTTAGGGGGACTCCCTACCACATATCCAAACACGTCACTTCCAATTAGAGGTCTCATTTAGCCTCTCTCCCTAAGTACTCTCCTCAAGTACTGGTTTTCTCTTGACAGTCTACTTAATATGCTTTCAAATACTTCATGAGGGGCTAGTTCACATTCTAAAAATACTCCTGTTCTTCCAACTTCATCTCTTCTAGTTAAAACTCTTACCCTTTCGAGAACTGTTTCGACGGATATACCTAGTTTTCGTGCTATCATCCCCTCTCTACCTATTACAGGTGACTCTACATGACCAAAATCTGTTGGCTCTATTAATACCAGCCTCTTATCAACACCTGGCATCCTCACATCATTATATATATCTTCTAACGTCACTAATCCACCAAACTTATAGAATTCGTATTCTGTCTTAGATAATCTTGCAAGAGGAAATGACACTATTAATTCCTCTTCTTCATCAAGTATAATGTATGCTTTAGGAGTACTTGAAGGAGTTGCTTGAACTAAATATCTCCTATAGGGCCTAAAACCTGCTTCCTCTAATGCAAGTTCAACTATATATGATGGCACCGTAAATGGTATAAATATATCGATATCACTTGATGGAGTTACATCTCCTCTAGCAATACTACCATGAACTATTGAATATATGCCTCTAGACTTTAATATCTCCATAACCTTCTTTGCTTTCTCGCGTTTCTTTCTCAATAACTCCCATTGCTCTTCATTATAATATACTTCAACGTACTCGGGACTCTTTTTTACCTTCCATCTAGTCAACTATTCTTACACCTTTTACCCGTGCACTTACTATGACCTTAGTTATAATTGATACAAATAAAGATAAAATACTTTACACGTTTTTAGAAGTGCATAGAGTAAGGGGACTAAGGATGAGCTATACGTGGTCTATTGCTCACGTAATATTGATAATTATGATTACATGGAGTCTAATATACATTCTATACATTAGGTTTAGAGATAAATTTAATAAGCGTGGTATTGAAATAGCACCGTTTACTCTTATATGGAAGTTTAGGTCAGAACTTTCATTCCTCAATAAATTAGCTAGAAAATCCATAATTAAATACTATGAAGTGTACTCAGTATTGGCTTCAATTCTCTGCATTCTCCTATTCTACTACATAGTATTTATCGGAATTATGGGGATTATTGAGAAGCACGGTACGGTAACCGTTGTACCCTATGTTCCAGGACTTACTGTTAAAGGAGTTAACATATTCTACTCGCTAATAGCCATTGTAGTAGCGTTAATTGTCCACGAGTTTAGTCATGGAGTAGTTGCTTTAGCTGAAAAAGTACCGTTACGTAGTACTGGGCTACTATTATTATTCATATTCCCTGGAGCGTTTGTGGAACCTGATAAGGAGGCTTATGAAAAAAGTAGTAGAAGAAAGAAGCTATACATCTTAGCCGCAGGATCAGCAGCTAATGTGATTATAGCCTTAATAGCATTACTATTAATATACTTGGTAACAAGCCCCCAACCCTTAATAACGTCAACGCTAAGCGTAATTAATGGACAATATACTGCTGTTTATTTGAATAATGTAAAAGTACCAGTACCGTCATCCATAATATCAGTTAATGGTACTAAGGTAAATAGCTTAGAGGACTTCGTTAACATATTAAATCTATACAAGCATTCAACAGTTACACTCAATATTACATTATTTGACTACAGTACACTAGCCTATACGAGCATCCTTATACATAAGCCATATAATGTAAGCTACTTAGGTGTACTACTTTACCCTAGATCACCTAATATGGCTTTAAGCATAATACCCATAGACTGGTTCATTCATTTAGTTGAGATAATTAGGTGGCTATTCATCATAAATTTAGGGTTAGCTACAGTTAACTCAGCACCATTATTTATAACTGATGGAGGAAGGATAGTACATGAAGTATTATTTAAAGGCAATAAAATGAAGTCATATATTGTTCAAGGAGTAACGCTAATTCTTTTCATAATAATCATAGTTCATAGCCTAATCATGTACCTAAGGTAACTACCATTACGTTTATGAACCTCTAAAGCAGGTATAATTATACTGGCGGTGGCGCACGGGTAGGGCCGAGGGGCTCGCCCTCCCTCGTAACCCGAAAATGGGCGTAATGCGGGGGCCAGTAACCTGCTACCGGGCTTACGGATAGTATACGGTCCCTACACCTACGATGAACCCCGCCCCGTGGAGCCCACGGCGACGGACCACCCGCCGGAGGGCGGGCTGGTACCGTCCTTACCGGGGGAACCAGGCTAGGCCCGGAAGGGAGCAACCTAACCCCGGACGTAGGGCGTTCACGGGTCACCGGGGATGAGGTCAGGTGTAGGGGGTGCCGGTACTATCCGTAAGCCTAGGTAGCAGGGTCCGTACGCCACCGCCAATTATTTTCCTCTTATTATAGATTTGAAGATCTTTACAGTATAGATTTATATTCTGTTTTAAGAAGCTTTAATAGTAGCTTAGCGGTATTACCATAGACGTTTTGCAGAATATCCAAAATAAGCCTCTTAAACTCTTCCCTTGGAGTTCTCTCTAACATTAATGATGCTTTTTGCGCGTATTTGAGTATATCAGTATAACCCTTAATCTTCATTTCATTAAAGAATGTAAGTGCTTTTTCAATACTGGTACTGCTTAAAATCTTAATTTCATCAATATTAACCATACTTAGTAATTTTTCGTAGAACCATATATCGAAGTATGAGAGAGAATATGCTTTTCATGAAATAGCATGTCCTAATAATCTATTGAGGGTAGAGTAATCTAAGGAATAAGCAATAATGTATTCTAGTAAACTTATCTTGCCTTTTACGTACAGCCATCTAAATATTTTCCAATTAGAGGGATTTATGCACAATATTGATTCAACTACAGAACTGCTCTTCATTATATACGTCTTCTTTTCTTTATCACGTCCTCTTCTACTTACTATGACAGTATACTTTAATGCAGGATATCTATCTTTAAGGGTATTAATTGCCTGGGTTAATCTAGCACAAGTATTTTTATGAAATAATGCTACATTCTTCTTGCATTCATCAGGTTTTAAACTAATTTCTATAACTGGTGTTGATATTCCTCTACATTCTCTCGCCTTGAGTAATAAAAAACTTCCTTCAGCCAGAATAGCCCTGAAAGATACTCCAATGGATATTTTACTGCAAAAGTATCTAGATTTTCATTGACAAATCATTCAAATACTCTTCTTCTGCTGTCCATTGTAACTTTAAACATGTAGTGTTTACGTCCCTTTTTAAGACGAGTCTTAATACTATGAGGTAAAGAACCAAATACATCCTTAAAAGCTTCAATTATTTTCTTATCTCCAGAAAACTTGTAGTTGAGATTTCAACAAAATAATCTACTTGATTACGATGCCTTCTCCTAATCAAGTATCGTGTTCCATCACCATCCCATAAACCTGCAAGCCAGGCATGTATGCGCATAACTCTTCAACCATAATGTACCATAGACCTTAATAAAGTGATGTATTAAGGCTCTAGAATGCTTTAAACAATTAGAATAAAAACATATATTTTCACCTAATATATCATAAGCCTGAGTGTGCCGCCGTAGCTCAGCGGGTGGAACCCCGAAACAAGTATGAGGGGCAAAAGGCGCCACCCTGGTAGCTGTTAGGTCAGAAAGGTGGAGGTCCCGGGTTCGAATCCCGGCGGCGGCTCCATAAAATTCTTAGCTTTAATGTATTACTTCACTTATCTTTTTGTGTATTTTCTTAAGTTTGTTTTCTGTTTCTGGATCGAGTTTTCCTTTTTGTTCTTTTATTTTCTTTAAGCTGTCTAGTACTATTGTTAAGCCTAATGATATTCTTTCGAGGTATGCTCTAGCTATGTTGAGGAATTCCTTTATTCCCTTATCTGTAATTTTGTAGTATATGATTGGTCTTTGCCTCTTTGTTTCCTCGATGCGGCTTAGAAGTCCTTGTTCTGATAGTTCATTGAGTATTCTATAGATTGTTCCTAGAGATGGTTTCCATTTGCCTTCAGTTAGTTTCAGTATCTTCTTATATACTTCATATCCATATATTTCTTCACTTTCTATGGCCGATGCTAGTATTATTCCCTTAAGTAGTGCTATTCTGCATGGACTTAGCTTTTCTTCTTGTTTCAAATACTCCACCTTACTATACCTGTATTAGTGTACTTTAAGGTACTTAAGCTATTCTTTAGAGATATGTTTTTAAAGAATATATTCCTGTGAAATGTATTAAGGAGAAGGGTAAGTGCTGTGCAAGTAAAGGCGAGCGCGGAAGCATTTAGGGAACAGATACTTCATGGACCCATAATAAGGACTTTGCTTTGGTTGGCGTGGCCTTTAATTGTAGCTAACATTGTTAATATTTCTTATAATTTAATCGACGCTTTTTGGCTTGGCAAGCTTGGTAAGGAGGCTTTTGGGGCTCCTACTGTTTGTTGGCCAATGATAATGCTGTTTTACTCTATTGGTATGGGTTATACTGCAGCTGGTATTGCATTAATTTCCCAGTACTTTGGAGCTGGAGATAAGAGAATGGCTGAGATTTGTGCAGGACATCTTCTATTCTTTTCTCTCATTATAGCATTGATGATGAGTACTATAGGGTATGTATCGGCACCCCATATTTTATCAGCAATGAGAGTTCCTCCTGATATTTATCCTCTTGCTGTTAAGTATGTTAGTGTAATATTTATGGGTATACCGTTTGTGTTCGTGGGTTTTGCATTTAATGCTATTGCTAATGCTATTGGTGATACGCGTACTCCAACAATACTTAATATTACATCTGCTACAGTCAATACTATCTTGGATCCCTTCATGATTTTTGGCTTAGCAGGTTTTCCAAAAATGGGTGTTATTGGAGCCGCACTAGCAACCATAATCTCTAGATCTATAATATCTATTGTCGGAACATATCTATTACTTAAGGGATTTAGAGGTATTAGGATACATTTAGAGTATCTTAAGGTTAGTAGGTGGTGGTTAAGGAAGATTTTCTCAATTGGTACACCATTAGCTATTCAGCAGTCATCTAATGCTCTTGGTTTTACTATCATGACGTCTATAGTATCTAGGTTCGGTTCAACAGTTGTAGCAGCTTATGGAATTGCTATTAGAATTATAGATGTAATGCAAGCATTTACTTGGGGTATTAATAGAGCTTTAGTTACAATGATTGGTCAAAACATTGGTGCTGAACAATATGAGAGAACAAGAAATATTGCTTGGAGAGCTTTAGTGTTGATTGTAAGTATATTGGTGATAGGTTCAATAATTATCTTCCTATTTAGATACTCTATAATATCAGTATTCATCGATGACGTGAGTGTACTTAATGAGGGCTCATTATTGATACAGGTGTTTACATTTTCCATACCTTTCTTTGGATTATTCTTTGTATCGGGTGCTATTGCTAATGGCTCTGGTCATACCAAGATATTCGCCATTATATCGATCATAAGGTTATGGGGTTTAAGGATACTATTAAGTATCTTGCTAGCATTTATGTTGAACCTGGGATCCTTAGGTATATGGATAGCTATGAGCATAAGTAATATTGTAGCTGGGGTTATTTCGTTAGCGTGGGTTCTAAGAGGTTCATGGCTTAAAAGAGTAATCGACATAACTACTTAATGTGCTATTCACTATGTTTATATTTTGTAGTTATTGTAGTTTACTATGGTATTAACGCCGGCTAGGTTGATTAATATGTTGAGTAAAGAAAGTTTACTAGAGCTTTATAGTTCTCTGTTTAAGCCTAGAGGAGTTGCAGTTATTGGTGCTACTCCTAAAGAGGGGAAAATCGGTAGAATTGTAGTTGAGAATTTAGTTAAGGCGGAGTTTAAGGGTAAAATTTATCCTGTTAATCCTAAGTACTCTGAAATTCTTGGATTAAGAGCATACAGTAGTGTTCTTGAGGTTCCTGACCCCCTTGATGTTGTAATTGTTGCGGTACCAGCACCTATCGTACCTAAGGTTATTGAGGAATGCGGTAAGCGTGGTGTTAGAATTGCTATAGTTCTATCAGCAGGTTTTTCTGAAGCTGGTAGAAAGGATCTTGAACTAGAATTATTGAATAGGGCTAGGAAGTATGATGTTAGAATTATTGGTCCTAACTGTGCTGGTGTCGTTGTACCTAGTATTGGTTTTCATGCTAGTTTTGAAGAGCTAATGTCTCCTGGAAATATTGCTGTTATTGGTCAGAGTGGTGCGTATATTACTGCCTTAGCTGCTGAACTTGAGAGAAGAGGATTAGGGGTTAGCGCCTTTATTAGTTATGGTAATAGGGTTGACCTGGATGAGGAGCTCTTACTGAGACTACTACTTATTCATGAAGAGACAAAGGTCATCATATATTATGTCGAGGGATTGAGGATAGGTATGGGTAGAAGAATACTTAATACATTAAAGGAGGTTACCATGGAGAAACCCGTTGTAATCCATAAAGCAGGGGTTATGGAGGCAGGTGCTAGAGCAGTAGCTTCTCATACAGGTAGTCTTGCAGGAACATATAGATTATACGAAGCTGCGTTTAAACAAGCAGGTGCCTTCATTGTGAACGATATCGATTTAATGCTTGATACAGCACATGTACTACTCTTACCCATAAACATAGACCTTACTACTTCTATCCCAGTAATAGTAACCAATAGTGGTGGTCATGGAGTTGTTATTGCAGACCACCTAGAGATGTTGGGTATTCGTGTTCCAGAGCTACCAAGTGACATTAGGTATAAGCTCAAAGAACACCTTCCACCCCACGCTTCACTAAGTAACCCTATTGATATGTTAGCTGAAGCAACCGCTGAAACATACACTAAAGTAACTAAACTACTGCTATCAGACGAAAGAATTGGAGTAATTATCGTAGTAGTTAATCCTCCTCCCTTTATAAATGCATGTGAAATATGTAGAGAAGTAGTTAGAGAATGGGATTATTCTGGTAGAATTAAGCCTATAGTATTCTACCTTGCTGGATTTAACATAGAGGAAGCCATCCAGTATCTTAGGAAAATGAAAATCCCCGTTACTAGTACTCATAGAGGTATTGCATGTATGGTTAAAGCTCTATATGATAGATGTAGTTACTTAAAAAGGTGTAGGAGTAGAAAAATAAAATCCTAGTTAATTTACTTGACCTCTTCTATCTTAATAGCACCTACGGGGCATGAATCTGCAGCATTACTTACACATTCCTTTAAGTTCTCATCTATAATACCTACACCTATATTTCCCGCTTCACGAAGCGATTCAACTATTTGTGATTTACCATCCTCAGAGCTTAACTCAAATACATCAGGACATAGAGATGCACAAACACCACATGCTATACAGGCATCCCTATCTATTATGACCTTATATTTAGCCATATTTTACACCCTAGCACTGTATTCTAGTGTTAGAGCTAGAAATTAAAGGTACTGTATCTAGGTTTGTCTTTTCTCTAAGGTTTCTATGAATTCTGAAATTCTCTTGATGCCTTCAACTATTTTTTCTTCTGGTTCACTTACGAAAGTAATTCTAAGATGTCTTCTTCCTTGAGACCCGAATATCGAACCTGGCAATACTACTACATGTTTTTCTTCAGCTAACTTAAATGAGAATTCTATATCGTCCATTCCTATTCGCTCTAGGTAGTTAGAGAGATCTGGGAAGAAGTACATGCTCGCCCTTGGTTTAACTATTCTTGCTTCTGGAAGATACTTTACCAGGGCATCATACATGGCGTCTCTACGCTTCCTATACACATTAAGTGCATAGCTTAAGTATTCCTTCCTTATATCCGATTTAAGATAAAGTAGAGCTAGTCTCTGTGATATATTTGGAGTGCATATTGATGTAAATCCTTTTATCTTTACTGCATTATCTATAACTTCTTTCGGTCCATAAACATAACCTATTCTAAATCCAGGCATTGCTAGGTCTTTAGAAAATGAATTTACGCTTATCAATACTTCTTGAGATAATGGATGCTTATTTAACTGTACATGGCTTCCCTCATATATTATGTTCTTGTAGGCTTCATCATATACTACCCAAACCTTTTTTGAATATGCCTCCTCCATTATCAAATTAGCTATATCTTTATCAATAATTCTACTTGTTGGATTATCTGGACTAGCAAATAATATTGCTGCGGTTTTCTCCGTTATCGAGTTCTTAATGCACTCCTCACTTGGTTGAAAGCCGTTATCTGTTGTTTGTGGACATGTCTTTATCTTTAAACCTAGATACCTTACTAAATTCCAATAAACACTATAGCATGGATCTAGTAATAGTATTTCATCTCCAGGTTCAGTTATAGTTGACAATACTAGGTATAGGGCTTCGGACGCACCAGTCGTTATTAATATATTATCTGGAGGTACATCTACTCCCTCATTTTGCTTAAGATCTTCTGATATAGCTTCTCTTAACTCGTATAGCCCTCGTGTTTCAATATATCTTGAATATTGGAAGGAGTTCTTGAGTAGCTCGTTTGCTAATTGTTCTAATACTTGTTTTGCTGGTGGTAGCCCGGGTTGTCCTGCTGAGAAGTTAAACGTTGTTTTACCTTCTCTTCTTAGCTTTTCAGCTATCGATACTAAAACTCTATGGGGCGATAATGGCATTTCGTTTATTTTTCTTGATATCCTCCTCAAATAGACACCAAACTGGTTTAATGTTTAGCTGAACTATAAATATATTCATTCATAGCATGGACGTATTAATGCTCTTTTACTTGATGAAAACTTAAAATAAGCCTATATCTTAGTATATGAGGGTATTAAGTGAAGAAGGAAGTAGTGCTAAAACTTTCAGGTAAATGGATATCAATAGAAGAACCTAAAATAATTAAAGGTTATACAGAGGTAATCAAGAAGCTCGTTACTGAAGGTATTAGACCAGTAATAGTTGTTGGCGGAGGAAGTGTAGCTAGAAATTACATTAATGCAGCTCGCTTATTCAATGTACCTGAATCCCATCTTGATATTCTTGGTATAGAGGCATCTAGATTAAATGCATTACTCTTAGCATCAATTCTACAAAGATATGCTTATCCAAGAATTCCTAGAGATTTAAATGAATTTCTAAATATATGGTATTCTAGCGATCTTGTGGTTATTTGTGGTGGTTTTCAGCCAGGGCAATCAACTACGGCCGTTGCTGCATTAGTTGCCGAATCTATAGGTTGTAATCTAATAATTAATGCCACACGAGTTGAGGGAGTATATGATAAGGATCCTAGAAAGCATAGTGATGCTAAGATGTTTAAGAAAATAACATTAACTGAATTGGAAGAAATATTGAGTGCATCTAGTAGTTTTAAAGCAGGAGGCTACGAGGTAATTGATCCACTAGCTATGAATATTATGAAGAGAAGTAAAATATACATGAGGGTTGTCTATGGTGGTAATCCTGAAAACATACTAAAGGTAGTTCTAGAAGATGCTGATATAGGTACATTAATTATACCTGAATAAAAGGTCATTAATCTATAGACGCCTTAATTGCATGTGATAAGAGTTCTTGTTTTGTATTTGCATGTAACCATATACCATTTGTTAACGCTATAGTCTTCTTTATCACTTCTTCATCATTTACATCGATAACACCCAATGTAACTACGTTAACTACTACGCTCATGTTCTTAGCATATATGGCTGCTAAGTCTAGCGGTATCCCCTCATTAAATCCTCCATCAGTTATTATTAAGACCTTCTTCTTAGCAGTAAGTCTAGCTCTTCTAAGAAGCTTAACAGCTTCTATTAACCCATCACCTGGAGCAGAAGCTTCACCTAAAACTCTAATACCCTTAATAACCTCAAGAGCTTTCTCCAAGTCATTTACCAATGGCAATATGGGGTAAGCTCTACCATAAAATACGACTAATCCCAACCTATTATTACCTACTTCAAGAAATCTCCTAGCAGTAACTAATACAGCATCTCTAATAGCATCTATTTTCCTACCAAATCCAGGCAAGTTTTCACTAGTACTATATGAGGTATCAACCACTATTACCATGTCTATGGAAGGCATAATATCACTTAATCCCCTACTCGAGTTTAAGGTTTAAGTAGGGGAAGTTATAAGGTTTTGAACTTAGGAGGAATAAATTCTTGCCAGTAAGTGTAGACATATCGGGATGGTTAGAGGAAGTATTAAGGCACCTTGTTGAAGCAGGTATTTATCCGAGTATAGCTGAAGCTGTAAGAGATGCAGTACGTAGATTTATTGAAAAACTAGATCTAAAGGACCTAGCGCTGAAAATATACATTAACGGGAAATCAAGTCTTAACTATGCAGCATATGTAGCACGTGAAAGCTTTGAAAATATGATAACGTATATTCTGGAGAAAGGTTATTTTCCAGAACTAGGATCTGATAATAAAAAAGACGTAGATAATGGTATAGAGATACTAAAAGATAATAAAGACATAATATTGGATATTTCAAGTCTCTATACACTCTATTCTACAGGACTAATAGATAAATTACTAAGTAGCTTCAAGATATATATTCCAAGCAGTCTAATATACGATCTAAGGAGATTTGAGCTAAGAAGATTAATTTATGGATCAAAACCAATTAAATCACTCAAAATTATTAGTAGTAAAATACCTTCACAATATAGAAGGAAAAGTGAAATATTACTAACAACTTCTGATTTAGAGTCAATCGCATGTGCATTAAATAATGGCCTTGTACTTGTATCAGATGATATGAGAATTAGAAGATTGTGTAAAGCTATAGGGGTAAAGTCTTGTAGTAGCGTTAGCATTCTATATTTAATGTTAAGTAATGGAGATATAGATAAAGAATTATTTGAAGAGTTTAAGTATAGGCTTTTGTCAATACCTTTAATAGTTCCTTAACTCCTTGTACTATGATTATTCCCCTATTTTGTAAGTTCATCAACTTACTTAATGCCTTATGGCTAGTTGTCAATAATACTAAGTTTATGATCTTAATATTATATGTTAATGCTAAGTTTATTACGTATTCAAGCTCTCTTACTCTATAAGATTCAATCTCTGGCACTATTATTATGTATTTACTTGAATATTCATCCCAATAGTTAAGGAACATGTATATGGATTCCCTTATAGCATTAATTATGTCGGGATAAGGGCCAAATATCCTTAAATACCTTAATAGCTCTTTTACTTTTTCAATATTATTGGTTAAGTCGATTAATGGATATGCATTTTTACTAAATACTATTAGTCCTACTCTTGAATTTAATTTACTTAATTCATTCAGCAGTGTTTGTGTATGCTCTATTACTATGTCTATTCCTCTCCTATCTCTTATTGGTTTAAGCATTGTTCTTGAGGTATTCAATGCTATTACTATATCCAATTCTATGCCCACGTGATATGTTGGTAGAAGTAGGTTATAATTTATGGGGAGAATCTAAAAAATATATTTGGTTTAGGAAAGATCTTGTTTTACTTTTAGGGTCTTCTTGCTATGAACATTCCGTAGGCTGTTACTCCTATTGCTATGATTACTAGTATTGCTACTGCTATGCTGTACATTGTTATTGTTGATACTGTTACGTCTTTGCTCTCTACTATTGTTGATGATAATGCATCTGCTGTGCTCTTAACGGTGTCTTGTACTGTCTTGAGGCTGTCTGTTATGCTCTTTAGTGAGTCTCCTAGTGATGCTGCTAGTGATTCTATTGATGATGTTACTGGCTTTACTATTGTGTCTGGTAGTTTAGCTATTGCATCTAGTACGTCCTTTCTTGTTGTGTCTATTCTGTCAATTATTGGTGTTGATGCCTTTGTTACAGTGTCCATTATTGCTGTTGCTGCATCGGTTATGTCTGCCTTTATCTTTCCGTGTAGGTCTGCTAGCTTTGCATCCATTGCTGATGTTAGTGTTGAGATTATTGTATCTGTTTGTCCTGCTATTAGCTCATCTACTTCTGTTCTTAGTCCTTTGATCTCACTTATTACGTCGTCAAATCTTGTCTTTAGTGTGTCTTCAATTCCTACTAGGTGTGCTGTTAGTCCTTCATCCATCATTCTTACGAATTCATCTAGTTTGTCAACCTTACCTCCTACTTCATCTACTTTGCTTGCTATTCCTTCTAGTGTCTCCTTGAGTATTGGTATGTATGCTGTTATGTTCATTGTTATTCCTTCAGTTGTCTTAATTATTAATTGTTCTACTTCACCTACCTTGGTTATTATTGTGTCTGCTTTCTCTGCTAATACTCCTGTTAGCTCCCATAGGTTTGATACTGTTGTGTAGATTTCTATTGTTGTTCCTAGTATCTTGTCTGAGTATGCTGTTAGTGTTACTACTTCTTGATGTATATCATCTAGTACTACTCTTATGTCGCCTAGTAGTGCTAGTACGTCTGTTACGTTTGCCTTAATTGTTAGTACGTCGCTTTCTATTGTTGCTACCTCGCCCTTAATGTCTAGTGTTACGTTCTTGAGCTCACTTAATAATTCTAATACTGTAGCTACATTGGCTTTAATTGATGCTACATCACTACTTAATGTTGCTAAATCGTCTTTAACTTGTAGCGTTAGGTCCTTGAGTTCACTTAATAGTGCTAGTATATCTTCTGTATCTGCTTTAACTGTTAATACGTCGCTCCTTAGTGTTGCTACATTCTCGTCGATATTTAACGCTACATCTTTGAGTTCACCTAACATTTCGATGATGTCTTCAATTGAAGCCTTAATTGTTGTAGTTAATGTTTCGTTAACCTCCTTTAATGAGGCCTTTAGTTCTACTACTCCATCTTTAATCTCTGTTATGGTCGTATTTAGACCTTCAAGTGCAGTCATTACATCGTCTACTTTACCGCTTAGAGTCATTATGTCGCTTTCTAGTGTTGCCATGCCTTCGTCAATCTTTAATGTCACGTTTTCTCCGAGGCTTAATATTAGCTTCTTTAATGATTCTAATTCTGTATAGAGTGTTGTTACATTATTCTTTAGTACAGCCATGTCTCCAGCTATATTCATTACCATTGGCGTTAGTGCAGCTAAGTTCTCCTTAATCTCGCCTACATCGGTCTTAACTATTGCTACAGTTCCGTTAATTCCTTCAGCAAGTACCTTGATGTCCTTAAGATATCCTTCAAGCTTAACTGCTACTGTGAATGACTTCTCTGTTATATCTGTTAGTGGTGGTAGTCCTGCTATTACTTCATATTCACCCTTAACTACTATTACTGCATCTGTTCCAGCTACATCAGTTGGTATTGTGAATGTTGCTTTCCATATTGTTCCTAATGCTGTGTCTATTGCCGTTATGAATGGCGTTAGGTCTTCACTCTTCTTAACATTTCCTTCCTCATCATAGTATATTACTACTGCCTTTAGTGTGGTCTTGTCTGGATCTGTTAGCTCGCCCATGAACTTTGATATTATTGTTGCTGTTACTACCTCTCCTGGGAAGTGTAGTTCGCCTGTATCTACCTCGACTATGTAGCCTCTTAGTGGTGGTGTATACATTATCAGTGTTATTTCAGCTGTTATTACTGAGCCTGTTTGTATTAGCTTTAGTGTGTGTGTTCCCGCTTCAATTGGTATCTCGATCTTTACTGTGAAGTTACCTAGGTCTGTAACATTTTCGGCTGAAATTATGGTTATGTTCTTGTATCCATCCCAGTTAATGGTTATCTCCTTTGCGCCATACCATCCATAACCTTTTAGTTCTATTGTTATTGTTCCTGGAGCAGTCATTGGTACATATAACTTCTTGCTGAATCTCTCTTCAGCACTTATTCTAGCAGCTACTGTGGGCTTAATCTTTACGTCTGTTACATGATATGTAGCACCTATTGTTCTATTCACATATACTGCATACCCTGTATCGCTATATGGTATTACTGGTACTGGCACAGCGTCAGTCTTTAGATATCCATAATCATCTACTGTACCGGTGAATAGTATGTACGTCTTTGCTGCTTCTAGTGTTACATTAACTATACTATCAGCGGGGAATCCTAAGAATTCGAATACCATTTGTCTCTGTTCCTCAGGCTCCCATGTAGCTGGGTATGGGTAGAGTTTATCAACGTACACTTGCTTAATTCTCCATTCCTCCGCGCTTGGTTCTGGGTTAATGAATACCGTAGTATATTGTGATCCTTGCTTAATGGTTATTGTTTCGGGTGTGGCTGCAGGATCATTTCTTTCATATGATTCTCCGAAGTTTGTTGGTGTTGTTCCTGTAGCATTAATGAATACTGTGAAATCTGCTTTTGCTGTTGTTGGCATTCTGAATATTGCTGTAAAGTTACCGTATGTACTATCTGGTGTCTTCTTGCCATCCACGAATATTAAGTCTCCTAGATATTCTTTATCAGCGGTATTATTGATTACTTTGAATGTTAGTGTCTCTGGCAGGAATCCACGTCCCTTAACGAGTATATAGCCGTATGGTGGTATGGTATTTGCTGCCGATGTTGGGCTATCTGGGTCTCCTAGATATTGTTCACTTGGTTCTACAAAGTATCCTGTTGAGTTAGCTAGGTATATCTCTAGATATGGCCATATTTGTTCTACATCACCTTGTGCTGGTAGTGTATAGCCTTTTAGGGCACCATCTACGTAGACCTTAAGGGTTACTATGAAGTATCTACCACCATATGTAGCGTCGGGTATTGTTAGGCTTGATGTTATTAGGCTACCTCCCGTTATATATGCTTCATAGTGTATGGAGGCTATCTTCTCCTTTAGTTCTAGGGCATTAGCATCATATAGCCATATTTCAGTATAGTTTACTGACGTGGTTATGGACTTAAATGCCTTATCTGTAGTACTGTATTCGTATAATGGGAGGTTATAGCCAGTTACGGTTAATTCGTCTCCGGGGTTTACTTTACCACTATTTCCTTGTACATTAGGATTCCATGATACTTCTGTTGATGGTAGAATCCATGTCCTATATTTTGGTGTGAAGCTGAATATTACTTTATTTGCTCCATACCTATTTTCAGTAACAACTACTAGTGGTACGAATTCACCAATAGGTATATTACCAAGTACTGGGAAGTCAATGTACTTGGTGACATTTAATTCAGCAGTACCTATTAATGAGCCTGAAATATTCATTACTGCTGGTTGTCCTGTTGGTACCTGGACAGTTCCATAGTTTATATAATTGTCTCCATCTATGAATTCATCGTTTAATACTAGTACTGCCCATCCTTTATCGGTAGCAAGTTCTCCGAAGAGCTCATATGGTACTAAGAAGTAGAATTCGCGTGTATAAGTAGCAGTACTGAAATCAACAGGTACATCACTCGTATAATCAGTGACATTCACTATTAACTCGAAGTAGTTGGTTGTATTTAATTTATGTAAGTTGCTTGCAGGTTTATATGCTAGTGCTGTGAAGTTTCCATAGTTCTGCCAATTAATGTTTAGTGGGGTCTTTGTAGTGTTATAGAATGCTACACTATTTGGTACTATTAATGTTCTATTCCTGGATACTGCTACATCCCAGTAAATTATACCGTCAAGAGCATATTCTTCTGGTATGTCCGTTACCTTTACATACCACCATCCGGGCTCCAGGTTTGTTGGTAGCACTATTGTTATGTTGATTAATCCGCCTCCTCCAATGTATACTTGCTCGGCTATCTTTATGTCTTTATTTATATTTATTACTCCATATCCGTTATCTGATAGGTATACATCTATTGTGCTTCCTCTCCATCCTTCTACTGTTCTTAGGTAGGTTGCGTTTACTGTTATGTCTAGTATTGCTCCTGGTGTTGCCATTATGGTCCATACAGGTACTACGTCTTGCGCTGCTTGTGCGTGTACTATCATTGTTTGTAGTAGTGGGAGTATTGCTGGTGGTATTAGGTTTAATACTAGTAGTGTTAATAGTGTTAGGGATAATAGTCTACTCATACCTTCACCCTCCTGTTGGGAGGATTTACGTGGCGAGGTATATAAAGCGTCTGGCTGTAGACAATTGTACATGAGGGGGTTCAGATACCCGGGAACTCTGGGGTATTAAGTTTGTTTTTCTATTTTTCCTCAAGGAGTATTACCAGTATTTGTGTTCCTGTTGTATCTAGGCATGATTTTGCTGTTACATCTATTGTTCCATAGACATAGTAGTATGCTGAGGAGGCATAAGCTTTATGGTAGAGCTCACATGTTTCGCCTGGCTCTGATATTATATATTTAAATTGTGTTAATCTATATGCTTCTTGGTATGGGTCTTGTTGTTTAGTGTACTTGGCTGGTAGTGTTCCTGTACTGAAAACTAGGTCGCCATAGGCCTCGAGGTCGCTTGGAATTGCTATGAGTGCTTTTTTTGTGGAATTATTATATGCTTTAACGCACACTATGGTATATAGTACCGTGTCGTATAGTCTTCTCTTATCATCTATTTTGAATGTTAACCTCACGGTATACGTTATGTCTACTCTTACGTTAGCGTATTCTACTAAGTTTATTGTGTTTTTATAGGTAAATGAAGCTGAATTTCCTGAAGTCCAGCCAGTATTTACTTCGTATGTTCCATCTACTTTAACGTATCCTTGATAGTATGCTATGCTGCTAGTGTAGTAGTGGTAGAGTCTTGCATATACTTCTATACTTGGTATGTGTACTTGCTCTAAATGTGTTGAAGCGATGGTATAGTTGGTTTCTAGAACCTTTAACCCTATGAGATCGTATAGTACAAGGAAGTGTAGTATATTATTATCTTGAGCATTAGTGTTCGATATGAAGTCTTTAGGGTCTAGGAATGGATCATTATTGTGAGGATTGTTTCTTAATTGAGGATCAAATCTTGGATCATATCTATAGATCCTTCCATCTTCATCAACTATTATTATATCTAATTTACCTGCACTAAAATTACTTGCTATTAGTATTTTACTGTATGTAGATGAATCCGTAGAGTTTAGTTCTATGGTTTTTATAGCATTGTTAGTGAGATTATAGACTACTATTTTTGATATTTTAATTCCATTCCTTGAACCTACTAGTAGTTTTAATGATTTATTTTCTAGTACTGCCTGAACTATTACATCATTAAGTATCCTCTTTAGGTTTTTAATGAACTCAACTTGTATGTTGTTAATGGTGTTCATTATCTTCATGTTCAGTGTTATCCATAACACCGATAATGGGATTACGAGGGATAACAGTATTATTGTAGCTAATGCTACTGATACAGCCCTAATCTTCAACTCTAATCACCTTTACGCCATTAAATTTAACTATCATGACAAATCTAGTGGAGTTGACCATGTAGATTGTTTTTGGCTTTATCTTGCTGGAAACGGTCATTGATGGAAGCTCAATTAATTTGAACCTACTTGGCTCTATCTTTATAATAAGCATTTCTCGATCTCCATAATTATAGATCCACGTAGCGTTTATGCTGTGATCTACTAGAATTGATAATGGAGTTCTAGTGGTATTTAGTAACTTACCTATAC
>CAYPZO010000005.1:24669-27457 GCA_964415135.1 uncultured Desulfurococcales archaeon | reverse complement strand
CACAACACCTGGTCCATAACTACGTAGGGTAAGTAGGGGTAAACGTACAATGTATACACATAAATTAAATCCCTTTTTTCCGCGACATAGATCATCAGTAATCATTAATATAGTCATTAACGTGAGGTTAGATAATGAAAAATAATCTAAATATTATAGCATTAACATTACCTATCCTCGTGTACATATTAGTAAGCACTCAGCTACTTGGAGGTATTAACGTATACATTGTGCCATCAATTTTATGGTTTACGGCGATAATTATTCTCTTAAGAATATTACGCATAAGAATTAATAATTATATGATAATGCTAGGCCTTATGGTAGGATTTACGTATATAGCTATAAATACGTTCGCAGGCTTTATTAAGGGGTTTGGGTTAAGTCCATTTCTATTCACACCATTTGGTATTACTATTAATGCTATATATGTTACTTTAAGCGTTATTTGCTTTGAATTAGTTAGATTTCTAATGCTAGGCTATGTTAAAAGATATGGAACTTATTTACAATTATTAATACCATCATTAATGATAGTGATACTGAATATACCGTTAGCTACAATTACTAGTATTGAAGGAATAGGAGATTTAATAAAATTTATTGTATCAAGGTTAGTACCCATATTAGCTAAGAACATGTTAGCTACTTACTTAATCATACTTTATGGGCCCATAGCTTCAATAGTGTATATGTTAACCATTAAGTATTATACGTTCTTTACACCAATATTACCTAACCTTGATTGGCTTACAACGGGGGTCATGGGAGTAATATCAACTATAATATCATATATAGTGGTATTAAAAATAATTACAGTTACCTCACCCGCAATTAAAGTACGTAAATTTGATATTAAGGGGTTCATGAACTCATTTATACCCATAATAACTGTAATTGCTATTTCATGGTTTTTAGTGGGAGTTATAGGATTTAAGGTAGCAGTTGTTGCAAGTAACAGTATGTCACCTACAATTAACGTCGGAGATCTAGTTATTTCCACTAAGTCTAATGACATAAATATTGGTGACATCATAGAGTATTGGGATTTTGAAACAAAGAGCGTAATTGCTCATAGAGTCGTAGATATCATTAATAGCGATGGAAAACAACTGTACATTACTAAGGGGGATGCAAATAGGGAACCTGATCTTAGCCCTATAGTTCCTGAGCAAGTAATTGGCAAGGTAATCTTTGTAATACCAAAAATTGGATGGTTAAGTTTATGGGTTAAGACTGTGATAAATGCGACAGTATCATGGTTTAATGAACTAGGTGCACTAGTTATAGGATCATTTATGCCCTTATCCTTAGCATCAGTGATAACGTATAGGTTTGTAAAAGAGAATGGACAGAAGAAGAGAAAAGCGAAAGAACTTATAAGGAGAGCGTTTCCTATAATTATAGCTTCATTAATATGTTTATCGCTAGTAGTGTATGTAAGTAGTTTACCAGAGAAGGAAGTAATTTCTGTTAAGAAGGGAAGCTATACGCATAGCCTTAAATATAATCATGCTGCTTTATTAAAGCCTAACATAATATATAATAAGACCATTATTAAAGGAAATGAAACCATATATACACCATTACTCAAAGAACTCAATATAACATTAACATATACCTTTAACTCTAAGCCTAAAACCTCAGGATTTAATGGTGTATATACGGTAGATGTAGTAATTGAAGAAGGCAGGTGGAGCAAAAAGTACATGAGCATAGGTACAACAAGCTTTAATGGAAATAAATTCACACGTACACTTTCAATAAATTTTACTGATGTAACCCTTCTTGTGAAGAGCATTAGGAAAGAACTAAATCTACCAGTAAGTGGACATTCTTATAATATCCTAGTAATACCACATATAAGCGTTAACTTTACTATACATGGAAGGAGATTCTCTGACGAAATTCAGCCTATATTTACAATAGGCATTGATGGTGTTAGTAGAAAAGTTAGTTTTAAAGGTGAAGAATACTCAATGAATAAGGATATCAAGGACAATATAATTACGGCTAAAATAATTAGCATAGGAGGATTTAACATCGATGTTATTAGCTTAAAGTATGCTACATACATAGCCTCAGCCTCTATGATAGCGTTAATTATCTTATTAACAATCGTTAGAGGTAAGAAAATAAGCGAAAAAGCCCCGTCTATAGAGAGTATATTAGATGAATATAAGGATATAATAATTAATGTAAATGCAGTAGCCCTAGAGAGCGCTAAACATGTAGTTGAAATAGCTTCATTTGATGAACTCGTGAAGGTAGCATTAAATGCGGAAAAACCGATACTACATAGAACAGTGAGTATGGACAAAGGTAAAATACATGAGTTCTACGTCATCACTGATATAGTATACTCATATAAGGTCAAGGAATCCTAAATCTTATTCTTTTCCCCATAAACCTCTATCAATAACTCAATAGCTCTTCTAATAGCTTCTGCATAACTTGTAAAAACACCTTTTTCGATAAGTCTATTTAACTCATCATAATAGTTTCTTGGAAGAGTTACCTTGAAGGTCTTAACTATGACTCCCCGTTTCTCTGTCTCGTTACTCGGAATCAATCTATACACCATATTTTAAACCTTAGCTTGAGTAGATTTAGCGTGGAAAGGGTTACTATATGTACCGTAAAATTTTTCCCTTAATATTCTCCTCTCAACAGGAAGCTGAGTAGATCTTGGGGATCCTGTAGTATTATTACATTAGAATTACATGGACTAAAGTAATTAGATATTAATGAAACAGCTGACTCATAATTAACATCAATGTAAACACCC
>CAYPZO010000005.1:8818-24569 GCA_964415135.1 uncultured Desulfurococcales archaeon | reverse complement strand
GTAATTAGATATTAATGAAACAGCTGACTCATAATTAACATCAATGTAAACACCCCTATTATTAGTGTCTATGAGTGATACCATAAATGATAAAAATTCTACTGGATCTCCCTTACCTATCTTAATAGCTAACTTTACTTTATCATCTATGAAGTAATCAAATACGTGAAGTAAGCCCGATTTACCCTTTAAAACATAGTTTTCCTTCACTTCATATACTATTTTTAACTTGCTTATTACTCTTCGAACTCTTTCCGAAGGATTGTTCTTCGACTCATGAAGTAATGCTAAGACTTCTCTTAACTTACTAAGTAAGACCCTACCCTTTGTTGTAATAACTACCTTCCTATTATCGCATATCATTACGTAGGATCCTTTGAGTAATATCCCCAAGTATTTATTTAATTGCGTTGAGTTCAGGTTAGCTCTATAGGTTAAATGAGTTTTACCTATTGGGTACCTACATGCCTCAAGTATCGAATGAAGTATTTGGAGCTCGGACCTATATTTACGATTGGAGAGATGCACTCTATAGTTATGGATTTAAGTCACCCTAGAGATTCTCTGATGTGAACTTTAAGCTAACTGAGGTTTTTATGTATACTGTAAATTTCACACATATTAATACTAGTTAGCAGAAAATGGAAACTTTTTATTATGTAGTTACATGTGTATACTAATTAACGTACTGTGGTAAGATACTCCTAAGGGGGAATGAAGTATTGAGAATAAAGGTTAAGTATATGTCTATACTGAAGGATTACGCTAAAGAAGATAGTAAGGTCATTGAGTTTAATATTAATGATATTTCCCTTAATAAATTTATTAAAAAGTTGTTTGCTCTACATCCAGAATTTAAAGAGATAGAAGAACAAGTAGGTTTTATAGTATTAGTTAACGATAAGATACCTAGACCAAATATAAAGCTTAGGGATGGCGATGAAATTCTCCTAGTACCGATAGCTTCAGGGGGATAACTTTGTATGAGGGTAAGATAATAAAAGATAAAATTAATTTAGATCAGGTAATCGAGAATCTTATGACGAAATCCTCAAGTAAGGGATGTGGGGCCCTCGTTCTGTTTTTAGGATTCGTTAAGGAAGTAGTTAATGATAAGAAGGTGTATAGACTTGAATATGAGGCTTACGAGCCTCATGCTTCAAGGATATTAAATGAAATAGCTAGGGAACTTTCATGTAGGGATGGTGTAGATGCTGTTCTTATATACCATAGGGTTGGTTTATTAAAGCCTGGTGAGCCCATAGTTTATGTCTTTGTTGTAGCTAAGGGTAGAAGAGAAGCATTTGAGGTAGCGAGAGAAGCCATTGAGAGAGTAAAGCATGAGCTACCAATAACTAAGCTTGAAGTGCGAAGTGATGGTGAATTTTGGGTTGTAGGTGAAAAGAGAGTAAAAAGAAACATTAAGTAAAGTAATTAAGGCTTAGTAATGCACTATCAATACTCCCTTATTCTTAATGTAGTCCTTTGTTTCAACATCAATTCATACTCCTGCAAGTATGAATTCTACAAGCTTTCCATGAACCTTACCTGCTACATTAGCTTTATTTGCGAATCTATCTAATTTCTCTTAAATAAGAACCGTATTTAGCTAATGCAGCTAACACTTGTACTCCTCTTTCAGGTGTATTATATGTTGGTAAGCCTGCTTCTTCAAATTTCTTAGAGAATTCAACTGCTATTTTACCACCAGTACATACTACGACTATTGGAATGCCATATTTTTTATATGCTTCAGAAGCATAACGTACTATATCGCCTCTTATAGTTGGCGGATGAGGTGGAGCTATCATTAATACGCCATCAACGATTCTCCTAGGTAACACAGTATCTAATACTATTTTGTATCTTTCATCATCTGCATCGCCGGTAACGTCAACAGGATTCTTAACAATAACATGTGGTGGAAACACTTTTCTTAGGCTCTCCCGGATATCTTTAGGTAGTTCTGGTACCTCAAGACCATACCTCTCAGCGTAATCTGCTGCAAGAACTCCCTCACCACCAGCATTAGTTAAAATTAATATCCTATTACCCTTTAATGGCTTAAGGTATAGCAATGCTTTAGCTACATCAAACATTTCCTCCATGCTATCAACTTCAATAATACCTGCTTGCTTAAACACAGTCCTATAAACTTCATAGCTACCTGCAAGAGCACCTGTATGAGATGAAGCAGCAGCCATACCCTTAGCTGTTCTACCACCCTTTAACACAATAATGGGTTTTTTACGTGAAACCCTTCTAGCTACCTCTAAGAACCTTCTACCTCTACCCTCCTTAATCGACTCAATGTACAATAGTATAACTTTGGTTTCAGGGTCTTTCTCTAGATATTCCAGTAGATCAACATCATCTACATCAACTTTATTGCCATAACTAATAGCACGTGAAATACCTAATCCCTTTAACGCCATCCAGTCAAGCCACATACTAAGTAAAGCTCCACTTTGACTAATAATCCCTATACTTCCCTTAGGAGGTCTCTTTAACTTATCTTCTGGTAGGAAGAAGGTATCAACACCACTAACATTGTCGAAAACACCAATGCAATTAGGTCCAATAACTCTAATACCCGCTCTACGAGCTATGTCGAGTATTTTCTTCTCTCTTTCAGCACCCTCAGGACCTATTTCTGAAAAACCACCACTAATCACGATAACACATTTAACTTTCTTAGCGCTACAGTCCTCCATAACTCTTGGCACAAGCTCAGCTCTAACAGCAATAACGGCTAAGTCAACATCATCTTCAATGTCCCTAACCGATGGATAGCATTTCAATCCTAAAATTTCATTATACTTAGGGTTCACAGGGTAAATCCGCCCCTTAAACTTTCTCTTAAGGTTATCGAGAATAGTATAACCAACACTACCAGTTCTAGGAGATGCACCAACGACGGCAATTGACCTAGGGTTAAAGAAGTATTCAAGGCTCATACTCCTACAACCATGGTAGAAGTAATTCAATTAAGGTATTTATTCTTTAACCTTCAATACTATAATGGAGATACTCTTGACCAAAATAGAAAAAAGGTATATAGAAATAGGTTTTCGTCCAGATGGTTCATCAATCAGAATACCATTCATTAAAATAGGAAGTGGAGACAAAAAATTATTCATAGCCGCTGTTGTTCATGGAGATGAAGTTACAGGACTTGTATCTATATGGAAGCTATTAGAATATGTTGATAAGATAAGTATTCATGGAGAAATAGGCATAGTACCAGTAATAAACATTGAAGGATTCAATTATTGTGTTAGAGGAATTCCATTAGCAACAGTAGATTTAAATAGATTATACCCCGGAGACCCAAAAGGCTCTCTTGCCGAGAGAATAACAGCAACAATATGGAAGCTAGCTAAGGGGTATGAATTTATAGTTGATATGCATACAGCAGGGCTATCAATACCATTCATACTCATAGACCCAGCACCACCAGAACTAAGAAAGAAGATAATCGATGTAGCAGTAAAGACGGGAATAACGGTACTCGATGAATATGCTCCTGAAAAGTATGAATTAAAGAAACTCGCAGCATCATTACCTGGAGTTGCAATAAAGGAAAGCATACCATCATTTACAGTAGAACTACCAGGAGTAATAGGACCAGATGAAAAGGGGGTAAGTGTTGGTTTTAAGGTGTTAAAGAATATAATGATAGCATTAGGATTAATCGAAGATAGTTATGAGGAGGTAAATGAGTATCCTGTGATAAAGGAGCTTGGATATAGAAGAGAGGATGTAACTGCACTACATGGAGGCTTCATAGAATACAATGTAACTCTTGGAGAAAAGGTGAAGGAGAATACAAGAATAGCAATCATAAGGAACGTATTTGGAGAAATCGTAGAGGAGGTTAAAGCTCCAAAGGAATGCTACATAGTAGCACTCCATGATAGTAGAAGAATTTGGAGTGGAAGTACAGCAGCCCTAATAGCAGTAAAATATACTCCTAGGTGATCATTGTGAACAAGGTATGGCTACATGAAATGACGTGGGAGGAAGTAAAAGAAGCCATAAAGAAATCAAATGGTATAGTACTAATACCCATAGGTAGCACCGAACAACATGGAAGGCATCTGCCATTAGGTACGGATACGTTTGTAGCAATAGCATTAGCTGAAGAAGCTGCTAAGAAAACAGGCGTTGTTGTAGCACCTCCTATATTCTATGGATGGTCTCCGCATCACATGGTATTACCAGGAACAATCACCATTAGACCTGAAGTATTAATTGAACTACTATATGATATAATTAAGTCGCTCAAAGAGCATGGTTTTAATAAATTCATAGTAATTAATGGACATAGGATAGTAAATATACCATGGATGCAAATAGCTGCTGAAAGAGCACAAAGAGAGCTAAAAGTAAAGGTAGTAATATTTGACCCAGCATATATGTCAAAGGAAATAGCAGATAAACTAGGATTTGGACCTGTAGGCCATGGAGAAGAGATAGAGACTTCGCATATGCTATACATAAGGCCAGAGCTCGTCTATATGGATAAAGCAGTGGACTATAAGCATGAGGAAAGGAGACTCTACCATATAGATCCAAGAAGTACAAGAGATACTCTATGCTATGTACCAAGCACGAGAGAATCTATGAAGAAAGTAGCTACAATCTCTGGAGGCATAGTAGGTGAACCAACTAAAGCATCAAAAGAAAAGGGCAAGAAGTATCATGAGCACCTAGTTCGTAGATTAATAGAAGTAATAGAAAATATGAAGAAAAGCTGATCTGTTTGTAAAAGAAATAATTATTTTTTCTTATTATATACCCACTACTTAATTCGGCGTAAAATATTTAAGTAGCTCGCTTCTCCACTCTGGTGGGGGTATATCTTTGCACAGGACGCAGTCCTAATATGGAGTATAGTAGCAACATATATGGCCGTTATGCTAGTTATTGGAATATACGCGTCAAAGTACATCAAGACTACCGCCGACTTCTTGCTTGCTGGTAGGAGACTAGGAGTATTATTAACGTTTGCTACACTTGCAGCAACACACTATGGTGGAGGCTTCGTTCTTGGCGGTAGTTCTTGGGGTGTAAAGTATGGTATTGGCGGTTTCTGGTACGGCTTTGCTTGCGGCTTAGGTCTAATAGCACTAGGTCTAACGTTTGCCCGCATGTCTAGGGCACTAGCATTATACACAGTTCCCGAAATACTATACTTAAGGTACAAGAGCGATGCAATACAAAGCCTTGCGGCAATTCTATCACTATTCGCATTAATAGGCATAATTGGTGCACAAGTATGGGCTGCTGGAGCAATATTTGAAGCAATGGGATTACCAGGATTATGGGGTTCTATACTAGCAGCACTAGTGTTCATAGCTTATACAGCTATATCAGGATTATGGGCAGTAGCATTAACTGACTTAGTACAAATAATAGTTGGTAGTGCTGGTGTACTACTAGCTACAATTATGGCTATCATGGTTGTTGGAGGATTCAATGGACTTATAAACAAGCTAGAAAGCATTAACGAACTACCTCAACCTACAGGAATGTACTTCAACATAGCATCCCCAGGACTCTCAGTTATAACTCTAACACTCATAGCTACAGTAATGTATACATTAATAGGACAGGACTTCTATCAAAGATTATTTGCGTCCAAAGATGAGAAAACAGCATTTAAAGCAGCAATACTCTCAGGAATATTCTTAGCAATTATATCAATTATACCACCACTAAGCGGTATGGTAGCACTAGCACTAAGTAGTAATCCGCAGGAAATAATAGCCTCACCTAGAACAGCAATACCAAAACTAATAATGACAGTGTTTGGGCCAATAGTTGGAGCAATATTCATTGCAGCGGTACTTGCAGCAATAATGTCAACAGCAGACTCTCTACTAACAGCAGCAACATCGCATATTATTAGAGACTTCTACTTCAAATTCATTAACCCCAAGGCGAGCGATAAGTACATGCTAAAACTATCGATATTATCAACAATAGCTATAGGGATATTCGCATTAATAACAGCATTAACGGTTAAAGGAATTATAGAGCTACTAATATATTCTTACGACATTTATACAGCTGGAGTATTCATACCGCTAGTTCTAGGACTTAAATGGAAGAGAGCGAACAAGGAGGGAGCATTAGCAGGAATGATAGCAGGATCATTAGTAGCAATACTTGGAATAACAGGAATAATATCATTCCCATATTGGGAAATAATCTACGTTAGCGGGGCACTAATATCACTAATAGTAATGGTAGTAGTAAGCTTAGTATCAAAGCCAACGGTACCAGATATAAAGCTACTAAAAACATTAAACTGGAAGCTATAATTAATGATAACAAATAAGGATAAAATAATATCACATTCTTTTTAACTTAATCCCTACCTTGCTTCTATTAGTATCTTCTTAATCTTATACGAATGTTTAATTACTCTACGCAGTATTGGATCTACAAATTCCATTTCAAAGAATGATGTGGGAACTACTTCTCCTTTCTTTGTAGGTATTGTACCTGAAAATATAGCCATATTTCTTAAGTCAAAGTATTTTTCAATAATCTTCATTATTTCTTCAGGTCTAATAAGAGCCTTTAAACAATCCTCTTGGTAGATCTCCATTCTTTCATCTACTTTAATTCTACTTCTGAGAATTAAGTCATCCCAATGATCTATTACCTCCTCGTAGAGCCATACCTTAGGAGCAATAACCTTAGGGTATATCTGCTTTGATTTTTCAATGCTAAATCTTTCTAAAACCCTATCAGTGTGATCACTACCAACACTTACGTATATTTCTCCTTTATCACTGAATAATAGTACGTATTCTACTTCACCAGAATCTACCTTAGTATACACCTCAATATAGTCTCCTGTGTATGCTAGGTAAGGTGGTATTAAGTATATTTCAGGTATACTCTTTGGACCAGGTATTCCCAACTTGGCAAGTTCTTTCACATGTTCCATAACCTTCTCTTTAATTCTACCACTCCACCCAAAGCAGATAAGTCTCCTAATATTTATCTCGATACTATATTCTCCTTTACGTAAACTGTCAACAACAAATTTTATTTTAGGATGAAATAATTTATCCATTTTACGAACCTACTTAGTTTATGCTAAGTATATGAGGTGTTTTTAGAGGAAAAAATAATATTGTTTTACTTCTTCATTGCTGGTTCAAGTATCTTGTAGTATTCAAGTCTCTTCTCTTCTGGTAATGGTGTTGTTACTTGTGATACTAGGATTGCTATTATTAGGTTTAGTGCAAGTCCTATAGTTCCTGCAACAGCTGGATGGAGTTTAATTGGTAGTCCTATTCTACCTCCAAATGTTAATATTATTGTGGTGATTACTCCAACTAGTATTCCTGTTATTGCTCCTTCCTTATTGATCCAGTTTCTCTTTGTTGGGTATAGTGCTTGTACTGTTGGTACTAGGAATTGTAGTCCACCACTACATGCAATAGCTGTTATGTCGAATATTAGTCCTGGCTTTAGTACTGCAAAGTACCATCCTATGAATGCCCATATGAGTATGAATATTCTGCTTATTAGTACGAGCTCTTTTTCAGAGGCTTTTGGTCTAATGTATCTTTGCCAGATGTCTCTTGTTAGTATCATTGATGTTGATCCTAGGAATGAGTCTAGTGTTGACATTGCTGCTGCAGCTGCACCTGCAAGTAGGAATCCTGCAACAATTGGTGGTGTAAAGTTGTATATCATGTAAGCCATAACTGCATCTCTTGATCCATAAGTTGATATTAGTTTCTGAATGAAACCTGCTTCTAGTACTCCTGGAATACCAGTCTTGTTTAGTACTGCTGCTGTTAGTCCTACGAGTGCTGCTGGTATGTAGAAGCTACTGACGTATAGTGCCATTGCTGCACTAGACCATTTTAATGTCCAGGTGTCTCTAGCTGCATAGTACTTAATCCACATGTGTGGTAATAGGATTACTCCAAAGCTGTAAACCATTATGAAGCTAAATAGCTTATCTGGAGTCCAAGTCATTACTAGTAGGTTTGGATTAGTTTGTCTGACAGCATCCATTAATTGTGGTATTCCTCCTGGGAAGAACTTTGTGACTATTAGTATTCCTGCAATCCATACACCAATGTACATCCAAATACCTTGTAGTACGTCTGTCCAGTAAGCTGCGCGTAGTCCACCAATAGCTACGTAGAGTGCTGCTACGATCATTAATACTAGGGATGCTACTTCATATGAGAGTCTACCGCCACTAGCAATGCTAAGTATTATTCCTAGACCTATGGCTTGTACAACAATATATGCTATAACGAATAATGCCTGTACAATAGCTGTTATAAGTCTTAGGGACTCACTACCATAGTAATCGGCTAATAGGTCAGCTGGTGTTATAAAGCCTTTAGCCTTACCAACCAGGAAGAGCCTCTTACCTAAAATATAACCTCCGATGGCTGCAAGTACAGTCCAAGGAGCTGCTGCGATCCAGAATGATATTCCTGTACTAGCAAATACGGCAACACTTGTTAAGAACGCGAAAGCACTATGATAAGTTGATGCTGTTGCAAGGAATAATACTATGAATCCAGCTGTACGGCTTAATACATAGAAGTCCTCAATAGTCTTCCTAAATACTCTGCCAGCAACGTAGCCTAAGCCAATACATAATATGCTATAGACTATTACAATAGTTGTAGCTATAACCCAGGTCTCCACTTCATATTCACCTCCAACTAATCTTAGCGGCTATGAATACGACAATTATCAACAAGGCCCATACTATAAGTCCGTAGAAGAAGGTAACGCTGAGACCTCCAACCGTAGGCTCAGCACTATTGACGAAATACACTGCAAAGAATAAGCCATATAGTATTAACGTTATTATACTTAGCACTAAGTCAATGATATTCCTGAAGGCTAGGTGAGATTCTATTTCATCTAAAACCCTTCTTCGTGCCGACAAGAAACGAGCACCTCTATAAGTTACTCTAGTGTACGACGACAAGATAGAGTAGTATAGAGCTAGAATAAAAACCTATTGTTAGCGAATTCATGTGGTAGGTGATAGTTGAAAGAATGAAACCCTAATCCAGCTCCGCGAGCAGTAATTAGATTTAAATACCATTTATAGTTCATAAGCCAAGTTATATAGGGAATATCAGTTGACAGTAATAGCTAAGCCAATTATAATTCCAGGTCAAGTAACATGTACTTCAACAACACCATATCGATATATGCAACCACAAATACAAGGGCTCATAACATTAAGGAAATCAATAATACCATTAGCGGGAAATAAAAGTGCCTATAGTGTAGGAGATAAAATAATAGTAAAAATAGATGTAAAAAGCCCAAGATATATGTTAAAGAACGTAAAGTTAAGGGAAATAATACCACCATACTTTGAATTTAAGGGAGAAATAAAAATAACATCAAAAACAGATAAGGAAATAATAATAAGGACTAAGAGAAGTCTTGGAATAAATGAATCAGAACTAACAGTAGAGATAGATAAACTCGTCCCCGAGGAGAAAATTACCTTAAGATACCTCATAATACCTAAAATGCCAGGTCAACATATAATACCGTCAACAACATGTTACGTAGGCGAGGAACTCATGGGTTCATCAAATATACTGATAGTAAAGGTAATAGAAGCACAAAGTGAAGCCTCACAACTTAATTACTCTATACGTAAATTGAAACCCCTCATTACCCCAATGGCAACCTAGCTATAATCTATTTGCTTCCCACAGCTTCTTAAGCTTTTAATCCAAGGTACGACCAATATGTAGAGTATGTAAGCTACCATACTCATTATGCCTATTAGTGTTATTATCACTAACATTCCTAGAGATATTAGGTGTTTTTCATGCAATGTATAGTATGTTACGTCTATGAAGGCGAGAATCGCGATAGAAGCAGCAAATGATATTAATATTCTTGACATGTTTGCATATCTTCTCATAGACTTAAGGGTAAGCCAAGGCTTATAGAATGCTTCGGGTCTCTTAATGCAGAGTAACTCAACATATATAGATAATACTGTTAACGTTGTTGATGAAGCTAGTGCTATTAATATGAAGTCACTTTTTGTAGCATATCGATCCGGCAGTTCATGTATATTGAAGTGAACAGGAATGGCGTTGGGTAAATTATCGATATTTAATACTATATACGCTACCAATATAATTAATAGTATTATTGGTATTACACTTATAGTGGGTATTGATGCTATAGGCTTGAATGGTTTAACATCTCCTGTCTTCGGGCTTGGTTCTTCAATAAAAGCTTTCTCGGCAAGTTTTAAGGAGTATTCAATAAGCCCTATTATCCCTATATACAATCCTATCAATAGAGATAATACTCCTAGATTTTCTGAAATAAAGCTTAATGCTAGTGAGATTAATCCTACAATTGCTATGTATATTCCACATAACCTATTTAACTTAATCCATAGTCTTTTAGACATGTAGGCATATCCTATCTTAAACCCAATTATTGGATTTACTGGCAATTTACTAGCTATTAGTGCTAACAATGCTCCTATACATACTACTATAAGATATGGTAAAATCACTACTTCTCTACCTCAAGTATTCTTTTAGTTATATTAAGAAATATTTTAATTTCATTTACTATTCTATCTAAAACTCTTAACCCAAGACTAGTAACCCTATAATACTTTCTCGGAGGTGCTCCATCAAATGGGCTTTTAGCCCAAAAACCTTCAATAAGCTTAAGTTTCTCTAACTTCTTCAACGTCTCATATATAGTACTTTCACTAGGCTCTAAGGTACTATTACTAAGTTCTTCTATACGTTTCCTAACTGCATAGCCATGCAGTGGTCCTTCAACTGCTATTATCTTTAATATAATTACCTGGTAAAATCCAGACCTGGCGTCCTTTAGCATCTTCTTTAACACTTTATCTACATCACTACTCATTCAGCGACCTTACACCTCTTTTGATAGTACTTTAAGTAGGGTTTCTATAGGTTGTTCTGCAGGTCTCACCTCATAAACTCCTATCCCAGACTCAACGAGCAACTTAATTATAGACGATATATCCTCATATTTAGGTACTTGAACTACAATCATATTTTCCCTTAACGTAAACTCTACATTAGTCCCCTCCAATATTTTCTTAGATAGTTCTATGTCACTTACCTTAAGCACTACTAGTGGCTTCTTAACTAATCTAACTGCATTAATTAACCTTGTATTTATCCTCAATATACCATTAACAATTATTCCCAGATAACTATTAATTTCTTCAAAATATGATAGCTCTGAAACTCTATGTGTAGATAGAACAACAACCTTATCCTTCACGAAGTCTATTATAATTCTTCTAAGACTATCAACGCTCTCTACATCTAAATTAGCGAAGGGCTCGTCAAGTACGAGTACGTCAGGATTATGCATTATTGCTCTTGCTAATGCTACTCTCTTCCTAAGACCAGCACTTAGCTTCTTAACCTTTACATCCTTGAGATCATCTACTCCCAATAATTCAAGAGATCTTAAGATATCACTTTTACTTACCCTATATATTTTCCCAAAGATCTTCAGGTTATCTTCAACAGTTAAGTCAGGGTATAGTCTGTCACCTTCAGGTAAATAACCTATATACCTCTTAGCTTCCTCAGGCTTTGACCATAAGTCTACACTGTTTACTAGAACCCTACCCTTAATTGGAGGTAGAATACCTGTTATTACTCTAAATGTAGTTGTTTTACCAGCACCATTAGGTCCAAGAAGTACATAGAGAGCCCTCTTACCTACACTAAACGATATGTCATGGATCACGGGTTTACTTTCATATCCAGCTGTAATTTCATTTACTTCTATCATGGATTTTTCACCTTACTAATAGTTTACTATGAATGATAATCTATTGATCATTCTCCTCGACCATAGAACAATAATTAGGGAAGACGTAACCGATGCTAAGGCTATGTACTCGTAGATTTCTATTAACTGCTTTGGATGTAAGTTAGCTGGTAAGGCTATAATCATAACAGCTAAGGGTATTAATACTATTACCTTATCAAATACTTTCGCAAGAGTTTCACTACCTCTAATACCCACTAAGAGAGCTAGAACGGATGCTAAACATATCATTGATGGGGCTATAATGAAGGTTAACGTTATGAAGAATTCTGAGGGAGCCCATAACCTTCCTAAAATCCTTAATGAGAGGTACTGTATCATGGCAAAAGCTAATGCTACGTTAATTAACCAGACATTTACTCCATGAAATATCCCAGAAATATATTTTGCTAACACTATATCCCTAACCTTTACTGGAGAAGCTAATAGTACCTCCATAGTCTTACATGCCTTCTCAATGTTAAAGCTCTCCCAAATACTCGTATAAGTCATAATAGCTGTAAATAAGGGTATAATCATTGGCAACTGCGTTACAAGTATAGATAATGCTAAAAGCTCATTAATATTATCCTTAAGCTTTTCGACCTCATCGACACTAATACCGAATACTTTAGGATCCTTCATAAATTGCTGTATTGCAAGCTCTCTAGTTAAACCCGTAAATAATGTTACTTGCCCAAAATATATTAGTAGGAAGAAGAGCGCTAATACGCCAAGGGATGAAGCATAGGTAGCAATAACCTTACTACCCTTAATGGATTTTAGCTCCTTCCATAATAGTGCAGTGAGACTCAACTATAACACCCCCTATAATTACTTGTTATATTATTCATCAATACCATCGATTCAGCAATTGTTGTCACTTTAAATCCCAAGTATACCTCGGAGTTAGAGGTATATATAAGTTTATCTGGTAAATATCACGAGTATAAGTTAGCAAGAATCAATCATGCATAAAGACATGCATCGTCTACATAGCTTTAACTCGTTATTAACGCTATCTTTAACTGCATCTAAACCATATCCCTACAGGTACATTAAATGTATGGTCTCCTGTACTATACTTGAACTTACTAATCCTTACAAATATGGGTACAGGTACATTATAGGTCTTACTTACTGTACCTCCAAGGCTTCCTGCATTCTTAATTGCACCAAAAATGGATATTTTAGATGATGTATCCATTGACAAGCTAACTGTTAGTCCAGCTAATGGTGTTGCGATAGGATGTAGTGTAGCTATTATTGCTCCAACAGGTAGTCCTATCTCAAAGTTTTGATCATATTTATCAAACCATTTAATAATCTTCCTAAGAGATATAGTTTCATTAGCATCAAGAACTCCATCAGAGAGGGCTGTATCAGGTATTATTAATTGTTCCTCAATAGTTCCATTAAATAGTTTGTCAGTATAAGGGGGTTCTCCCGATTCTGTTCCATGCTCAATGGCTTCTCCATTAGATTCTATTGAAACATCTATAACTAGTTCCTCTATCTTTTCATAACCAGTATATCCATTGCATGGATCATATTCCCTATAAGTATAGTGAGCGAGTTTAGCCTTAATCCATATCCACTTTATAGCTTTAGGTGGAACTTCTATAATAGTATCCATGTAGTAGTTTCCTGATCTGGTGAAATCAGCAGTATATATGTCAAGAGAAATATTACTGCTTTGCTCTTCATATATTTTCTTAACTATACCGTATCCATATGCCACAGTTAGTTTAAATCCCGTTATGTAATTTGTAGTTAATGAAAGAGATGCAATGATAAGTCCACTCATACCATGTTGGTTATGAATTATTAGTACTGGTACTTTAATGTAATCTGTTTCCCAAGAATACTCATTCACCTTCACCCAATGGGGTACACATACTGACTCCATATCTCCATTAAGTGTTAGTTTCTCTATCTTCCTCACATATAATGGCTTTAATGCACCTGTACTACTTGAGGTTATGGAAAGGCTTAACTTTATCAATTTCCACATGAATCGTCTACATACCTTGAATGGACTATAGGGTATTGTCACCGTAGGATAATACATTATTTTATCTCCATCGACTACCCATATATCAATTAAGAGAGCTGTTTGTAGGCTCTTATCGTGCCTATGTGTATCTATCCATTCTTTTAATATCTCATTGAATTCAGCTATATTTTTGGGATTAAGTATTAATTTTCCTCTTCCCTTCAATATACCTCGATAAATCTCTACAATGCTCGCCTCACTAGGCTTAATTGCTCTTATCTGAATACCGATTACCTTGTCATTAATGATACTATCCTTCTCATCGACAAATATTAAGCCTATTCCCTGCCTCTCCTGTTGCTGACTATATATCAATACCAGTATAGAAGCTAATAGCAATGTAATTATTACTACTCCTATACCTAGGAGTCCTCTATATTTGCAAAGAAATATATACACCATAATACATCCATGAATTTTCTCCCATAGATTACTCTTATATGTTGTGTTAATCTCCAGTAGAATCTACAGAGAAAAATTTAATATTCTACGATCTTTACAGAGAACTGATAACTACAAATCACCTCTACAAACCATTATACTTCCTATGAAATTCCATTCTCTTATGGAAAAGAATAATTTTAAAGGATGAGTTTATTTTTAGAGAAAATTATTGATAAAGAAGGTCAGTTAGACCAATCCTCATCATGCTTCAGCGATAGCTGGTTTCATCCTTAGTATAGGTAGTTGAGTAAGGTGATTATATATCTTAATATATTGTATATAGTAGTGTGTTTAGTATGGCTCCTAGTTGTATTTGTACGAGCTTTCTTACTGGTATCATCTCGTATTTTGAGACTTTATTGAATATACCTGCATAGTACTTTATTTTCTCGTATACTTCCTTCTTTAATGGTTCTAGCTTATTCTTTAGCTCTGGTTTTTCGTTGATTATGTAGTTTATTGCTCTATAGAGTAGTCCTAGTCTTAGTATGAGTGGCCAGTATAGGTTAACTGTTAGTGCATCAAATACCTCGGCTACTGTTGCTGGTCTTTCAAGTGAGGGGTCTCTTTTAGCCCATTCCTCTTCTGACTTAATGTAATAGTCTATTCTCTTCATGAACTCACTCAGTGATTCATAGAATGGATTGCTATAGTCTGTGTATGGACTTATCTTCTCTATGTATCTTTTAACCATATCTGCAAGCTGTTTATACCTCATGAGACTACTAAGAACTACATCCCTCATTAATACTCCTACCTTATTTGTATTTTCTAGTAGCCAGTCATAGATGTAAGGTACTTCACATACAACCTCAAGAACATTAGGTTTATACCTTAAAGCATAATCGTAGCTACTACCTCCATGCTTTATTACCTCAACAGGCTTCTTATCCTTAAGGTATTTTTCGAGAAAGTCATAGCTTTCCTTAATTCCCGGCATCTTGAATATAGCATCATCAAGTTTCTGCATATATGGTGCTTCAGGTTCACCTAGATGTAATGGTACTCCAAGCTCTCTAGGAAGCTTCTTAAGCTTAGGGTGAATTTCTGGTAGTGGTCTTGATATGTAGTAGTATACTCCAGTAAAACCAGCATTATGTAGGCTATAGATGTAGTCAGGCTTATACTCATCAATAATTTTCATTAAAGCCCTTGTTTCTTCAGTAGGTTTATTCCATTTAAGCTCCTTATACTCTACAGGAAATGACCATTCGACCTGCTTATAGCCTGGAGGACGGTAGTAGTTTAAAGCATACTTAACTATGTCAAATGGTCCCTTAAACCAACCTTCATTAAGTTTAGCTCCAAATACATCAGCAACCTTAATTATAATGAATGTACTCTTAGTTAACTTAAGGAAGTCTCTATCTTTAGCAAGCTTCCAGCTTAAGT
>CAYPZO010000005.1:2969-8718 GCA_964415135.1 uncultured Desulfurococcales archaeon | reverse complement strand
GTACTCTTAGTTAACTTAAGGAAGTCTCTATCTTTAGCAAGCTTCCAGCTTAAGTACTCTAAGGTAAGACTTCCTACAGGTTCATTTGGATGAGGAAAACCAAATGCAAGCACTACGTTATTGCCATCACCTATCCTTAAAGCATAAATAGGGTCACCGGACCTAGAACTGCCTATTTCAAGGATTTCAGCTACGTCACTATGCTCTTTGATAAGCCTCAGGCTACTCTCATATAACTCATTAATTGTCATAAATTCTCTATATTCTGGTACACTCATTAGTATTTTTCCAATAATGGAGTCTAAGTCAACTTTCATATCGTATTACCATAATGTATTCTTAATAGGGGCATAAAATAAGTTTAAGGATACCTGCATAGCTGTATGCTAAACCTTATATACAATATATTGTATGCATTAAATGGGGATAAAAGTTTGAGTACAACGACGTTAAGTATTAGAATTAGGAAGGATCTTAAGGAGAAAATGAAGAAATTCAGAAACATTGACTGGAGGAAGGAGATAGAGCAATTTATTGAAGAAAAAATTAAGGAATTGGAATTAGAAGAAATCCTAAATACTATAGATAATGTGTTAAAGGATATACCTCCATCAAAGGAACCTGCATGGAAGACTATTAGAGAAATGAGAGAGTCAAGGTAAGTTCAATGTATGTTGTAGATTCATCTGTATTTACGAGTATTATAGTTAAGGATGAATTTTATCACAGAGCTAGGATGTTCTTTAAATTAAATAAGAAAACTGAGTTAATTACCGTAGATCAAGCATTTATAGAAACAGCTAATGCGTTATGGAAGCACGTTTACCTGTTCAAGAGAATTCCTATGGACAGATACCCTACTCTAAGAAAGATGATAATACCATTAATAACTAATAGTGTTGTGAAGATATATAAATCAAGAGATTTACTTGAGGATGCAACTGATTTTGCAATAGACTACGGTATTACCGTTTATGATGCAGTATTTGTAATATTAGCGTTAAATAATGAATGTAAAGTAGCAAGCTTTAATGGGAAGTTGCGTGAAGCTCTTAAAATGAAGAATTTAGATGTGATTTACGTACCTTAAATTAAGAATTTAAGCTACCTCGACAACTAAGTGTATCATAACTATTCCTTCACTGTAATATTCTGTTACTATAGGATACACATTACTGGGATATACGGTTAACGTATACATTCTACATACTGGATTATATGTTAATGTCAAATCCATTTCATAGTATTTACCTCTACTTATACTTACATTACCTAGTATGAAGATTATATCGTAGTCTATGCTTCTTTCCTCGCCTGGACTTAGCAACATTTTCGGGCCATAAGCAACATCACCTTTTAGTCCAAGTCTATCCATAATCTCGTATACCCTCATTAGTACTCCAGCTGAAGCTATGATAGGTGAGCTCTCAATAGTAAAGCTATTTACTTTAAGTTTTGCTTTAATTGCCCCATAATATATTGGAAATACTACTGGTGTATTACCAATATTTTTTACTTTAAATAACTTGATTCTAAGTTGATTATCTGATAATACGCCTATCTTAGATACATAGAACTCTATTACTCCATCACTTACAATATAATATTCATCACCTTCAATAACCTTAACATTACTTGGATGAGGCTTAGGATACGAAACCTCCTCTGAAATCTCTACCTTAGGTAGCGGTGCTTCAGTAGTTGTTGTGGTAATCTCCTTTGTTATGGTTATTGTCTTTACTATTGTTACGGTTCTAGTTTCAACTATAGGTACTTTCTCGGTAATTGTTATTGTAGCTATCTTACCAGTGATGATTGTCCCTAAGGAGAAGCACGACAACCCAACAACTAGGACAATGGTTATATATAGTATTGTTAATCTATTATCCACTACTTATCCCTCAAAGATAGGTTATAGTAATTCTTCCTGATAAGTCTAGTTTATCGAACAATATGGAGGATGCGTTTGAGTATCTTCATAAAAAATTATATTATTTTTGAAGCTATTTTCTCAAGTCTCTTATAGTATAATGCTATTATCAATGCTAATAGTACTATACATCCATAACTCATGGTGACTAGCTTTGGCGCAATATATTCTAGTGATCTCTGCCATACTACTAGATCCCTAACTATGTCGAATGCTATTGATGGCGGAAATACTTCTGCAAAGGATCTTAATGGTTCTACAAGCCATTCTTTTGGAGGCCACCATATACCGGTAGTAAATACTAATAGTAGTGATATTACTACTGCAAGTCCACTAGCACCTCTAGCTGAACGAGCAAATGGTGCTATTAATAATCCCATTCCGTAGGCAAAGAGTGCTGCTACTGCTATAATAGCTATTGCTAGTAGGTGTAGTGGGTTAGTAATGTCTAGTATTATTCTTGCGCCTATAGCTAATCCTACTAGAACTAATATTATCATTGATATGGCTTCAAATATTAATGTTGATGTTAGGTCTGTAGCTATTAGCGTTCTAAGCCTTATTGGTGAAGCCATTAATCTCCTTAAAGTTCCACTCTCCTTCCTATATACGAAGAATCCTGCTGCACTGGTCATCGATGACAGCATTGCTATGTATCCTAGTGCGCCAATAGTTGTCCATCCAAGTATGCCGGGCCTATCTTCTACAACTTTAGGCTTAACGGACTTAATTTGAGGTACTACAGGGAATGCCATTCCATATAATCCGTAAACGATAAACTTCTTCGGGATTGATACTCCTTGCCACTCAAAGTACTTTTCCATATACTCCATTACCTTATTAATTCTATCTAATGACATGGTTGTACTCATATTTACTAATGGTTGTATAATAGTACCAATATTAGCGTACTCCTCCGTAGGATTACTAGCCTTTGCCAGTATATTTAGTCGTACTGGAGCCCATATAGTGTAGCATTCACTAGCATTAGGGAGAACAATAATAACCAAATCAATGTCTCTTTCCTTAATTATCCTCCTCCCCTCTTCAATGTATTTAGTAATGTTATGGTCCTTAACCTTGATAACGTTAAGTTTTAACTTCATACCCCTCTCTTTAGCATAATCCTCTAGTGCATCGATGAGCTTTTCGGTAAAGTTTACTGAACTTATAGTGAAGTTCATGGTAGTATTAGTTACTGGTATTCCAAATTTAGCTAATTCTTCCAGAGAAAATCCGTGGTCTGCATCTATTAATGTAACAGAGAATGTTACTGGTCCTGGAGTAGGTGGTACGAAGACATATGCTGTCATAAGCATCCATATTATTGGCCAAGCTATAGTCCAGAACAATACATCCTTAGACCTTAATAGCATTTTTACATCATATAAAGCAATCCTAAGGATCCTCACGGCTATTCACCTAACTCATAACCTGTTAACTTTAAGAATACATCATCAAGACTAGGCTGTCGAACTCTAACCTCAAGAACTCTTGCATTACAAGACCTTGCTACCTCAATGATTTCAGCAACCTCCTTCTCAAAATGCTCAACAATAATTCGAATACTAGAACCTTTCTTTGAAGTCATCCACTTCGCTGATAGGGCGTTTACTACTTCATCTAGCTTTGATAGTGGATATATGTCTAACTCAATAACTGTTTTAAGTCCAATAGTTCTTCTTTTAAGCTCATCGGGTTCATCATCAGCTACTATCCTCCCTCTATGCATTATTAGGACCCTATCACTAAACTCCGCCTCGTTAGCAATATGAGTTGACATTAGGATTACTCTACCTTTACTAATCATTCCTCTAAGAAACTCAATAAGCTCCCTCCTAATACCAGGATCAAGACCTGTTGTAGGCTCGTCAAGTATCAGTATTTCAGGGTCATGTATAAGAGACATAGCAATAGAAAGCCTCCTCTTTAATCCACCAGAAAGCTTACTTGCAAGCTTCCTCTTATGCTCCTCAAGACCAAATAGCTCTACAAGTTCCTTGATCTTCTTCCTGGCTTCACTTCTAGGAATTTTATATATTTCACACACCCATTGAAGGTTCTCTAAGACGTTAAGGTTTTCGTAGATGCCGTATTCTTGTGGCACAAATCCAATAAACTTCTTAACCTTCCAAGGCTCACTCCAAGCATCAATACCCTTTACATACACCTTACCCTTACTTGGAGGAAGTACTGTAGCGATAATATTCAATAATGTTGTTTTACCAGCACCATTAGGTCCAAGAATAGCAATGAACTCAGGTCTCTTAACACTAAATGATACATTATCAACAGCAATAACCTTACCTCCCTTAACTTCATAAACCTTACTAACATCTTTAACCCTAATATACTCGCTCATGACGATCACCATTACGTTCTTGAGATAGAAATTAGCAATATAACCAATATATACCTAAGCGCTACTCTGCAGAACAGAGTTCATAAGAATCGATATACATGCTTAGAACATAAAGTTAACCTCAATCTCTAATTCAATGACATTAATAATGCTCCTCTAGAACCGCCCATCAATAATACTTCCCAAAGGATCTTAGATATGGGATTATACTAGTTCTTCAATATTATACCACTGAACATTTCTAATGATTGCATTGATATACTATTTAGACAATTTTTATAAATATTTCTTCTCTTATAAGAACCAGGTGAGTGATACGATTAAAAAATCATTCATTCTCATAACTTTACTCCTAACGACACTTATTGCAGCAGTAGTCCTCTTAAACCCCTTACCCCAATCCACTAGAATCTACGAACACTCGCAGTTACCAATGAATTCTATCCAAGTAGCTGTGATAACAAGTAATAACGCGCTAGCTACGGAGTTCGTGAAGCTACTTAAAGACATTGGTGTTAAAAACATAGTTACATGTAGTGATATGTCAAAGATAATGAATACAGTTGATATTGCTATACTCCTTGATGCGAGAGATACAAAATCCGTAGAAGCATATCTATTAAAGAGGAAAATCCTAATTGTCCCTCTTAAGGTCTATGAAGAGACGATAATACCAATATTAAAGAAAAAAGCAGCAATACTAGTCAGATATGCTAATACTGAAGCATATGCTGTAAAACTTATAGAGAAGTTACCCAATGGAAGGTATGCTGTAGCTATTCATGGGGTTTTAGGTAAAATGAAGTCACGTAACGTATTAGCTGAACTTATAAAGTGGAGCTTAAAAGTAAAGAAACTTAACCATACGTTGGAACTCCATACAAACATTATAATAAATATTAAGGAAAATCAAAATATCCCCACAATATCAGCAAAAGTCATTACTCCTAGCAATACTGGAATTAAAGTAACTAATATTAAGTATAGGCCAGGAACATATAGCCCATACTGGAAAACTGTAGGCTATGCCTCATGGTCTAGTAATGATAACTGGAAACCTATGGAAGGCTGAACATAGAGCATACATGTAACCTGCTCATGGAGGACGGTACGCCAGATATGGACTGGTGGACAATTAAATGCGTTACCGAAGGAATACCAGGCGACCTACTATGGGGAAGCGGCTGGAGATTAGAAGATTTCTGGAATTACTATTACTTAAAATACTATGATGATATATATGAGTTAAGAGACTATGATCCAACAGCACGTACAAATCCAATTACAACAACATACTCAGAGCAGGGAGCTACTATCTCTTGGACTTATCCAGCAGACCATATAGATGAAATTAGGTGTTATTCTGATCTCTCTGAAGATAAAGCAGCCTGGTGGCACAATATCCATGGAGTTACATTCACAACGATAAAAATAGCTCCCGGATTCCTATTTACAGT
>CAYPZO010000005.1:0-2869 GCA_964415135.1 uncultured Desulfurococcales archaeon | reverse complement strand
TAATTATACTTAACTTACATATAAGTTAATATAAATAGCATTAAATATATATTGAGGATAGGCTATGGGTGAAGAGCTAGAGAAAATATATGAAGCATTAATTAAAGTAGAGAAGCTAGTAGAGCTTTCAGATGCTTATAGTGCAATAGTAAACTACCTATTATGGGCGGTAATAGCTCCAGTAGGAGCTCTCCTCTCCGCGATCTTATACATAATACTTGGACCACAATTATTAACGGGAATTCTTGTACTATTAATGTGGTTTCTCCTTATAATTATGTACTGGCTTGCATTAAAATTTATGGGCAAAGCACCACGATCACTCCTACTACATAAACTAGGAGAGGAGTATAGGGTTACTATTAAGAATGTTAAGAGAAAAATGGCTATGGTGTGGATTCTTCTATTCACACTATATGTAGTATTATCTATAATTATGCCCGTGGATGTATGGTATTTCAGGATAATACCTCCAACAGCACTATGCCTTGTAGTAGCAACAGGTAACCTGCTCATATACTTAATGCTGAGAAAGTACCTTGGAATTAGAAGGAATGAAGTTAAGGTAACAATAATTACATTGTATGTACTAACACCTATAGTTGCACTAGCCTCCTTAAAGGACATGTATTTAGGATATATGGTATTTGCAGCAGTTGTAGGTCTATCATATCTATGTACAGCACTCTACATGCTAAACCACATATTCAAGTACATATTCATTGAAAGGTAAATACGTATGGAGGTAAAAATACCAAAAGATGACATGCTAGGAAACCCCACAAGACTGTCGATAATGCTCCATTTACTAATAGTTAATAGAGCTACATTTTCAGACCTACAAAAAACACTAAACCTTACCCCAGGAAATCTTGATAGCCATTTAAGGAAGCTAGAGAAAGCAGGGTTCATAAGGATTAAGAAGGGGATAGTAGGGCTTAAACCAAGAACGATAATAATGATAACAGATGAAGGATACATAAGAACACTAAACTATATAAGGAGCATTAGGGAGACCATAGAGAAAGTATTATCAACAATTGAGCCTAAACAATAATTACTAACTATTAATTAGGGTCTTCATTTTCTCCAATGTAACTTCATGTATTCCATGCTCTATGTAGCATGCATCTTTTTCAGCAATTTCTATGGGGACTCCCAGTACGTTACGTAGAAATTCCTTAACAATACGATATCGGTTATAAATTCTCCTAGCTACTTCTAGCCCCTTAGGAGTTAAATCAATGCACTTACATCCCTTCTCGTAAATTACAAGTCCTTCTCGAGAAAGCTTTCTAAGATACTCAATAACAGTTGCAGGGCTAACGTTAAGTATTTTTGCTAAATCCCTAATGCGAGCACAGTTATTCTTCTCCTTCAACATGTATATAGCCTTTAGGTAATCTTCAAATCTTTTCACTCTCTGCTCCCAATGTATTCTGTGCTATAGCACAAAATAAAATCTTACTCAGAAACTTTCTCAAGGAGCAAAGAAAAAAGTGGGTGAATTAAATTCAGCACGCAACGTATCATCAACGTTTTTGATGCTTGCTTTTAGGCGTCTCATAGACTTCTAGGCTAGTATTCCTCGACTTGCTAAAGTTAATTGGTAGGTTGAAGCATAGAGCATTAAAGAGATGATGTTCCTTGATATAATTTATTATGGTTTAATTATATTTTCTGTTATACTTAATGTCTCTTTTACATTTCTTGCTATCCATTGAACGTGCGTATTGTTTACAATCCTAACTGTTCTTCTTGAAGGATCCTTTCCATGCCAAAATCCCTTGATCTTAAACCTAAATTTACCCCAATTAACCATGACTTCTCCTGCTATTATGGTTAAGTAGAATAATAGCTCTGGAAGATACTCAATAGGTGCTCTTGTCTCTCTGACATCACTATACATTGTGAGGAATGTATCAACTCTAGGCTTAGCTTTAAGGCTAAGAGCTTTATCAAAAGTAACTAATAGTACCTTGGGCTTAACACCATAAGACTTCACTATTTCATCAACTATCCTAGCATCACCTCTAGCACGCTCAAATCCGTGATGAAGTCTAATCAGGGGTTTAGAGTCTAATAGTTCCCATAAGCCGATAAGCTTCTTTCTACCCTCAATACTTAAACCATAACCACTCCTAAATCTATCAAAATCAGAAAGCTCATTATAGACTACCGAGAGAACATCAACACTCTCCCTAAATATCTCCTTAAGATTATCGCTAAACTCCTTGTATATGAGGGTATAAAGCCTATTAATGTAAGCATTAGTATCAAATACAATCCTATAGCTATGTCTAAGGCAATCACCTATAATAGTTAAGAGCTCATTAAAATTACCCGGCTTAACGACGTGGCTGGCGTAGAGTGCTTGAACAATATCATTAACTCTAGCTTCTCTACCATAACCTTGCTCAATAACCTTAACATTAAAATTAAGCTCACTGACACTAATTTCAACTTTAACTCCATTACATTTAATATCAATATCATTACCAGCATACTCTAAGAGTAAATACGTTAAACCAGTAAGACCATTAACACCAACCTCTACATGCTCATCGCATTTACTTGGAGTAGGAGGATTCCATTCAAGAACCCTACGTGTTGTTAAAGATAATGGCTCAATAGCAGCCAATGGAGTTAATGGGAACGGCTTATAGCCAAACCTCTTCTCGAATCTAATAAAGTGATAGCTAACATTACATCCATGCTCTAGTCCAATCTTATATAATGCTAGTGCTTGAACCTTACGACCAGGAGTGATATTAATGTAATCTCCATGACCTATAATGTCTTTAAGAGAATCTTCAAGACTAAGTGGGTGGCTTGGAATTTTAAATGCACTTACAGTTAATGAGCTATT
>CAYPZO010000004.1:26975-28568 GCA_964415135.1 uncultured Desulfurococcales archaeon | reverse complement strand
AATCTTTTTTGCTTCGCTTACTGTTATTTCTCCTATCTTTACCTCATAGGCTATTACCGGCTTCTTAGCCTTATCTAAAAGCACTATATCTATATCTCCTTGACCATGTGGTAGAATTGTATATGCTCTACTTAGCTTATAGTATTTTGCTAGCATTTCCCCTAGCATGAATTGTAGCTCTAAAGCTATGTCCTGTAATATTATTTGGGGACTTGGCGTTATCTTTGCTTCCTCTATTAGCTCTCCTATCCTTAACAATATGGACACTAGTGGCGAACGGTGTTTATAGTAATATCTACTTCTCCTCGTTTTCCATAAGGGGATCTTCTTTACTAATCCCATTCTCTCTAACTGACTTAATATACCCGTTACTACTCCCGGCTGCGGGCTAGACAGTAATCGTGCCTCGTATAGTTTTTGGGCTAAAGCCTTGGAAGACCAATATCCCTGAGCAAGAAATCTTAACGTGGCCTCATATAGCCTAGTTAGCTGCTTCTCCTCTTCATAAAATACTTCTCCTACTAAACTTGTAGCTATGGGAACTAAGTTAACAGCTCTATCCAATAATGTCTTCCATGGATCCCCCTTAGGCTCTATAATGCCTAGTATCCATGGATCACGAACTATAGTAGCCCAAAGTATAGCCCTTCCAGGCCCCATATACTTCAACAGAGAAGTAATAGCATCCTCAGGTGACACTAAGTCTACTAGAAAAGGCTCCACTAAACCCAGTAAAGGACTCCTCCTATCAAATACCCTCTGGGCAACACCAAGACTAGAACCACATAATATAAGCCTACCCTTCAAATCATGATGCTTAAGTCCCAAGACATCCCAATACTCTTCAGGTAACCTCTGAAACTCATCTATCACCACAACCTCTCCCTTCGACAACGTGCATAACACATCCCTCATACACTCCTCTAAGCCCAGGAAATTTACTTCACCATTACGTTCAACTATACATGTACGAGCCCTAGACACAGTAACATACACATCCCAGCTAACACACCTCTTAAGCAAAAACGTCTTACCAGTCTTCCTCCTACCATAAACTAATAACCATCCACTACTCCTTGAAAGCCAACTACACTCCCACCTATCTATAACTACACTAATATTACCACCAGAATATTCTCACTAGAATACAGGATATAAACATTACAACTAATCATATGGTATTGTCTTCAAAGAAGCTTTACGTAACTTAACTTTAAAGTCATTAACTTCCTGCCATGACTTAAACTTTAACCTAGCTGCTAAAGCTGGTTCTTTCTCAACCAAGACTACACCACTTAATACCTTTACGCGAAACCATGAAGGAGCATAATCTACTACTCTCACATCAACGGGCAACCTTACTATAGACTCCAAGTACCTAGATAACTCCTCTTCAAATACCTCAACCCTATCATACGGTACAGTATAACCCGTAAACACAGCAATATCTACATCACGAAACACTTCAGACTCAACAAAACCACCAAAAACAACAGCTAAAACAACCTCCCTTCTACCACCCAGAGCTTTAGCAAGATCCTTAACTATCCTATCCTTCTCACTAGGACTTAATCTATGGAATTCAAACCTCCT
>CAYPZO010000004.1:18527-26875 GCA_964415135.1 uncultured Desulfurococcales archaeon | reverse complement strand
TCAACACCCCAATACCTATGAACAATCATATTACGTAGGGAGGCTAGCGAAGCCATTCCTTCAGCAACACTAAAGCTTAATACACCTTTCTCTCCAAGCTTCAAGAACACCTCCCTATAACTCCTCGCCTCTTCACCGAAACATTGCTTAAGTATTATCACACCTAAATCAGCAGAAGCCTCAACAATAAGTATTATCGAGTATCTTATAGCAAACCTCTTACTCCTATCCCTCATAAAATCCTCTAAACTCAAAACAACAATACTCCTTAACTCCTCTAAACCCTCCTTAACCTCACGTATCAAGCTAGCAGCATACTCTCTATCAATTCTAACCATACTCTCCATCCCCACTAACCATTCTATACACCTTACCTAGATTTAAACATTGGTCTAACCACCATACATCATACATAAAGCTCCTCAACACCAACAAACTAATGAATACGAATACATGTTAAATAGCCCCACATACTACGTGGGTGATAACAGGAGCCTAAGAAACATAGAATGGTATATGGTTGAGAAAGCCCACATAACAGTAATGAGGGAGTTAAAGGAAGCAGAAAATAAGCCAACAACACCAATCCCGCGAGCACCCTCATTCCTAGCACCAAACACTGCAATAATCCACGTAATGAGGGAAGATAAGTCATTCTACGGGCTCATAAACATACATTCAAAGATAATCGAAGAACTAACAGTAACCTAATAAAACTCAAACCAACTAGCCCACCAAGGATAAACGAACTATACTCAATAGAAACATACAAACTACCACCATTAATCACCCCTCCAAAACCGCACAAGAACACAATATTAGCAATAATACTGGCATCAACCTACGACAACGAACTAGGAGTAACACTAAGAGCAAAAACATACGCAAAAACAACAACCTCAACAAGTGATCGATACGAGTTAAACGTAATAGCACAATACGGGACAATAGACAAAGAACCAACAAGGTACTCAAACCTACAAGAAGCAGTAAACGATACCAAACTTACAGGCTCAAGAATCTACACAAGAAAAACACTACTAACCCTCCTAAAACCCCAACCAACCCAAACAATAACAACACCACTAGAAATAAACACCAACCCCCCACCCCAAGGAAAAATACCCTTAGGAGAAATACTAAACCCCCTCCTAGAACCAACAGGACAAAAATACAAACTACCACTAGACCACGGACACACCCTAATAATAGGAGCAACCGGGACCGGAAAATCAACAACACTAGCAAAAATAGCCCAAGAAACAGCAAAGCACAGCCAAGTAATCATACTAGACTGGACAGGAGAACACACAAACACCCTCCACAACAACCCCCAAACACAAGTAATTATCCCAGGACAAACACACACCATTCCACTAGAAACAGCAGGCGAAACACCACTACAAGTCGTAGAAAAAATAGCATACTACCTGGAAACAACATGGAATCAACCAATAACCCCCCTACAATACCGGCTCCTACTAACAACACTAACAAGAATAGACAACCCAACACCAACAACAATAACCAAAATAAACCCACCAAACACCCATTAAAAACCCCCAGTAAATCTAAGGGGGCCCAGACTGCAGGAGCTAAAAGAACTGAAAGAACTAAAAATAATTGAAAGCACACTAAAAGCACTCAAACAAAGAACAGCAAGGCTAACACGAGAAGAAAAACAAGCATGGCTCTATGGATTCGCGCTAGGAGACCTATCAATGATGCCGCACGACACCATAGGACTAGAAACATCAAGACTAGACACATTACTAGCTTACCTAGCAATAGTAACTGACTTCGCAAACTATGAGAAATACGGAATAAGTACAGCTAAAGTGTATCCATACATAAGAAGCGCAAAAGATACAAGAAGTCTTCAAAGATACAAATGGCACGCGTATATATACGTAAGACCAGAAACATACTTTAGAATACTACTAGGAAAATGGAATATAAATACTACCATAGATAGCTGTTCAAAAGACATTAAAACACTATCAGCATTCACAGCAGGACTCATTGATAGTGATGGAGCAATAATAATAAGCGTAAAATCAAGAAGAGGAAAACACTACTTTGAACCTGAAGTAGAAATAGTAAACGCAAACAGAGAACTACTAGAAAAACTACAAAAAGCATGGATCACTCACGGAATAGAGCTAAAAATACATAAACATTCAAAGGAGGGAATAACAGGAAAAGCAACCTTTAGAAGACTAAAACCAGTATGGAGACTAAGAGCAACATCACACCACACAATACACAAACTACTAAATAACATACTACCATACATGACGCACACAAAGAGAATAGCAAGAGCAGTAATAGTCAAAGCATACATAGAAGGAAAAATCCAAAGGAACTCACAACAAATAAAGAAAGCACACCAACAACTAAAAGAATACTACGAAAACACGCTAAAAATAATAAGCATAAACCTAATTAAAAAACTACACCAAGTAGACAAAATACTATCAATACAACAAGACGGAACAATAAAAATAATCAAAAGGCCTGAAAAACCTTCAAGAAAACATAAAAGTTTTTCCCACCCCCAACCCCCATACAATACAAATAATACATAATTTATTGTCTGCCCACATCATCTTTATTCTTTCTTAAATTCGGATTGTCTGTGTTAAATATTCAGTTCTTTGATTATTTCCTCTATTTTCTCTTTATAAAATTCTAGCTCCTTTATCTTCCTCGCTACATCATCTCTATATGCATATAATATTCTTCCATAAGTTTTCTTAAGATGCTCAGGTAATTTTTTGACTAACTCTTTTATATCTAATATCCCTCCTTTTCTCCTTAGATATTCTTCTAGTTCATTTATACATAATGAAATAATTTCTTCAGTAAGATCTTCCCAGTTTCTTACTCTTAAATCTTCGAATTCCATAGCAAATTCCAATGCCTCATAAAATATGTACTCCTCTAATTCTTCCCTACCCCTACCGAACCTAGGGATGTAGATGGAGATAATGAAATTCACGCTATAGTATCTTATAGCAGTAATCCTGAAACTGCAGGACTATGTGCGAAGGTATTCATAAGAGTAACTGATTATCCAGAATCTCTAGCATCTAAAAACTCCTTCGTAGATATTTCAGGATTAGTATGTAATAGTGAACCAGCAAGCGCTAGCTTTATAGCTGAACCATATAACTTTATAACATTTGAACCATAGCATGGAGGGGAAGAGAATTTGATTTCGAAAAGAAAATTTTTTCTAACCCTATTCATTATTGTGCTAGTAATTATATTTACTATATTATTCTTACCTCACATATACAAGGAGCACGTCCAAGATCTAGATTACTTATCATTAGTAGGAAAGCTTAGAGAACTAGAGCGCTGGATCTCGAAATTAGATTATTGGATTAATCAGCAGGAAGATCTCATTATATTAGACCTCGGATATAACTTTTATCCAAAATGCTTCATAGACTCCATGTACAATGAGATTATTAAAAAACCTATTCAACCAGAGGAGATATTAAGAGAGCTTAAACATGTAAAAAACAAAGATTATGGACTGGAATTTTCATTTAGTATTTCACGTACAAAAAATACTAAACCATCACCTCCCATTTATGCTTCAATATATTATACCTTAAGAGATGTTATACAATTAGGAAAACGTAACTTATTTCCTAGAAATCTTACCAAAAAGCTTCTTCACCCATCAACTTTTGCCCCAATAATATACTATAGAATTGGTAAAGATTACATGTTGTTTTATGTTTGGGTGTTTGGTGGGGAGAATCAATAGCTCGCTTCGTCCAGTTAATATTCCTCAATGAAACGGGCAATTATTTGGTTGAAATTTTCATGTGTAGACATATAGATGATATTTATGAGAGAATACCTCATGCATGGCATGCATGGACTGAAGAAGTATTTCGTATGTATCCGTCACTACCAATGGAACTTTATAATAGATACAACATGAGACCAAAACTAGGAACAATAACTATACGCATTTATTTGCCCTCAAAGTCCACTATAATAGATGGCATTCTCCAGAGACTTCCCGACGCTATAAAGATAATATGGGACGTATATCGTGATGCGATAAGTGCATACGAAATTTATAGGTATATAGACTTAATCTTAGATAAGTATATAAAATTAAATAATGGTACATCAAAATACGTAATGCTAGGAATTTTTAATAGAACCATAAGTAATAACACTATTAAAGATCTTATTCATGATTTTAGGAGATTCGCGCTAAAAGCAGATGATATAATCAGTCTTGGATTTGCAATATATGCTAATGAAACTATACTTCGCGCACTACCTCTTCAACGCCACATACTCATTGGTTCATATTTGAGTTTTTTAATAGGCTATAATCTTAACTATAAGTTTATAACACCATTATTTAATTTCTTAGGCTTCAAGTTTAATATAATGGATTTCATTGAGGTAACTCCATGGAATATACATAGAGTAGCCGAAATAGTTGATGAAAACTTAATTCTTAATGGATACATATACTTTAATCGAACTAGTATTGAAAAACTCATAAGAGAAAGAATAATGATTGAATACTTAAACATTTCTAGAGACTACAAGGCCATAACTCTGTATTTAAGAAATTTAGGTAAAATAACATACCCACGTAATAGTAAGTTTAGAGTTGAAATTTACTCATGGCCAGGAGGAGGAAGAGGTATTCAAAGAATATATATTGGAGAACATTTACTAGCCAATCCTCTTAAGCCCAGAGATTTGGTAGCTTTAAACATCAATGTTAACCTTAAATACTATAGAAAACAAATAATCATACTCATAGTTACGTCACCGACGGGCACCATAGATGGTATAACTTTTCAATTAAGGTAAGCTTACGTAGATTTACATCAGCTAATCAAGTCTACTACTTTAATACTAAATTATGGAAAATTATGGTTACAATAGAGATAAGAGCTTATTCTTCATAGGCTGATTAATGCACTATACGATGTATGAGTGAGTGGTGATTAATAGTAAACCAAGAACATCATTTCCATTACCTACAAACATTACAGATTTTTGAGTGCTCAAATAATTCTAATCTAAATCTCTTAATGACATCCTATCTGAGAAATTAAAGAAACTTTACTGAAAGTACCCCTAATCATGAAATTCTCCTAGTTGTTTATATTACTTCATCTTAATAATTATCAGCTAATTACATGTCTTGATATACCATGGAGATAGATGAGGAGGGGATTAGTATAGGTAATGAGTTCTTGCTCCTTATGCTAATGAGTCGGTCACTGCTTATATCTAAGTTAATGCATAGGTAATATAACGAATTTAAAATACAACAATACAATATCATTAGGAACTCCAAGTCACGTTGTAAGCATTTTTAAATAAATTCAAATTTAGAGACCTTCCCTCATCAAGAAAATATTCGTGATATTGCAGATAGGTCTATGATGATAATCTTATATATCGTACAGGGATTAGTGATTTAAAATTGTTTTATGTGTTAGTTTCATGGCGCCGCGGCCGGGATTTGAACCCGGGTCACGGGCTTTCTGCCCGTGTCGACAGGCCCGCATACTGGGCCGGGCTATACTACCGCGGCACCGGGGTGATGTTTTGTTTTTGGTTGGTTTATTAGTTTTTCTCGCTTAGTTTTATTGTTAGTTTTATTTTTCCGTTGGGTGTTTGTGTTCCGTTTATTACCATTATTTTTGTTTTTAGTGTTTCTTTTACTAGTGTTTCTATGGTGTATGGGTTTTCTAGTGTTATTGTTGCTTTTTCTCCTGGTTTTAGTGTTTGTTCTATTGTTTTTAGGAATTGTTTTATGCTTCCTCCTTTGTATGTTATTTCTTTTTGTTCGTGTTTCATGTTTCTCGGTTGCCTCGTGTGGTGGTTTTCTTGGGTTTTGATTTGTTGTTTAAAGTTTTAAATATTGTGTTTGGTATTGTTTATGCTTGGTGGGTGTGTATGAGTAAGACGTATGCTACGTTGGGTGAGCTTAGGACTGGTAGCTTTATCATTATTGATGGTGAGCCATGTAGGATTGTTGAGATTACTAAGGCTAAGACTGGTAAGCATGGTAGTGCTAAGGCTCATGTTGTTGCTGTTAGCTTATTTACTGGTAGTAAGAAGACTTTGATTGCTCCTGTTGATCAGCGTGTTGAGGTTCCTATTGTTGATAAGAGGGTTGGGCAGGTTATTGCTGATATGGGTAATATGGTTCAGGTTATGGATCTTGAAACCTATGAGACCTTTGAGATTGAGAAGCCCAGTGACCCTGAGCTTGCTGGGAAGCTTAAGCCTGGTGTTGAGGTAGAGTATTGGGAGGTTCTTGGTAGGAGAATTATTATGAGGACTAGGTAAGAGTAGCTGTTTATTGAGGTTGTTGTTTTAAGGGATTGTTGTTGAAGGCGTTTGCTGGTTTACGTGAGGCTATTAGGAAGTTTTTGAGGTCTTCTTCTACTTATGAGAAGGCTGTTGAGGAGTTTATTAGGGATTTGCAGAGGACTTTGATTTTAGCTGATGTTAATGTTAGGCTTGTTTTTGAGCTTTCTCAGAAAATTAGGAAGCGTGCTCTAGAGGAGAAGCCTCCTCCTGGTGTTTTGAGGAGAGATTGGTTTATTAAGATTGTCTATGATTGCTTGTCTGAGTTTTTTGGTGGTGATGTTGTTCCTGAAGTTGATCCTCGTAGGATCCCCTATGTGATGTTGCTTGTTGGTGTTCAGGGTAGTGGTAAGACTACTACTGCTGGTAAGCTAGCGTTATTCTATCGTAGTCGTGGCTATAGGGTAGGATTGATTACTACTGATACGTATAGGCCTGCTGCCTACGAGCAACTATATCAGTTGGCTAAGCAAGTTGGTGCATTGTTCTATCGTTGGCCTGAAGGTGTTCGCGATCCAATTAAGCTTGGTGTTTTGGGTGTTAAGTGGCTTAGGGAGCAGGGTTGTCAGGTTATCATTATCGATACTGCTGGTAGGCATGGTTATGGTGAGGAGCAAGCCCTATTAGAGGAGATGAAGGTTCTGGCTCAGGAGATTAAGCCTGATGAAGTTGTCTTGGTTATTGATGCTGCTATGGGTCAGAAAGCTTATGATCTTGCTAGGAGATTTCATGAAGTTGCACCTATTGGTAGTATAATTGTTACTAAGCTTGATGGTAGTGCTAGGGGTGGTGGTGCTCTTTCAGCTGTTGCTGCTACTGGTGCCAGGATTAAGTTTATTGGTGTTGGAGAGAAGCTTGACGAATTCGAGGTATTTAATCCTCGTAAGTTTATTGCTAGGATCCTCGGCTTAGGTGATATTGAGGGGCTTATTGAGAAGCTTAAGAGGATTGAGGAGGCTCTTGAGGTTCAGAAGAGGGTTGAAGCTATTCTTTCCGGTAAGTTTACGTTGAGGGATATGTATCACCAGATTGTTAGTATTAGGAAAATGGGTCCTCTTAGTAAGATTCTTCAGATGATTCCCGGATTCTCTCTACAGTTTTCTTTTGGTGATGAGGAGATTAGGGTTAGTGAGAAGAAGCTTGATAAGTGGATTGCCATATTGAACTCCATGACCTATGAGGAGCTTGATAACCCGGAGATTATTGATAAGCATAGGATGAGGAGGATTGCTATTGGTGCTGGTGTTGATGTAGGTGAGGTTAAGGAGTTGTTACAGCATTATCAGATGCTTAAGAGGATGTTGAGGAAGGCTAAGAGGTATAGGGATTTGTCGAAGTTGTTTAGGATGGCTAGGTAGATGGATGATAATGGTTAGGGTTATCTATGTTTCTTCCTCAGTGTTTCCTCAGAGCGATTTAGTTGGGCTTTCTTACTTGGTTACTTCTGCTCTACTTGTTTCTCATGGTATTAGGAGGGATACGGTCTTCGTTTACGGGCCAATAGGGGAAGGGTCTAGGTATCTTGTTGTTTATGGTGATAGTGTTAGGAATTTAAGACCTGATGTTGAGAGTGCTTTGCCTTTGATTTTAAAGGCTCTTAGGGGTAAGACTAAGTGGGGTATTGTTTTAAGGACCAGTGTGTCGTTTAAGGTGGACTCGGTGCTAGTCTATGGTGCTTGTGGATTGGAGTTGGAGGAGGGTGTGAGGAAGGTATGTGGGGTGGAGGATGTGGGGTTTGCTATTGCGGACGTGAGTGATGTTGATGGAGTGTTTAGGTATGATAGCCTAGTTAACGTGACTTTAACTCCCAACTTGTATGATTTCTGTCAAGTGATCACTATATTTCATTACCTGCTAGATTATTATCATAGTAGTTAACTAAGTATACAGGGTAGGCTATGGGTGAAGCTCGAGATGGCTTCAATGGAGTTTGAGGTATTGGGTAAGGCTTATAGGGTTTTAGCTGAGTTTCC
>CAYPZO010000004.1:15246-18427 GCA_964415135.1 uncultured Desulfurococcales archaeon | reverse complement strand
TACTTATTCTTGGGCGGTACTGGAAGCTTGGACGCAGAATATCTCAGGCATTATGGATTTCTAGGAGTGGTGTTAGGAAGTATCCCTTCTCTATTGAGGAGGCTTTAGAGCCTCTCATTGAGGTTTTTGATGCAAGTGACTTGATATTGCATGCTGCTGGTCGTGAGGATGTTGATGTCCGTATGCTTGGTGGTGGTAGACACTTTATTGTTGAGTTAAAGGAGGCTAGGAATAGGCTCGTTGACTTAAATGCTGCTGCATCGAAGGTTAATGAGCATCAAAGCGTTATTAAGGTAGTGCTTGAGAGGGAGGTTTCTAGACGTGATGTAAGGTTAATTAAGGTTGATGTAGCTCGTAAGCCCAAGGTCTATAAATGCCTAGTTCTATCCAATGAAGAGCTAAAACCTGAGGATCTTAAGTTAATTGAAGAGTACTTTAATGGTATTAGGATTAAGCAGAGAACTCCAAAGAGAGTACTTCATAGAAGACCCGATATACTTAGGATTAAGAAAGTTTACTGCGTGAGGACTAGGTGGATTAATTCTCACGTATTTGAGGCTTTAGTTAAATGTGAAGGTGGTCTCTACGTTAAGGAGCTCGTGTCCGGTGATGAGGGTAGGACTACTCCTAGTTTTAGTGAAGTTACAGGTAAGGAGTTGAAATGTATTGAATTGGATGTAGTTTTTGCCCATGAGTGAAGTTATCTTAATTAACCTCGAACTACTTAGTAGAAGAAAGTATCCTTAAATACTGCTTACTCAAAGGTGTAGTAGAGGTGCGTAGTATATGGTGAAGCCACCAAAGGGGTTTAGACATAGGACTAGAAAGTTATTGAGGAAGCATGTTAGGGAGAAGGGAGCAATACCTCCATTAAGTCTATTAATGTATGAGTATAAGCCTGGAGATAAGGTTAACATAGTAATTAATCCATCAGTTATGAGTGGTATGCCTCATAGACGCTATCATGGTAAGACGGGAACTGTTGTAGGAAAGCAGGGTAAATGTTATATTGTTGAGGTAAGAGCTGGAGGTAAGGTTAAGAAACTTATAGTTAGGCCCGAACATCTTAGACCACAGGTAATGAGTAAACCTATATCCTAGGCTCCTTTACCCTTAGCCTAGGTAGAGAGGAGGTGTAGTCTCGGGTTGTCATTTGAAGTTGTAGAGTCTAAGAATCTACCATTACCTCTTGCTAAGAAGCTTCTTAAGAAGAGAGTTGATGAAGGTGAAATTAATGAGCTTATTAGGAGAGTTTACGAGTACCTATCCAAGTTCTCTAAGTGCCCTGAAGACAAGATTGAAGAATTTATTGAGGATTTAAGGAAGTTTAATTTAGATGAACGCACTATAGCTATGATAATCAGCATATGTCCTGATACAATTGAGGAGTTAAGGACTCTTCTTACTTACGAGTCTAGGGAATTCGATACCGATGCTCTAAATGAGATTCTTGAAGTAATTAAGAAGTATAAGGGTAGCGGGTAAGTTTTCCTTAAGAACGCGATTGCTGTAATATATAATGTCTCTTATTTAGTACCAATATGGTAAGCGATATAATATGGTTTGATAACTATTTCACTACAGAGCTAGTTAGGTGCAGTAAATGTACAAGTATCCTCATCCCCCCAGACCTAAGCATAGAGAGGAATGGCATGAAGAATACGCTTATGTACTTGACTTTCTCCCTCAAGGCAACCCCTTTGATAGGCATCCTCAACATCGTAGGAACCCCATAGCACAGGTAATTGGTGAAAAGTATTTTACATTACTTGAGGTTGGACCTAAGCCTAGAGTCTATCTCGAGCTTGGTGAAAGAGTATACGTTGGACACGGGTTAAGGGATAAGATATCTCATATCTATGGTAAGATAACTTATGACGACTTAACTACTGTTGCAAGAGATAACCTGTACCAGATAGTCTATAAGATTGTAACTGATAAGGAGTTTGTTTTTGTCGATTTCTTTAACATAGCTGAGCCAATAACATTAAAGTTTCATGCCCTTGAATTACTGCCTGGTATTGGTAAGAAGTCTTTAAAGATTATTTTAGAGGAGAGAAAGAAGAAGCCCTTTGAATCGTTTAGTGATTTTCAGGAGAGGACTAGGATTAACGATCCTGCTAAGCTTATTGTTGATAGGATTATTCTTGAGCTTCAGGGTGGTGAGAAGTATTATCTCTTCGTTAAGCCTACTCATGATAGGGGTGTTTACTTAGGGTACTTGATTAAGCTTTATAGGTTAAAGGGGCTTTGAGTAAGCAGTTCCCTCCGCCTCCAGTTCATCCTTCTAAGCGGGAGTTATTGAAGTGGACTAAGGGTATTTTAAGGTATTATGGCTTAAGGCCTAGGAAGAAGCTTAGTCAATCATTTGTTGTTGACCCTAAGCTTATCCATGAAGTAATTAATTGGGTTAAGATGTTCAAGCCTAATGTAGTATATGAGATTGGTGCTGGTATAGGAACCTTAACTTACTACTTGTGTTGTAGTGGGGATTGGAGGGTTATAGCCGTTGAAGTCGATGAAAGGTATGTTCCTGTTCTTAAGGGTATTAGGAGTCATATTAATGCTGATTTAGAGGTAGTTATATGTGATGGTTTGAAGGAACCTTTCTTTAAAGGTTATGTTGATACCGTGGTTTCTAATACTCCCTATCATATATCATCTAAGCTCTTATTAGCATTGTATAGAAATGACGTTAAGAGAATGGTGTTAACTCTTCAGAACGAGGTTGCTGAAAGACTAAATGCAAGACCTTCAACGAAAGATTATGGTAGGTTAACTATTATAACGCAGTACTTGATGGAGTGTAGGCTTGGCAACATCTATCCCCCTAGGTCGTTTTTCCCTGCTCCTAAGGTTAGTTCTAGAGTTGTAGTGTTGATTAGGAGGCGTATGTTTGATGAGATTGCGGGTAGGCTTGAAGATTTAACGCGTTGTTTATTTAGTGAAAGGAATAAAGTTGCTATTAAGGTTGTAAGGAAATGCATGAGAACTGTAGACGAGGAGGTAATAAAGATGTTGGGTGCAAAGAGGGTAAGAGACCTGACCTTAGAGGACTTACTCCTACTTATGAAGTACATTTAAGAGATGAAGACGTTATTTCTTATGCTATGGTTGATGATGTTAAGCTACCTGTTTATCGTGAGGTTTATGTGCCTTCTGATGATACTTACCTGCTCAT
>CAYPZO010000004.1:10740-15146 GCA_964415135.1 uncultured Desulfurococcales archaeon | reverse complement strand
AGCTACCTGTTTATCGTGAGGTTTATGTGCCTTCTGATGATACTTACCTGCTCATTGATTTACTTGATATTAAGGGTGGTGAGCTTGTTTTAGAAGTCGGGTGTGGATGTGGTATAATCTCGGTTATTGCGGTTTTGAGGGGAGCTCGTAGAGTTGTAGCTATAGATGTAAATCCCTATGCTGTTTTAAATACTAGGGATAATGTTGTGGGATGCAGAATTTATGGTCTTGTGGATGTAGTTCAGTCTTATGGATGTAGTTGTCTTGCTTTACGACCACGTTTTGATGTTGTTATATTTAATCCTCCTTATCTACCTCAAGAAGAGGTTAATTCTTGGATTGAGGTTTCATGGGCTGGTGGTTCTAGGGGATACGATGTATTGCTTGATGTTCTTAATGATCTCTTAGGGCTGGTTAAATGTCATGGTGAATTATATGTAGTTGTTTCTAGTCTTTCTGGTGGTAGGGAGCTTATACGTCGTGTTGAGGGTTTAGGTTTAAGGGTTAGTAGGGTTAAGTGTAAGAGGATGTTTTTTGAGGAAATATGTGCTGTTGAGTTCATTAGATTATGCAGTTAAATAGCTAATTAACTTAACTTGATAAATATTGTTATGGGTTAGAGAAGAGTAATGAGAGCTCATGGTAGTCTTACTGAGAGGTTAAGGGTAGTACTTGTCGAACCTGAAGGAGAAGTTAATGTAGGTTCTATTGCTAGGCTTATTAAGAATTTTGGTGTTCGTGAATTCTATATCGTTAACCCTAAGGCTAAGTTAAGTGGAAAAGCTAGGGAGTTTGCTGCAAAAGCTATTGATGTTCTTGAGAAGGCTGTTATCTGTAGTAGCCTAGATGAAGCTTTAAAGGATGTTGATGTATCTATTTGTACTTCGGCTATAGTTGGAGGTAGTAGGGATGTTTTACGTCATCCAATAACTCCTAAAGAGTTAGCCAATATTGTTGCTCGCTATAGTAGGATAGCGCTCGTCTTTGGTAGGGAGAGTACTGGTCTTACTAGGGATGAGATAGGTAAATGCGATTTACTATTAACGATACCTGCTAATCCCGAGTATCCTACATTGAATTTATCTAATGCTGTTGGAATACTACTTTATGAGGTATATGTAGCTGAGCATGCTTCTCCATTATATGAGGTTGCTGATAGAAATGTTCTTGAGCTTATAATGAAGTATGTTGAGGACATAGTACGTGTTTTTAATGAGGATGAGAGAAAGGCTTCGAGAATACTTGTGAGTTTTAGGAGAATTCTCTATAAGTCATTGCCCAGTATTGGTGAGGCATATAATCTCTTATATCTTGTTAGGAAAATTGACGTAATGCTACGTGAATGTAAGGGGAAGCGGTGATAACAAGTGAACTTTATAGTGACGACTAATCCAGGTATTGAGGATTTAGCTTTAAGTGAACTTCATGATATTCTTGGGAACCGTATTTTAGACTACAGTTATAGGCCATTATCTGGTAGAATATATATTGAGGTCTCTAACGCTAATTTAAATGAGTTATTCGAGGATTTCATTAAGGCTAGGATTATTCATAGGTTTGGTGTACTACTTTATAGAGGTAAAGTAGGTCTGTCAAAGAATGATTTATCATTAATTAAGGATAAGATACGTAAATTAGATCCTTTAAGGCTTATAGTTAATCCTAGTTTTACTTTTGCTATTAGAGCTGAGCGTGCTGGTAAGGGACATGAATATACCAGTCTTGATGTTGCACGTATTGCTGGTGATGCCGTAATAGATTATGTTGTTAAGGAGTTTGGAGAGAGAGTTAAGGTTGATCTTGATTATCCTAATATCATTATACATGTTGATGTAATTAATGATGATCTTTACGTTTATGTTGGTTTATCAGGTGATATGTCTCTGCATAGGAGAGGTTATAGAGTTTATGATCATCCTGCTGCTCTAAAGCCTACTATAGCTTATGCAATGATTCTCCTATCTAATGCAAGAGATGGCGATGTCATATTAGATCCTATGTGTGGTGGTGGTACTATACCTATTGAGGCTGCTTTAACATTTGAATCGTCGGAGATTATTTGTATGGATATTAGCGAAAAGTATATCCGTGGAGCCTACATGAATGCCGTATCGGCTATGGTTTCTAATAGAATTAAGTTTATTGTTGGTGATGCTAGGAAGCTGAGTAGCTATGTAGGTGAAGTTGATAGAATAGTTGTTAATCCTCCTTATGGTATTAAGCTTGGAGATATGAGGCTTGTTAGAAGAGTTTATAGGGATTTCCTAGCTGAAGTTCCCAAAGTGTTAAACGATAATGGTAGGCTTGTAATGATAACTCCTGAATACAAGTACGTTGAGAGAGTTGTTAGTGAACTTAAAACTTTAAGGATAATACATGAGCGCACTGTTTCTCATGGTAATTTGTGGCCAAAGATCATCGTCATCGAGAAGGCGACATAAGGGTTAGCTTTAAAAACCTTACTTAGCCCTGTTTATATGAAAAGAGGGGTGATAGTAAATGCCCATGAAGCCTGCACACTGCTACACGCATTTCTCAGGTCCACCGTATACTAGGAGAGAGTATATTCCCGGTGTTCCTCCACCTAAGATTTCGAAGTTTGAAATGGGTAATTTAAAGAATGATTATGACTATGTTGTCGAGTTAATAGTAACGGAGGCTGGTCAGATAAGACATAATGCTCTTGAAGCTGCTAGAGTAATGGTGCATAAGTACATGGCCACCTATGTTGGTGAGGCCAACTACTTCTTTAAGGTTAGGGTATATCCACACCATGTACTTAGAGAGCATAAGATGATGGCGTTTGCTGGTGCTGATAGATTGCAGGAGGGTATGAGGCATGCTTTTGGAAAACCAGTAGGATTAGCTGCTAGAGTCTATCCTAAGCAAGTTATCTTGGAGTTAAGGGTTAAGAAGGAGCATTTGGAGCATGCTAAGGAGGCGTTAAGGAGAGGTGCATCAAAGCTACCATTACCTTGTAGGATCATTATTAGAGAGTTAAAGAAGGAAGGTAAAGCAGCTTAAAGGATAATTTTATGGATAAACAAATCTTATATGACTTTAACTTAGAGCGTGTTGTATCTGAAGTAATTAAGACAAATGCTGGGAGGGTTTTAATACAGTTACCTAATGGAATGAAGAATTATATTCCATACATTATTAATTACTTAAAGGAGAAACTTAGAGGTAATGTAGAGTTATTTGTATCTACATCTCATACATATGGTGCATGTGATATAGCTGAAGATGAGGCGTTAAGAATAGGTGCTGACCTTATAGTTCATTTTGGACATACACCACATCCACTCTATCCTAAGCCTAAAGTAAGGACTTTATTCATAGAAGCCTTTATCAATATAAAACCCTCAGTTAACCTAATAGATAAACTAGTAAACAAGTTACATGACTTAGGTTTAAGTAGAGTTGGGTTAGCGGCATCACTACAGTACATTAAGTACATAAATTACTTAGCATTGGAACTAGAGAAGAGAAATTTTACAGTTATTGTTGGTAGAAATAAATATGAGAATTTAATGTATCCAGGTCAAGTACTTGGTTGTGAATACTCGTGCATATTAAGCATCGAGAATAGAGTTGATGGGTTTATAGTGGTTTCGGGTGGTAAGTTTCATCAACTAGGAGCTTCTCTTGTAACAAGTAAGCCTGTGATAGGTGTAGATCCTCATAGAGAAGAAGTATATGATATGAGTAGCATGAGAGATATTACCTTAAGGAAGAGGTATTATAAGATCATGAAGGCTATGGATGCTGAGACTTGGGGGATAGTACTTGGAATAAAACCTGGGCAATTTAATTATAATGTGTATGGAGAACTAATTAATTTGCTTAATAATAAAGGTAAGGAGTACATAGTGTTTACGGCTAATGAAATAAACCAACATATATTAAGGAACATCGACGCTGAGTACATCGAGGTATTTGTTGTAATTGCGTGTCCTAGAGTGGTAATTGATGATTTAGCTGATTATCCGAAACCAGTATTAACTCTTGGTGAAGCGTTTATGGCCTTAACTGGTAGGTTAGATAAGTATTTATTTAGGTAATGTTGATGAGGAAGAAGGATTTAGAGCTTATTATAGAGACTATCCCTATTTATCGTAAGCCAAAGATATTTCTAGAGCAATACCCTACGCCAGGTGATGTTGCTTCTGATGTTATTTGGGAGATATTTATGAGAGAGGATGTTACTAGTAATGTAGTATTTGACTTAGGTGCTGGAACTGGTAGGTTAGGTCTAGGTATTTCACTACTTGGAGCAAGATATGTCATACTAATTGACGTAGATGTGGATTGCCTTAGGGATGCCTTAAAGTGGTCTAGGGATAATAACTTAATTAATGTTGATTTTATTGTTGGTGATGTTAGGATGCTACCCATTAGGAGTA
>CAYPZO010000004.1:0-10640 GCA_964415135.1 uncultured Desulfurococcales archaeon | reverse complement strand
TACATAGAATGCATGAGAGGAGTAGAGTTTACATCAAGAACCTAGCGTTGAGTTTTGGATTTAACGCTAAGTTAATTAAGACGTATAGTTTTAGAATACCACAAATATATAAAGAACATTATAGGAGAGTTTATTATATTGAAGTGGATTTATGGAGATTCGAGAGGATAAACTATGTCTGAAGACAAGAACATAGTACTTCCAGGAGATAAGCTCTGCGTAATTGAGGAGTTTATGCCAAATGAAGGAAGCTATGAATCTGTGGATGGAAATGTAAGGGCATCAGTTATAGGAAGAGTACAGTTTAATGCGTCAAGTAAGATAGTTAAAGTTCAAGGATTTAAGAAACTAAGTATGCCCTTATCGGGCTCACTTGTTATAGGCGTAGTTACTGCAACTAAAGAGGACCTTGCATTTGTGGACATATTATTAGATAATGATGGTAAGGTGTTTCCAGGAAGATTTACTGGAGTTATACATGTTTCTCAAGCACATGCAAAGTTTATCAAGAATATTGAGGAAGCTGTAAAGCCAAACGATGTTATAAGAGCAAAAGTCCTTACCTCAACAACTCCTTATCAATTAACATTAAAGGCGCCAAATTTAGGAGTAATTATGGCTTTTTGCTCTGTTTGCGGAAATGCATTAGTTAAGAAGGATGCTGATACATTGGTATGCCCTATATGTGGTAACGTTGAGAAGAGAAAGATTGCCATAAACTACATAAAGCAAAGGTAAGGTATACTCTCTATGCCTATTACTAAGAGGACATTTATACTTAAATGCTTTAGTGAGGAGATATGCCAAGAACTTCTAGAAAAGATAATAGAGAACGCACCAATAAGGGATGCTACTTATCATATTCATGGTAATGTATTGAAGATAACTATTGTTGGATTAAAACATGAAGTTCAAGCTTCATGGATGAAGATTAAAGAAATATATTCTGAAATGTTCAAGATACTAGAGATGGAAAAAGAAAAAGGACTTAAACACATACCAATAAGCTACATAGTCAAAACTATAAGACGTACATTTCCTCCTGAAGCATTGGCGTTGGCATTAATGCTAAAGGGATTTAAAGCTGAAGTCAAAGATGAAGAAATAGTAACTAATGCTCATATAGATGAAGTCATATCTCTCTCTAGGAAAATAGTTAAAGCTATAGATGACCTTAAATTTAGAGCAAAGGGTTCAGCTTCAAAAAAGGCAATATCATGTATATCAGCTATTCTAGATTTAGATGTAGATGTTGTTATAAACATGTTGAGAGATACAGATTTACTTGTTGAGGAGGATGATAAGGTTAAAGTTAAAAAGGAGTGGAGAGGTGTTGTAAAAGAGATAATAAGTAGAATTCGTACAGGGAAATTAGAGGTCTAAGACGATGTACATGGATAAAAGAGTTGAAATAAAGAAGTTAACTAATAAGGAAGTGGTATTGGAAATTGAAGGAGAAGACCATACAATAGGTAATCTTATTGCTAGACTTGCTCAACAAATTGAAGGAGTAAAATTCGCTGCTTATAGGATTCCTCATCCACTAATACCTAAGCTAATAGTAACGATAATAACAGATGGCGTAAAGGATCCCATTAATGTTTTAAGGGAGGTCTTAAATAATATAGTGTCTATGTCCAGAGATTTCAGGGCTCAACTACTTGAAGAGCTAAGGAAGTATGAAGAAAGAGTCTAGAATAGGATTCCTACTTAAGTGCAATGACGTTAATGTACTTGTTGTAACTAGAGGGTTTATGAGTATTGATGAAATTAAGATATCTCTTGACACGGAACGTGAGGATGTCATCGATTTCTTAAAGTCAGCTAAATCATTTAATGAACTGAACTACTTGGTTGTACTTGGAGAAAACATAGATATAGATAATTTGAGACAATATATTGGGAAGGTTAGAGGTTCAATAAGAGTATTGGCCGTACATGAACTCCTTAGTATTGTTGAAGATAAAGAAATTGTTGATACTTATATTTCATTCATGAATAAACTTGTTAGAGATGTAAGATATCTTAGTTGCAATATTTAATTTAAGATGGTTTTGCTGAATAATAACTTATAAAAGGTAGTAGTGATAGCTACTTAGTTAACTAGATGTTAGAGAAAACATAGTAAGGTGAATAGACGTGCAGTTTTGCCCCAAATGTGGAGGGATAATGCTTCCAAAAAAGAAGAATGATAAGACCATATTAGAATGCGTAAGCTGTGGTTATTCGTTAGAAACGAGTAATGTTCAAACAAACTTATACAGAATATCTAGAAAGATAACACATACTGAAAGAGAGAGAATAGTTGTTGTAGATGAATCAAAGCTTCCAAGAGTATTACCAGTAACTAAGGAGGTTATTTGCCCTAAGTGCGGCTATGAGGAGGCATATTATTGGCTTATGCAGACTAGAAGAGCTGATGAACCACCAACCAGGTTCTTCAAATGTAGAAGGTGCGGATATGTATGGAGAGAATACGCATAAACACCATAGAAGATAAATCACTATACGAAAAAACACTAATAATCTACGAACTATTAAGGAGAACGCTCGATGATCTTAATGAAGCATACTATAGAACACCACCATTTATTTCATCCAAAATCTACATCTTAAGGTCCATCAATAGAGTAAAAGCAGGAATAAATCTTTGTAGAGAATTATTAAATGTCACGAAGAATGTATAGTTTGTTTAGGGAATATATTTTAAGACTATGAGTAATTATATCTATAATAGCTGTGTATAGTAGGAATTCGGGAGGTGTAGGGTGTGAAGCTTGTATTCTTTGATGCAAGGGTTTGGAGATATGTTGTTTCAGCAATTAGTAAGATTATTGAGGAAGGAGCTTTTGTAGTAAATAGTGAAGGTTTAAGATTTAAGGCGATGGACCCTTCCCACGTAGTTATGATAGACTACTTCATACCAGCTTCCGCCTTTGAGGAGTTTGAAGTTGAGGGAGAGGAGGTTATTGGAGTAAACTTTGAGGATATAGCAAAGATTATGCGTAGAGCCACTAAAGAGGATAAGTTAGGACTTGAAACTGAGGGTTCAAAGCTGATAATATCGCTAATAGGCAAGGGGGTAAGAAAGTTCATTTTACCACAACTATCTCTAACCACAGAGTCATTACCTGAACCTCAAATAGAATTCAATGTTAAGGTAAGGATATTAAGTGATTTATTTAAGGATATGGTTAAAGATCTTGAACCTATAGGAGACATCTTGTATCTTGAGGCATCTGAGGAGGAGTTTAAGGCTATAGCTACTAGTGATTTGGGTGAAGCAGAAGTAGTTATTGGCAGAGAATCTGGAAATATAATTGAATTTGAAGTTAAAGAGCCTTCAAAAGCTAGTTATAGTATAGATTACTTCGTTGATATGAGTGCAGCTACTAATGCAGCTAATACCATTAGCATAGAGTTCTCAACGGATATGCCAAGCAAAATAGAGTTCGAGTTACCCCAAGAGGGTAGGCTGACATTCTATGTTGCACCAAGAGTTGAGTAAACTCACTATAACTTATGTTAAAAATAGGTTTAAACATTATTATTCTAAGACGAAGCTACCTACTCCTCCAAACATTCATATGAGAGAAATAGCACTACAACCTTTTGGGCAAGACACCTATATAAGGCACCTATCCTTCAATGATATAACTGAATTAACCAAGTACATACTAGATAAGGTTCCTAGAAACCTCTTTTATTCATCAGCACTATACGAGTATCCTTCAGCAAAGAATATGGATGAAAAAGTATGGCTTGGCTCTGATTTAATCTTTGATATTGATTCCGATCAGATAAAGAGATGTATAGTTAAGGAAATATGGATTTGCGAAAAACTACACTATGGTGAAGGTGATTACGGAGATAAATGCCCTCGCTGCGGCTCTAAAATAATTACAACAACGGATATAATACCAAAGGAATGCCTTGACTTAGCCTTAGACCACGTGATTAAACTATATGATGTACTTGTTGAAGACTTTGGTATATCCAAGGACAGGATACATGTTTATTTTTCAGGCAATAGGGGTTTCCACGTCCATGTACATGCTTCACACGAGGAAATGCAAATGAGCTCTGAGTTGAGAAGAGAAATAGTCGATTATATAAAGGGTATAGGATTGGACGTGAATTCATTATTGCTAAACATACAAGTTAAAGGTTCACGCAAAAGAAGAATTGAAATTCTCCTTCCCTTAACAGATGATTATGGCTGGAGAAGGAGAATAGCTAAGGCATTAAAAGAAATAGATTCAGAAGGAATTAGCCGAGACGCTGTAATTGAGAATTGTATTGATAATAGTACTATTGAGGTCGATGAGAAGGTAACTATAGATACAAAAAGATTGATAAGGTTTCCTCTATCTCTTCATGGCAAGTCAGGGTTAATGGTCATACCCGTAGACTTGAATAAGGGATTTGACTTATATAAGGCTGTACCAAGGCAATTCATGAAGGATAGCGTGAAGATAATCCCATTGATTAAGATTGATAAGCTTGATCTCTTCCAAGTAGCGATTAATGCTAGTCCAAGTAAAAAGATGAAGGTAGACGAATACATAGGTATATACTTAGCTTTAAAAGGCCTTGCATACATAGTTGGCTAAGTGAGATAAAAATGAGCTATCAGGAGATAGTAAACTTGTTCATTAAGGAGCTTGAATCTAAAGACTTGGTTGAGCTTAGAAAATCTGATATCCAAAGCTTCTTCCTAGAATTCTCGAGGCGCATTTATGAATCCCTGGTTAGTGGAGATAAGGATGCTATAAGTAAATTGGATTTAGATATTAAGGCTCTCAATATAATTAACGATCTTTCTGGAAAGTCTCTGTTAATGAGGCTACTAAAAGTATTGAAGGGATTTGAAGTTCCTAAGGAGAGTTTAGATTATGAACTCTTACAGTTGGTAAAGAATTTTATTAAACACTATTCTAATGTAACTTATATAATATCTGTATCTGATGCTAGTAATAGAGTTTTAGTAAAGGTTCTAAAACCGTTTAAGTTAAGTAGATTGCTCTTCCTACCTAATGCTATTACGTTATTGAAGATTGATATTGCGTTAATTTTACATGTACTTGGCTTTATTAGGATAATAGAGGCTAAAATATTTAAGCAGGTCTCCGAATCAGTTACGAGGAAGACTGGTGATTAAGCCTTGAAGGTGCCTAAGCGCATTAGGACGTACTGCCCAAGATGCAATACACATACAATACATACTGTAGTTATCTATAAGCATGGTAGACGTAGGGCGCTCGCTGAAGGTGAGAGAAGATATAGAAGAAAACAGGAAGGTTACGGAAGTAAGCGCAAACCTGAACAAAAGAGATTCGCCAAAGTAACTAAGAAGCAAGTACTAAAGCTAAAGTGTACCGTATGTGGATATATATCTCATAGAGAAGGAATAAGGCTTAAGAAAATTGAATTAGTAGGCTAAGGGGGTGATAATTTAATGCCTAAGAAGTGTAAAATACTAGTACCTGAGCCCAAGAGTAGATTCGTACGGGTTAGATGCCCTGATTGCGGTAATGAGCAAGTGGTTTTTGATCACGCAACCTTCCCAGCTCGTTGTCTAGTTTGTGGAAGACAGCTAGTAGAGCCCACGGGAGGCAAAGCTAAGATATTAGGTGAAGTAATAAGGATCCTAGGATAACTATTCCAGTTTCAAGTTATTTTAAGGATTAAAAATATCTACTAGTTTAATCTACTGTAAGTAGTGTCAGGTGAGCTTGGAGTTGATGAAGAGAAAACCCTTACCGGATGTTGGTGAAATAGTGATAGCTACCGTAAAGAAGGTATTTGAATATGGAGCTTACGTAACATTAGATGAATATGGTGGTTTAGAAGCATACCTCCCATGGAGTGAAGTTTCATCAAGGTGGATTAGAGATATAAGAGATTACTTAAGAGAAGGACAGAAAATAGCTGTTAAAGTTATTAGGGTCATAAGGCGTAAGAAGCAAGTTGATGTATCGTTAAAGAGAGTCATGGAGACGGAAAGGAGGAAGAAGATTTTAGAATGGAAGCGCGCTGTAAAAGCTGATAAATTATTAGAGCTTGCTGCTGAGAAACTTGGAGTATTAAAGGAGGATGCCTATAGAGAAGCAGGATGGAAGCTTGAGGACTATTATGGTGAAATTTATGCTGGACTAGAAGAGGCAGCAATTAGGGGTCCTGAAGCATTAAAGGAAGCAGGATTATCTGATGAATGGGTTGAGGTACTATATGAACTTGCTAAGAAACATATAACTATAAAGAAGATTAAAATAAGGGGTATTATGTCCATTGTTGTCCTTAAACCCGATGGTGTTGACATTATAAGGGAAGCATTAACTAAATCATTAGAGAGCGTTCCTCAAGGTGTTGAAGCGAAGATATATACCATCGGTGCTCCACGCTACGTTGTTGAAGTAATTTCAACAGACTATAAACTAGCTGAACAAGCATTTACAAACATTATAAATACAGCTAAAAAGATCATTGAAAAGCATGAAGGTAGAATAGAGGTGATTAGAGAAAGGAGGTAAATGTATTGAAGTGGCTACTTAGGAAATGTGTGAAGTGTCGAACATATACATTAAGACAAGATAAGTGCCCGAAATGCGGTTCACAGGTTAGAGTACCTCATCCTCCAAGGTTTTCTCCTGAAGATAAGTACGTTAAGTACAGATACTTAATGAAGAAGATTTCTGGGTTATTGAAGTAGCTTGTAAAACACTATATTAGCCGGACCCTTTATTTCAAAGCCTAATTCCATGTCGATGGGTTTTTCAACAATTAACATTCTGCGGGCTCCAACGCGTTCAAGTCTAATAATTATATCGGGCCAAAATCGAAGATACGTTGATCCGCTAACATCTATTGACGTAGTAGCACGTACTTCTTCCTCGAGTCTTTCCCTTACCTGACCTGTTACTATAACAGTACATCCTAATCTTGACAATTTATATAGAAAGGCGAGCTGCATATTCAGTACTGTTACTGCATGTTCTAGGTTTTCCTGTAAACGATATAATGAATTAATAGTATCTACAACTATAACCATTTTCCTATCATCTAGCTTATCTAACAGTGTTTTTAGTTCAAAGATAAGCTTACTTAACTCGTTTAGATCGTATACTTCGCTGAAAAATACGTTAGTGAATTTCTCTTGATCCACTACTGCTTGGTATATTTTTCCTTCTGTACTTATGTATATTCCTCTTCGTCCATTTCTGCTGGCTTTAGCTAAGAGAAAGAGTGTTAAGTTCGTTTTTCCTGAACCAGCTTCACCATATATTAAGATCATGCTTTTCTCTTTCAATAATAAGTCATTGTATAAGTCTAAGTTCATTTAACTTACACTCCTACTGAAAAGATATAACTCGAGAAACCACTTTAAATCTTAAGAACGAGGACAAAACATGCAATGTTGTTAGTATACGGTAATTGGGAGTAACCATGATGAGAGAAGTAATAGCATTCATAGTGGACCCAAATAAGGAAAGAAACATAGTACCTAAGTTAGCTAGTAGAATCCACATTAATGTACCTAATACCTCAAACCTCAAGTTTAAGAATAACGTCATATACGTTCTTGATAGTGAAGGATATGCTATTCTGAAAGACAAAATAAGTACACAATATAGAGAAAACATCATTATTGTTGATGAATTAATTGAAAAAGGATTAAACTATGATGAGATAGTTGAACATATAACATGTAGAATACTAGGTAAGGATAAGTATAATGAAGTTATTACGGGAGTAGACGTGAATAGAAATAATTTAACATATGTTATTTTAGCTGATGGTTTAATGCTAGAGTACGGATCAATATCATTTACTCTAAGTGAGCTAAGTAATATTATCGATAGGATAATTAGAACCATACCCCATAAGAGACTAATAATTAAAATAGGTATAAACGCATTGAAAGAGAATGTAATACAGGAAATATTAAAGAGGATAAAGCCATATGTGGGAGCAAATACTAATAGAATAAACTTATATCTTGTAGAGGAGTCAAATACCTCAGCATATAACCCATATATTGAGTTAATATCTAAGATAAAGGATAAGGATGTAAGAGCCGCAATAAATATTGCATTAAAGGATGGAATAAGAATAATATAGTATATGTGGTGATGGTACTTGAAAATTACTGTGTCGTTGAATAAAGATCAGTACTTAAGAATATTTGGACCAGCATCACTCCTCGTTACAAAAGGAGAAATAAAAATTCTAGGCGCATCATTTACACAAAATTCTAGAGTCATTATAAGCAAGTTTAGGAGCTATTGTGTTAAAGCAGTTACAGAATCGGAGATTGATGTTTTTCTTGGTGAAGGAGCTTTAATACAGGAACCGCAGCCGGGAGAGGAGGTTATAGATAAATGGGAGAAGGCAGTTAATGAAGTACTTGATAATTTGACTAAACCAGGCATTATCGTAATCATAGGACCCGTTGATAGCGGTAAGTCTTCATTAACTGCGATGATAGCAAATATAGCTCTATCCAAGGGATTGAAACCAGCGATAATTGATGGTGATATTGGGCAAGCAGATATAGGTCCTCCCACATTTATCTCCCTAAGCATTATAGATAGTCCAATATTATGGTTAAGAGAGCTTACCTATAATAAGATAAGGTTTGTGGGAACTATTACTCCATCGCATGTAGCTCATAGGGTTATTGCCGCTATAAAGAGCTTAGTTGATGAGGCATTAAAGCAAAGTGATGTAGTTATTATAGATACTGATGGATGGATTTATGGTTCACAAGCAATAGAGTATAAAATCGATTTAATTAGGCATGTGAATCCTCAAGCACTTTTTATGGTAGGAGAGGAAATAAAGATACTATCTAATACATTTCGTAAGTACATGCAGGTTAAGTTCTTACCTTCTCCAAAAGTTATGAAGAAAAGAGATAGGGAGGAACGAAGGATTCTTAGATGTCATGCATATAAGAGGTACTTAGAGAAATCTACTATAAGGACTTTACCCTTAGACAAAAGCGTAATTATAGGATCTTACATTCTAAATGGAGAGCCCCTAAACCTAAACGAGGACTTACTTAATAAGATTAAGGAGGCTATAGGATGTAATGTGGTTTACGCGTCGAAATTATATGAAGGATCCTATGCCATCGTTATATCTGGCTTGAGGAATAGATACGTGTATGAAAAGTTAAGAGAAGTACTCAATGCTAATGAAGTATTTGTGCTTCAAAGCGGTGAGGAAAAGGGCATTATTTCGTGTGTTTTGAATGAAAAGTTAGAGGAGGTAGCTCCAGCTATTATAGAGAAGATAGATTACGAGAAGAAAGTAATATATGTGCGAACTCCATGGCAAGGAGATATAGGTGGATTAATTATAGGTAAAGTAAAATTAAATGAGCAGTGGGAAGAGGTTTTGAGGGGCGATAAATGCCTTCTTTAAGGTCATTTATAGATGAGATAAGAGATTATGTAATCGTAATTGAGCGTGAAGTCTCTCCAATATACGAAGCTTCGAGAATTCTACTTGAATTAGATTTTAAAGGATTAACGGTATTTTTTAAGAAGATTAGTGGCGTCTTAGGACCTGTTGTAGGTAACCTAGTAAATACAAGGAAGAAGCTATATAGAATGTTGAACGTAAATGGCGACATCGATGCATATAAGAAGTTGATAACCGCTTTAGAAAATCCAGGAAGCTTAAAAGAAGAATCATTTTCCATGAAATCCGTTGATGCCGATGTTAATTCTCTACCTGCACTTAAGTTTTATGAACGAGATGCTGGTAGGTACCTTACATCATCAATAATAATAGCTTGTGAAGACTTTAGCGGCGAGGAAATATGTAATGCATCAGTACATAGGATACTGCTAACTGATAGAGATAAGGTTGTAGCAAGAATTGTTCCTAGACATTTATATAGTATTGCTAAAGAGTACTCAAGTAGAGGGATGGAGACTCCTATAGCAATCGTAATCGGGGTTCATCCAGCAATTTTGCTGGCCTCAGCTACAAGTCCACCTTATGGAGTTTTTGAACTCAAGATAGCTAGTAAGTTACTTGAGGAACCTTTACGTGTAGCTAGGACCCCTAACTACAATATTCCTGTACCTATTGATTCCTCCATAGTATTGGAGGGAAGGATAACAAGCGAAGAAGTAGATGAAGGTCCTTTTGTTGATATAACTGGTACTTATGATAAAGTGCGAAGACAACCATTAATTAAAATAGATGCAATATACGTTAATAACGATATAATTGGTCACGCGATATTGCCTGCAAGTAATGAGCATCGCATCTTCCAAGGATTTCCACGTGAAGCATTAATATGGAGAACTGTTTCTACAGTAGTTCCTAAGGTTTATGGTGTTAGATTAACACCTGGAGGGTGTGGTTGGCTACACGCTGTAATATCCATTGAAAAAAACCATGAAGGTGATGGTAAGAATGCTATATTAGCAGCTTTTGCTGCTCATCCTAGCTTAAAGCACGTGGTAGTTGTTGATAAGGATATTTGCTTAGATGATCCGCATAGTATTGAGTGGGCTATAGCGACTAGGTTTAGAGCTGATAGAGATCTGGTTATAATTAATAATGTTAGAGGTTCAACGCTTGACCCCATAGCTAAGGATGGTTTAACATGTAAGATGGGT
>CAYPZO010000003.1:21198-36111 GCA_964415135.1 uncultured Desulfurococcales archaeon | reverse complement strand
CAATGTGTGGACCCGGAGCAGCCATGACACTAATTGAATTAGCAAAACTAAGAGAAGCTAAGAACGCAGTTCTCTTAGCATATGCAACTTCAGGCGACATTACAGGAGATAAATCAGCTGTAGTAGGCTACGCCTCAATACAATTCAAATACTAGGATCACATTCTTGAAAATAAAACCGCCGATCCCTCTATTTGGAATACCTATAAAGGATAGAGTAAACCCCATACTAATAATAATACTAGACAAACCCATAGATATAAATATACATTTATCTGAAGACACCATAGTCACATCATTAAAAGACGTATCATTGGATAATCATTGTCTAAATATCATTAATAAATACATGAACATAATTGCTACCGAAATAGGCTTCAACTTAGACATAAAGATGCAAACCAAAGGAGAAACAAAAATACCATGCATGTCGTTGTACTCAATGCTAACATACATAATGTCATTAGAACTAAGCAAATATTATGATGTAAGGCTAGAGGATATACTAAGGGTAATACAAGAAGTAGAAAAAGAATACATAAAAAGCGAATACATGCAATTCATCGATGCCTGTAGACAGAGTATTAATACAGGAAAACCAATAATATATAGACAAGGTGAAGGCTTCATACCAATAAATATAAGTGAACCCCCAATCATCATAACTCCTCTAGGTAAAACCAAAAGTATAGAGGAAAATTACACCAAGTATTCTGAATCGATAATGAGTGCCTTAACCCATATAGCTGGAGTACTAGTAATAGAAGCATTCAACGCGCTAACCAACAACACTAGCTACATCAATAGTCTAATAAAACTAGAAAACACTTTATGGTACATTCTATACAATATAAGCATACCTACGGAGGTACATACTAAATGGGTTACTGATATTAATAAAGCTTATCTAGTTAGGATATGGTTGACAGAAATTGATAATAATAAAGCTAGGAGGTAGCATAATAACCGATAAAGATAACCCATTTGCATTACGATATAATGTTGTAAATAATATAGCAAAGGACATTCATAGATTCATAGATAAGACGTTAAAGTCAATAGTAGTAGTCTTAGGAGGAGGTAGCTTTGGTCACTATATGGTATCTAAGTACGTTAAGGAAAAGGGATTTATCGATAGAGAGTGTGCTTCAATTACAACAAATATCATGAACAAACTAGCATTAATGGTAGCTGACATATTCTTCCAAAATAACTTACATGCAATCGTATTTAATTCTCACGCAATATTCCAGTACGTAAACCAAGAACTCACATGTAGTGGAATAGAATTAATAAAGGAATACCTACGTAAAGGCATTATACCTATATTGTACGGAGACGTAATATTACATGAGAAGGAATTTAAAGTGCTTTCAGGAGACGAAATATCGTGGTTTCTTGCCCACAAGCTTAATGCAGAGAAGCTAATATTCGTTGCCGATGTAGATGGCATATACGATAAACCCCCAGATAACCCTAATGCAAAGTTCCTCCCAATAATATCCTTATCAAGAAGCTTAGATAGAATTCATGCAGAGACCAAAGAACATGACGTTACTGGAGGAATTTTAGAAAAACTAAGGATAGGATTGAAGTATCATAAAGGATTTGAAGTACTAATAATAAATGGAATGAAAAAAGAAAACCTATATAAAGCACTTATAGGAGAAGAAGTCAAAGCAACAAGAATAATACCGTAAAACATGAGGGAGAAAATTGTCCTTCAAGGACGAGAAAATAAAACAAAGGAAGTTAGAACACATAGAAATAACATTAAAAGAAAATGTAGAAAGTAAAAGTTTCATAACCTTTAATGACATAGTGTTTGTTCATAAGGCATTACCAGAAGTAGATCTAGATAAAATAGACACGAAAGTAAGGTTCTTAAAATACACATTAAATGCCCCCCTCATAGTATCAGCCATAACAGGGGGACATCCCCTATCCTATAAAATAAACAAGGCAATAGCTGAGGCAATAAGCGAGTTAAAGTTAGGAATGGGTGTGGGAAGTCAAAGAGCAGCATTAAAAGATCCATCACTAAAATACACCTTTGCAATTGCTAGGGAAATAGCAAGCAGTAGACCAATAATAGCTAATATAGGTTTAGCTCAACTAGTAAAAGAAACCAGTATAAATCAAATAATTGACGTAGTCAATATGATTGAAGCAGATGCACTAGCAATTCACCTAAATCCCGCTCAAGAAGTATTCCAGGCAGAGGGAGATACTTCATTTAAAGGAGCTATAAAAGCAATTGAAAAAATACTAAATGAGATAAATGTACCAATAATAATCAAGGAAGTAGGAGCAGGATTATCAAAGGAAGTAGCTTTGCAACTAGCGCAAATAGGCATAAGATATTTTGACGTAGCTGGCACTGGTGGAACAAACTGGATATTAATTGAATTAATAAGAGCAAGAAAAACAGGGAAAAAGGAGATTGAAGAAATAGGCAGAAACTTTATAACATGGGGAATACCAACACCAGCATCAATAATTGAAGTATTCTATTCAGTTCCTCAAGCATACATAATTGGTAGTGGTGGTATACGAACAGGACTAGATATTGCTAAAGCCTTAGCTCTTGGCGCAGACTTAACAGCGATAGCAAAACCAGTATTAGAAAAAGCCATAAATGGAGCAAAAGAAGTAATGAATCTACTAAATAAATTAATAAATGAATTAAAAATAACAATGCTACTCTGCGGATGCAACTACATACATGAACTATATAAAGCACCAATATCACTATCAACCAGTATAACTAATTATCTAAAATATAGAGGCATTGATATTAAAAAATACGAAAAACTAAGAATAGTAAAGAGTGAAAGACTCAAGGTGAAATAATGCTCAAAATACTTGGATTCGGTAAGAGCGTTCGACCATTGGTAGATGACTTCCTATTTAAATTACTAAAAGGAAAACCTAAGAAACTATATGATGCAGCAAGCTACTTACCCAAAGCTGGAGGAAAAAGACTTCGACCAATACTACTGCTCGCAATAACAAAAGGTGTAGGTGGTGATTGGAAGAAGGCAATTCCAGCTGCAGCAGCAATAGAACTACTACACAACTTCACACTAGTACACGACGACATAATGGATGAAGATGAATTCCGTCGAGGAGTACCTACAGTACATAAGCTATGGGGAGAAGACACGGCAATATTAGCAGGAGATCTCCTATTTGCAAAAGTATTTGAAGCAGCATCCAAACTTGTAGACTATGGAGTAGACCATGAAAAAGTAGTAAAAATAGTAGATATACTATCTTGGGCCTCAATAACCGTAGCTGAGGGCCAAGTACTAGACATAGAATTTGAAAATAGAGAGGAAGTAAGCGAAGAAGAATATATTGAAATGATAACAAAGAAAACAGGAGCTTTATTCAAAGCATCAGCTGAAATAGGAGCAATTATAGGTGGTGCACCTAGTGAATGTGTAGCCAAGCTAGGAGAATATGGATTAAATCTAGGAATAGCATTTCAAATAAGGGACGATATACTCGGACTTACAGCAGATGAAAAAACACTAGGAAAACCCATCTATAGTGATATAAGAGAAGGGAAAAAGACAATACTAGTAATCCATGCTCTGAAAAAACTATCTCCAGAAGAGAAAACAACTCTACTAAACATACTAGGCAAAAGTGAAGACATAAATGAGCTAAAGAAAGCAGCCGACTTAATAATAAAAAGTAATGCCTTAGGATATGCTGAGAAACTAGCAGAGAAATACGTAAAAATAGCACTAGAAAAACTAGAAGGGGCATGCATCCAAGACAGAGAAGTATATGATATGCTAAAAGAACTTGCACTATACATCATCAAGAGGGAGAAATAATTACATTAAGGTGAACCAAATTAAAAGTAACTACACGTATTCAAAGATATTCATAGAAGGATTTAGAGAAGAATCTAATGAGTACCTAATAGTATTAGATCATGAAGCAATAATCGTAAATCAATTAACGGAAACACTCAGTGGTAGAGTCTTCTCAAAAGTTATATATGAACAAGCACTAAATGAAATAATAGACTTAGAAACATCAACTATAAAGAAAGCTTTCGCAACATATACGCCCAAAAACGAAATACTTCTTGTAGAAAAAGAAACGAAGACAATATTAATTGAGGTTAAAGGACGGAAAATATCATTACAAGTAAGTGAAGGAGATAAAATAAAACCAAGACAGAAAATAGCATACGTATTAACAAAAAAATTTGAAGTTAGAAGTATTAAGAGTACGAATGAAGGAATCGTAGTATATATAGGTTGGGTTTACGAAGAAAGACCTGAAAGATACGTAATAGTAGTGGTGAACTCAAATGATGTCAGAAGACTTAAACTACGTAAAGGAGCTAGCACTTAAATATGCTCTCTACAATGCCGTTAAACACGATGGTAAAGCTCTCTTAGGGCCCGTCATAAGTAAAATAGTAGCAGAAAGACCTGACCTAAAACCGAAAATAAAGAGCATAATAAGTATCGTAAAAGAAGTTATAGACTACATTAATAGTTTGAGTATCAATGAACAAAAACGTCTACTTGAAGAAAAATGGCCAGAGCTACTTGAAGAAAAAGTAGTTGAAAGAAAACATGAACTCCCGCCCCTACCTAATGTTGAAAAATACAAAATAGTGGTAACGAGATTTGCTCCTAATCCTGACTTCGTTTTACACCTAGGGAATGCTAGACCAGCAATACTATGTTATGAGTATGCAAAAATGTATAAGGGCAAAATGATACTAAGATTCGAAGACACAGACCCCAGAATAAAGAGACCCTTACCCGAAGCATATGATATTATAAAAGAGGATCTAAAATGGCTTGGAGTAAAATGGGATGAAGAATACATACAATCCCTTAGAATGGAGAAATACTACGAAGTACTTAAAGAACTCATTAGACGAGGAGGAGCATACGTAGATTTATGTTCTCCTCAAGAATTTAGAAAATACCTATGGTCCTCTAAGCCATGTCCTCATAGAAACAAGCCAGTAGAAGAAAACCTAGAATTATTAGACAAAATGCTTGAAGGGCATTTCGGAGAAGGAGAAGCAGTAGTAAGGATAAAGACTGACCTAAATTATCCAGACCCCTCAGTAAGAGAATGGGTAGCATTTAGAATAATAGACACAAGTAAGACTCCGCATCCCATAGTGGGTGATAGATACATACTATGGCCTACATATAACTTCGCAGCAGCAGTAGATGATCATTTAATGGGTGTAACCCATATACTAAGAGCTAAAGAACACATGACCAATACCATTAAACAAAAGTTCCTCTACAAGCACATGGGATGGAAATATCCCGAGGCAATACATTTTGGAAGATTAAAACTTGAAGGATTCATACTAAGTAAATCTAAAATGAAGGAGCTCATGGAGTCTGATAAATCATTTGAAGGAATAGATGATATACGTTTCGGAACTTTAAGCTCATTAAGGAAGAGAGGAATATCACCTAAGGCAATCCATGAACTAATAATGGAGGTCGGCGTTAAGGGAACCGATGCAGCAATAAGCTTTGACAACTTAGCTGCAATAAATAGAAAGATAATAGATCCTATAGCTCCTAGGTATATGTTTGTTGAAAAACCAATAGTAGTAAATATAAGCAACTTCCCTCCAGAACTAATAGCTAAAATACCATATCATCCCTCCAACAAAGAACTAGGAGAAAGAACAATAAAGGTCAAAGGGCCTCAAGCAGAGGTATACATATCATCAACAGACCTAGAACTACTAAGAAAGCATAAAATGATTAGATTAATGGATTTAGCTAACATAGAAATAACTAGAATGGAAGGGGAAGAAGTACATGCTACATTCAAAGGAACAAGTCTCCAAGAAGCGCGTAATCTAGGCTTACCAATAATACAGTGGGTACCCTACGAAGATAACGTCAATGTAATGGTTAAGAAGCCTAAAGAGTTAACCCTAGAAATAATTGAAGGTTTAAGTGAACCTAACATTATTAATGAAAAAGAGGGAAAAGTAGTACAGTTCTTTAGATTCGGTTTCGTTAAACTACATAGCATATCAAAACAGGAAGTACTAGCATATTACACGCATGATTAAGCACATAAACATTCTATGAAAACTTATTATCCCCTATACCATAACCTTAAAGGGTGGACGACGAAAAGGAGGAGGATGAAGCTATGTCAAAACCATTTTATGTAAGATTTGAAGTACCTCCAGAGCTCGCAGAGAAAGCATATGAAGCTCTAAGAATGGCAAGAGAAAGAGGAGGCAAGATAAAGAAGGGGACAAACGAAACAACAAAAGCTGTTGAGAGAGGCCTAGCTAAATTAGTATTAATTGCGGAAGACGTTGATCCTCCAGAGATAGTAGCACACCTACCACTGCTATGTGATGAAAAGAAGATACCATACGTATATGTACCCAGCAAGAAGAAGCTTGGTGAAGCAGCAGGAATTGAAGTAGCAGCAGCAAGTGCATGCATTATAGACCCAGGTGAGGCTAAAGAACTAGTAGAGGAGATAATCAAGCAAGTTAATGAATTAAGAGCAAAAGCAGGAAGATAAATCCCTAAATAGCGGTACAAATAGATATAATCTAATTATTTTTATTTCACCTTCCAGTTAATTTCCTAGCTTCTCTTTCAGTTTCTCTCAGGATTAGTATATCACCTATTCTGACAGGTCCCTTAACATTTCTGGTTAGTATCCTCCCCTTATCTCTGCCTTCAAGAACTCTAACTCTAACTTGCGTTATTTCTCCAGTTACACCTGTCCTACCAATAATCTGTATTACCTCTGCAGGAAATCCTAGCTCTTCTATTATATTGAACTCCTTACTTTTACCACTTTTTGTGCTCATTTACTACACCCTCTAGCTTAACTACTGAGAATAGCTTATAAATCCTAAACTAAATAACTCCGAGAGGTTAGAGAGAATAGGGATCAAGTGAGGATGAAAGATATGCCAAAAGTATTCACATGTAGTTTTTGTGGTAAGGAAATAGAGCCTGGAACAGGATTAATGTACGTTAAAAACGATGGAACTATACTAAGATTCTGCTCAAGTAAGTGCTTTAAGAGCTATAAAATGAAGCGAGACCCCAGGAAGCTAAAATGGACTAAAAAGTAGCTTAAAGACCTAGCCATAAGGTGATATATTGACTGTAGAGAGAACTTTAGTTATAATAAAGCCTGATGGTGTTCAAAGAGGATTAGTAGGAGAAATAATCTCAAGGTTCGAAAGGAAAGGATTCAAAATCCTCGCTCTTAAACTGTTTAAATTTACTAGGGAAAAAGCTGAAGAATTCTATAGCGAACATAAGGGCAAACACTTTTATGAGAAATTAATAAACTTCATAACCTCAGGCCCCGTCGTTGCTATGGTGCTTGAAGGAGATAGTGCAGTAAGTGTTGTGAGAAAGATGATAGGTGCAACTGATGGTAGGTTAGCCGAGCCAGGCACCATTAGAGGAGACTTTGCATTATCTGTAACTGAAAACATAATACATGCTGCAGATAGCTCTGAGAAAGCTAAGCGTGAGATCTCAATAGTATTTAATGAAACCGAAATAGTTGAATGGTAATTTGAATCATATTTTAACTCCGGGTATAAACGCATACGTCGGATCTCTTTTCCTCTTGATCTTAATTATTTCCTTTAATGCCAGTATTTCGTCATCACTAAGCTCGTCTCTATACTTAGTTAAGAGTATCTTGACGTGTGAGTTAGGTATGTCGGTATACAGTACATCTCCTTCATCGACGTGCCTTCCTATCATAACTCTTCCCCTAATAGATATTGCAACTGCTTGGCCTACCCTAGCCATAGGTATAGGTTTTCCTTTATCCTGTATTTGCATGATTTCTCCTATTCTCTTACCATCTTCTCTCATTAATGGATAGCTGGGCTTAATTATTCCACTAAGTACTTCAACGCCAACAATAGCTGGTTCACTTCTCCTAAACACATAACCTGGTATTATCCTTATCTTGCCTGGTCTTACTAGCTTTTCTAATTCTCTACGTTTCTCCTCTTCTCTTAACTTATTAAGCCATTCCTCATAATCTTCAATAAGCTTGTATATTACGTTGTTGAGAAAGATTTTAACACCATGCTTACGAGCTTCTTCAGCCGCCTCAGGCAATACCTTAGTATTGAAGCCTAATATTACCCCGTATTCTTTCTTACTCCTTAACGTAATAGCTGCTTCAATTACATCTCTTTTACTGATAGCTCCTACATCGGCAAGTCTAACAGGAATTCCCTTATTCTTAAGCATGCCAATTATAGCTTCTAGCGTTCCTAAAGTATCAGCTTTAACTATAACTCCATCAATTTCAGTCTTTATCTTAGCAGCCTCTACTTCTTCTTTAACCTTCCTAACGTACTCATCAAGTTGCTCTTCAGATGGAACCACATAGAGCGGAGCACCTGCAACAACGTTTTCAAGTCCTTGAGCTACAATCTTTACTCCAGCAGCTGCTACAACTTCATCGATATGCATGAACTCTCCTTTATGCATTCTAATTTCTTGTAGGGGTCTGGGCATAAGTAATGCTCTTACTCTCGTCACTATTGGTTTCTCTAAACCACCAACAACGATTAGATCTCCTTTCCTAATTATACCATCATATATGATTGTATCAATAGTAGTACCCAGTCCAGGCTCCTCCTTTACCTCCAACACCACTCCTTTTGCAGGTCCCTTGGCGAGCATCAGCTTCTTAGCCATGTATTGCTGCGTTAAACCAGCTAAAACAGCTAAAAGTTCAGGTATTCCTTCACCAGTTTTTGCAGAGACCGGTACTATTGCAACAGTTCTAGTGAAATCTTTTATTCTATCAAACCTCTCAGCTCTAAACCCTAGCTTATACATCTCACCAACCATTCTATAAATTAAGTTATCGAGCTCTTCCCTCACATATTCATCTTGCTTCCTGAAAGTGTAAATGAAGGGCTCATTAGGGTGTGGTCTCCATCCTGGAATCCTATCAATTTTATTAGCAGCTATAAGGAAAGGTACTTTTCTTGACCTTAAAATCTCAATACTCTCATAAGTTTGTCTTTGAAAACCATCAATAACGTCCACAACGAGAATAGCAAAGTCAGCTACGCTTCCTCCTCTACGCCTTAGATTTGAGAAGGCTTCATGACCTGGAGTGTCTATAAATAGAAGTCCAGGTATCTTTAACTTAATGGGTATGAGCTTCTTTAATGGTTCAGCTATCTTCTCAATAACATTGGCTGGAACAAGACTAGCTCCTACATGCTGGGTTATTTGTCCAGGTTCTTTTTCAGCTACGGTTGTACCCCTAATTTTATCGAGAAGAGTAGTCTTACCATGATCTACGTGTCCTAGTACTACAACTATTGGTTGCCTCAACCTAGCCTTAGCCGTATTACCTTCTGTGGACACCTCTATTCACCTTAATCGTTACTCTTTAGCTTCAACACGTTTAAGACTGTTTAGTAAACTTAAAATCTTAACGTTAAATAATCAACAAACGTAAAAACCCCCATACAATATTTAGCTTCCCGGGGTAATCTACGATAGTAAGGTGAGAAGTATGGCAGAGTTCAAAATAGTGATATCAGATCCTGCAACAAAGGATGAGCAAGTATACGAAGTACTACTTAAAGGTATAGACGAAATAGATTACACTTCAGAAGAAAAAGAGAAAACAAAACTACCAATAGCTAAGATAAATCCAGAACTAGCTAAGAAGCTAAAGTTGGACCCCAAGATAAACGTAATAACAGCTAGAATATGGAAAGACAAAGCATCAAGAGAGAAAATAAACTTAACATTCAAAGTAGAGCTAGACAAGAACGTTCCAGAAAACGAAGTACATTGTTCAGCAAATCTTATGTTCGAGAAAGTAGGCGATGCAGAAGCTAAAGCAGAAGTATTTAAAGCAAAGGCATGGCAAATAACAGTTAAGGGAGATAAAGCATCAAGGCTCATAGGATTAAAGATAGGAGATACATTCGAAGGATCAATAGTTGGTCTTCCTGGAGTAATACTCAAGATAACAGGAGGAACGGATAATAGCGGCTTTCCAATGAGACCCGACATACCAGGCCCCGCCAAGAGAAGAGTACTACTTTCTGGTCCTCCAGGATTTCATCCACGTGAGAAAGGAGAGAGAAGGAGGATAACTATTAGAGGAAACATGATATCGGATGAAATAGTACAAATAAACACAGTAATCGTATATGGACCTGAGGAAGGTAAGTAATAACCAGATCCTACGCTAATATAATAGAGGAGGAGCTGAAATGCGTACATTCAATCAACCTGAAGTAAATATAGGAGTAGTAGGTCACGTAGACCATGGCAAGACAACACTAGTGCAGGCAATAACCGGTATATGGACTGCAAAACACTCTGAAGAGCTTAAAAGAGGAATGACGATAAAATTAGGTTATGCTAATGCAGAAATATACTTTTGTGAAAGCTGTGGAAAACCAGAAGGATATACAACAGAATTCTCGTGTAAACACTGTAACTCAGATGAAGAACCAAAATTCCTTAGAAGAGTATCATTTGTAGACGCTCCAGGACATGAAGTACTTATGGCAACAATGCTTTCAGGAGCAGCAGTAATGGATGGAGCAATACTAGTCATAGCAGCTAATGAGCCATGTCCACAACCACAAACGAGAGAGCACTTTGTCGCACTAAATATTATAGGAATAAGAAATCTAGTTGTAGTTCAAAATAAAATAGACGTAGTTTCAAAAGAACATGCATTAAAAAACTATAAGCAAATAAAAGAATTCCTTAAAGGCACCTGGGCTGAAGAAGCACCAATAATACCAGTAAGCGCGCTACATAAAGCAAATATCGATGTACTCCTAGAAGCTATAGAAGAATACATACCCACACCGAAAAGAGACCCAACGAAACCACCACTAATGTTCATAATAAGAAGCTTTGATGTAAATAAACCAGGAACACCGCCCGACAAGCTAAAGGGAGGAGTAATAGGAGGTAGTATTCTACAAGGAGTACTAAGAGTAGGTGATGAAATAGAAATTAGACCAGGAGTTAGAATAGAAAGGGCAAAAGGTAAAGTAGAATATGTACCTCTACATACTGAAATAGTAAGTCTAAGATTTGGAAATATTGAAGTAGAAGAGGCTAAGCCAGGTGGATTAGTAGCGATAGGTACAAAACTTGATCCCTCATTAACAAAAGCAGATAACCTTGTAGGTAATGTAGTCGGCAAAGCAGGACACCTACCACCAGTATACGATCATCTACGAATACAATACGAACTACTTGAAAGGGTTGTAGGAACAAAAGAACTACTAAAAGTACAGCCAATAAGGCTGAGAGAACCACTAATGATAACAGTAGGAACGGCCATAACCTTAGGAATAGTAACTAAGATCTCCAAGGACGAAGTAGAAGTAGTATTAAGGAGACCTGTAGTTGCATGGAAGGGAGCAAGAGTTGCTATAAGCAGACAAGTATTAGGGCGATGGAGGTTAGTTGGATGGGGAACAGTTATGGAGTGAAGAGAGAATGTTGCGTAGTTATCGATACCAACATGTTAATGTTAGCGCATGAAGGAATAGACATATTCACACAAATAAGTGAACTATTATCTACAAAATGCACATTTATTGTATTAGAACAAGTAGTAAAGGAATTAAATAGAATAATAGAATTCGGAAAACCTAAAGAAAAGAAAGCAGCTATATATGCATTAAAATTAATTAAAAAATACTGCAAAGTAGTAGATTACCAGAAGCAAGGCGTTAATAGAGTAGATGACCTAATAATAGACTACGCTCTATCACATAAATGCTACATAGCAAGTAATGACAAAGAATTAAGAAGAAAGGCTAGAGAACTAGGTATACCAGAAATATATTTCAGAGAAGAAAAGAGAATGTTAGAAGCTTCAGAAGAATTTATTTAAACTTTAATCTATAGCTAAGAGAAGAGAGGGGAAAGTGATTGTACAAGCTCCATAAAGTTAAGGGCATGGTAAGAATACCACCAAAATATTTTGGGCAACCACTAGAAGAAGTAGCTATAAGGATACTCAGAGAACAATACGAAGGACTAATACACCCGGAGGTAGGATTAATTGTTGCAGTACTAGATGCAAAGGTATTTCCAGAAGGAGTAATAATACATGGAGATGGGGCGACATACCATGAAGTAGAATTCACTATACTAACATTCCAGCCAATACTTCATGAAATAGTTGAAGGAGAGGTCGTTGATACTAAGGAATTCGGTATATTCGTAAACATAGGACCCTTCGATGCACTAGTGCATAGATCCCAAATAGCTGATGAACCATTCAGACTAGAACCTACAAGAGGAGCACTAATAGGCCAACAAACAAAGAGAATAATTGAAAGAGGAGATATCGTAAGAGGTAGAATAACAAATATAAGCTTACCCTCAGCAGCTAGATCTCCAAGAATAGGAATGACACTAAGACAGCCATTTCTAGGAAAAATAGAATGGATTAAAAAGGAAATAGAAAGTCTAAGGAAATCAACTGAAAAGAAGTAAGGAGGTAGTGCTCCATGTCTCGAGCAAGAACAAAGAGAACCCCCTTTAAAGCATGTAGGAAATGCAGATTACTAGTAATGCATGAAGAGGAGAAATGCCCTAATTGTGGCTCAACAGATTTTACTGATGATTGGCAGGGAGTAGCAGTAATAATAGACCCGGAATCAAGAATAGCAAAAACACTAAACATAAAGAAACCCGGTAGATATGCAATTAAGGTATGGTAATGTGAAACTATATGTACTTGACCTCGCCCATAGAAAGGACTTTAAACACCCCTATGGAATATTAATTCGATTAAAAAATGCATTCAAGGAAGAATTCTTAATTAAGGCTCTAAGAAGCGCATCTAAGACAGCTTTTGTAGGAGACTATGTAACGGTAAACGCTTTGTCAGAATCAATTATACCAACGATAGCCCTAATAGACGGCAAAACAAGGCGTCATGACCCCATATCCTATAATAAAATCATTAAAGAATTCAAAAAGGTATATGAAGTAGTTAATCCTCCAGGAACAATAAGTGAACAAGCAGTACTAATTCTCGAGAAGATAATACGCAATAATGAAGAACACGTACTGATAGTAGTTGAAGGAGAGGAAGACCTATTAGTCTTACCATTAATAACTCTATTACCATTGAATTCAGTAATAGTATATGGACAGCCGGGTTCAGGAGCAGTACTACTCATAGTTGATGATCTATTAAAGAAAATAAGCTTAAATCTCTCCCTATACTTTAAACCACACATAGCATACGTTAAGGAGGTTTAAAGCATGAGAGAAAAAAGGAAAATAGACTTAGGAGAAGGATATTACGCCGAAGTAGTTGAAGAAAAGTATAATCCATTAGTAAATAGAAAGGAAATTACCTTAGCAATATACCATATAGGTAAAGGAACACCGCAAAGAAAGATTATGAGAGAGAAGGTTGCTACAGCATATGGTGTAGAAATTAATAGAGTCTATATAAGGAATATTCTTGGAGAATTCGGTATTGGGAGAAGTAAAGCCATAGTACATATTTATGATAGTGTTGAAAGAGCAAAAATGTTTGAACCTCCGCACGTAATTAGGAAAAACGAAGGCGAACAATAATGTCATGGGTGCATAAACTATACGAATACGATTACAAGGCGGAGAAAATAAGACTAAAGAATAAGAAGTGCCCCAGATGTGGAAGTATAATGGCACGCCATAAAGTACCTATTCCACGATGGCACTGTGGTAAATGTGGCTATACAGAGTTTATAGGAAAAAGAAGAAGCTAGAGGAAAAGGATAAGGAAATGATAGTACTTGGCGTAGAATCTACGGCGCATACATTTGGTATAGGAATAGTACAGGACAAGGAACCGTACATACTCGCAGATGCTAGAAGAAATTACTTTAAGGAAATTAAGGAAGGGGGTATACATCCTAGAGAAGCAGCTAGATATTTCATTGAAGTATCTGACAAAGTATTAAGTGAAGCATTATCCCAAGCAAAAATAAGTATAGATGACGTAGACGCAATAGCAGTTGCCCTAGGTCCTGGTCTAGGTCCTTGTCTTAGAGTTGGAGCAACAATAGCTAGAGCACTAGCATACTATTACGATAAACCTCTCATACCAGTAAATCACGCAGTAGCGCATATTGAAATAGGATTATTATTAACAGGTGCAAAGGATCCTGTAGTAGTATATGTTGCTGGAGGCAATACAATGATAATAGCATATAATGAGGGAAGATATAGGGTCTTTGGAGAAACACTAGACTTACCACTAGGAAATCTCCAAGATACCTTCGTAAGAGAAATAGGACTAGCTCCACCATATATAATAGAAGGAGTACACGTAATAGACAAATGTGCTGAAGGAGGTAAATTCATTAAAGGGTTTCCATATATTGTTAAAGGCCAAGACGTCTCATTTTCAGGTCTTCTAACAGCCGCATTAAGATATTACAAGTCGGGTAAAGCAAGAATAGAAGATATATGTTACACGCTAAGAGAAGTGGCATACTCTATGGTTGTTGAAGTAGCTGAAAGAGCTATAGCGCATACGGGCAAAAAAGAGATACTTCTAGTGGGAGGAGTTGCTGCAAGTAAAACTCTACAAGAAAAGTTCAAAACCATGGCAAAATACCATAACGCTAAAGTAATGATAGTATCTCCAAAATATGCAGAAGACAATGGAACAATGATAGCATGGACAGGACTATTAGCATACAAGCATGGAATAACGATTCCAATAGAAAAAGCCATCGTAAGACAACGATGGAGACTTGACGAGGTAGACATAATATGGAGACACTAAAAATCATAAAACTCCTAAAGGTAGGTGCAGAAGCAAACCTCTATCTTGGAGAATTCATGGGATATAAAGTAATAGTAAAACA
>CAYPZO010000003.1:4156-21098 GCA_964415135.1 uncultured Desulfurococcales archaeon | reverse complement strand
CAGAAGCAAACCTCTATCTTGGAGAATTCATGGGATATAAAGTAATAGTAAAACAGAGATTAAGAAAAGAATATCGCGACCCAGAATTAGATCAAGAGATTAGAAAAAAGAGGACTATAACTGAAGCTAGAATAATAAACCAAGTAAGAAAATTAGGCATAAAGGCACCAGCAATACTACTCGTAAATCCAAAAACATCAACAATAATATTAGAATACATTGAGGGAACATTACTAAAGGAGTACCTAACAAAAACCCCTTCTTCAAAAAACATACCACAAATTCTAGGAAAAGTAGGAGAATACATAGGAATACTACACTCAAATAGAATAATACATGGAGACCTAACAACATCTAACATAGTACTCTATGAAGACAAAATCCCCGTATTAATAGATTTTGGCCTATCATACTGGAGCGATGATATAGAAGATCATGGAACAGACCTACACTTAATGCTAAGAAGCCTAGAAAGCACACATCCTCTACAAGCCAAAGAATATTTCAATTACATAGTAGAAGGATACAAGAAGATTAGAGGAGAGGAAACAACAAAACAAGTAATAGACAAGATACGAGAAATAAGACTCAGAGGACGATACATAGAAGAACGTAGACTAAGAAAAAGGTAGATAATATATGAAAATTGAACTATATTTCATTACGGGTAATAAGGGTAAATTCCTAGAAGCATACAATGTATTAAGAAAATACGATATAGACTTAAAGCAATTAAATGTTAGGAAAATAGAAATACAAAGCGAAGACCTAAAGGAAATAGCTATAGAAGCTGTTAAACATGTATACAGTAGGATAAGGAAACCTGTAATAGTCGAGGATGCAGGATTATTCATTAAAGCTCTAAATGGATTTCCCGGACCCTACTCAAGCTACGTATTCAAAACCATAGGAATTAATGGAATCTTAAAGCTCATGGAAAACATAGAGGATAGAAGAGCTGAATTCAAATCAGTTGTAGCACTCATGTATCCATCAATAGGAATCAAAGTATTCGAAGGAATAGTTAGAGGAGTTATATCCAATGCACCTAAAGGAAATAAGGGCTTTGGTTTTGATCCCATATTCATACCTGATGGAAGCGAGAAGACATTCGCTGAAATGAGTGTAGAAGAAAAGAATATGTACTCTCATAGAGCAAAAGCATTTAGAGCTCTAGGAGAATGGATTAAAGAAAATTTAAAGTACCTACTAAAATATTGAGACTATAGCTAGAGTAAGGGAGGTAGAGCTACATGAACAAAGGAAGAGAAAAGGGTAAATCACACTCAACGAGACCTGTAAGAGTAGGGCCACCTAAATGGATTAGGTTCTCGCCAGAGGAAATAGAAGGGCTAATCGTAGAGTTAGCAAGAAAAGGTTATCCACCATCAATGATAGGTATAATACTAAGAGACCAATATGGTATCCCGCTAGTGAAACCCATACTAGGTAAAAAGCTAACAAAGGTTCTTGAAGAACACGGACTAATGCTGCCGCTACCTGAAGACCTATTAAACCTGATCAAGAAGGCAGTAAACTTACGAAGACACTTAGAGGAACATCCAAAAGACTATCATGCTAAGAAGGGCTTAATAGACCTAGAATCAAAGATTCACAGACTAGTAAAATACTATAAGAGAGTAGGAAAGCTGCCTCCTGACTGGAAATACGACCCAGAGAGAGCAAAGCTACTAGTATCGAGCTTATATCAAGCCTAACCATTAACTTGTGTTGAGAGTAGAGGGAGATAAACTTAACATCAACAATAATAGGAGACGAGGAAGCAGTAATATCATCTTTAGCTCCAAAATTCTTTAAGATTATAGAAAAATATAGAGCAGTAACTATACACTCTTATCCAATTCTAGATGCAGTAATAGCTTCAGGTATAATGCTAAGAACCTTAAGTCAAAGCGATATAGAAGTACAAATAACATACACCATAAAACCATCATTAATTGATGAATCATTAAATGTATTAATAGGATACCCGCAAAACATCAACATAGAATGTGATAGAAACGAATCCGTCATAGATCTAAGACAGGGAATGAGGTACATTAAGACAAGGGATAAGTCGATCCAGGTAGGTACATCATCCTCGCTTTCAGGCTTTGTAATACAACTATTAGAAGAACAGCTATTAATACCAAATAATATATGGCCTTATTATCTTTCGGTAATATCAATACATGGAACTAAAGGGATAGATAATAAGATAGTCGAAGTGCTAAGCAGAGAACGGGTCATAGAGATATACAATACTATGATAAAGCTATTTGAATGGCATAAGAGGACGATATGTCAAGCAATTTCAATAACACTTAACCCATACATACCTAAACTATCGTCAAATCAAGAAGAATGTACAGAATTTATAAATCAGTTAAAATTAAACGCTAATACCAAGATACATGAACTATCAGCTAAGGATATAGCAACGCTAGCAAGTAAACTTTATGAATATTTAGTCAAGGTGAGTAAGAGAAAGAGAAGTGCTGAAGAATTATTAGGGAAAGTATACATAATGACAGATCATGCCTCACCCATAACCGAGGATCCCAGATACCTATACTACATTCTATTAGTAGCTCTAAGTACAGAAGAACCTAACGCAATCATAGCTCCATTAATAAATCCCATTTACTGGTATGACTTAGGATATACGGTCAATCAAGAAATACCTAAAATGCATAAGTTAATCAACTTAATAGAAAGTGGAGACGTAAAACTAGAAAGAGTATATGAAAATGCAGTAGCTCTAAAATATGATGAGAGAATTCCTCTCGAAGTCATAGCCGATATACTAAACCAGCTCGGAATTATACCAAGAGAATCCATACTAATTCAATGTTTAGAAGAAGATAACTGCTATACCTCAATTATGGAGATACTAAGAACTAAAAGAAACATTAATATTAATGGACTGATAACGGAAGGATATTGGAGCATAGAAAAACCATTAACGATAGAGTTAGGGGAATTCAAGAAGTTAAAGCAAAGTATTAAGAGGGTTATATCATGAAGAATATGGAGGTAAAGGCATTATTAGAATTGAAGCTAAAGTTCCAGGACCCAAAAATGGCGAATGCTGTGCTCATTGCATTAAAACCAGACAATAGAATTCCATATAATGATGTAAGGATAAGTAGTTCAGTTATTAATGGTGAAGTTGAATATAAAGTAGAGTTTCATGGAAAAACAGATTCATTTCTTCGGCTTAGAAATACAGCTGATGATGTACTCGAACATTGCATGTTAGTTGTAAAGACGTTAAGTAATGTTACGAAAAGAATTAATACCACTAAAAAATCAAATAACAGCACTGGTAAAGGTGTAAGGTAACATGTCGAGAGCTGTAAGAGATAAGTGGAGACTTAAGAAATGGTATAAGGTAATAGCACCACCAGTATTTGGAGAGACAGTACTAGGTACAACTCCAGCAGACGACCCTGATAAACTCATAGGTAGAGTAATGGAAGTAACCTTATACGACTTGACGGGAGATTTCACCTTAGTTCACGTTCACTTATTCTTCCAGATAATAAGAGTTGAAGGAGATAAAGCATATACTAGGTTTAAAGGACACGAATTAGCCAGAGACTACATGAAGAGCCTAATTAGAAGAAAGAGTAGTAAAATACAAGGAATACTTGATGTAACTACAAAGGATGGATATGGACTAAGGATAACAGCTATAGCACTCGCCACGTATAGATGTAAGACCTCACAGAAGAGAGCTATAAGGAAGATAATGGGTGAAATTATAACTAAGAGGGCAAGCGAAATGACCCTAGATGAACTAATCCAAGCAATGCTCTTCGGTAAACTTAGCACAGAAATATTTGAAGTAGCAAAGAAGATATACCCGTTAAGAAAAGTTGAAATATACAAGTCAAAACTATTAACCATACCAACACCCCAAGGACCGCAATCAGCTGTAGTAGTTTCACCATTAATGTTTAAGAGCAGAAGATAATCATAAAATAAATGATAGAATATGAGTATGGAAGAAATAGAGCCAATAGATATACTCATTAAAACCAAGCTCGGATTTGAAAAAATCGTAGCAAGTAGAATAAGAGAACTAGAACCTAACATAAAAGTCACAATAGCACCACAAGGCTTTCTAGGACTAGTAACTATCTCGGGCAGTAGGGATAAGCATACCCTAGCAAAATTAATTAAAGAGCACGTACTTGAAGCTGAAAAAGTAATAATTATTGAGAGAACAGTAAAAGCAAATCCAAACATAATAGCTAAAGAAGCAGCTAAACTAGCATCTCAGAAAATTTCCTCAAATGAAACATTCGCCGTTAGGACTACAAGAAGAGGTAAACACCCATTTACAAGTATAGATGTAAATATAATTGTAGGGGATGCTGTAAGAAAAGAAACAAAAGCAACAGTAAACCTAAGAAATCCCGATAAAGTAGTCCTCGTAGAAATAATAAGGGATATAGCATTAATATCCATCATACCCGGCTCTGAAGAGTATCGAAAGTTAAAACTGGGAAAACACGTAATCTATCCCATCTTCAGGAAACTTTCAATAATTCAAATGCCCTACCTAGGACCTCTAGACGCTGTAAAAACTATGGGTATGCGCATAGGGAGGGAAGTCCAGAACTTTGAAGTAAGAGAACTGGTTATAGCACCTATAGGTGCTGTCGACGCTATTCAACTTAAAACATTCATAGATGGTGTAATAGAAGGTATTGAATCAAGATATGAAATACAGAAAAGAAGCTATGGTAGAAGTGTACAGAAAGTAAAAGTGTACGTACAAGATCTCTACCAATTAGTAAGAGAGAGAAGTAATGAAGTTATAATAGTCTTTGAACCTGAAGGAGAACCCATATCAAGACTATCAGATGAACTTGAACGGCTAATACTAAAGAGTAAAAGAAGAGTAAACCTCCTATTTGGATCAAGAGAAGGAATACCCTTAGGAATATATAGGCATGCAGATATAATTGTAGACCTAGCTCCAGGAGTAACTTTATCCACGGATTACGCAGCTGCAGCAGCATTAATAGCTATAGCTACAATACTATATGATAAAGCTAAAGAAGAGGCGGGTCTATGAAAGCTCTAATCCTTGCTGCAGGAGAGGGTAAAAGACTAGAACCAATAACTCATACGAGACCTAAACCACTAATACCAGTATTAAACAAACCATTAATCGATTACACGTTGAGTGCATTAAAGGAGTTAGGAGTAAAAGATATAGTCATAGTTATAGGTCATTTAAAGGACAAGCTAATCAATTATATCAGGAACAATTGGAGTAGTTTAAATATAACATTTATACATCAGGATAAACCTCTAGGCACAGGACATGCGGTTAAGGTAGCTGAGAAATACTTGAATGGAGATTTCCTCATTATATATGGTGATCTACTTCTCTCTAAAGAATTAATAGAAAAGGTGGTTAAGGAGGAAGGGCCAACTATATGTGGAGTATATATACCTAGCTCAAAGAAAGATTATGGTATCCTCATATATAAGAATGGATTATTAGAAAAGATAATTGAAAAACCAAGTAGCTACATAGAGTCCAACTTAATAAATGCTGGAGTATATAAATTTAATGAAGACATATTCTACTATCTGGAGAAGATTAAGAAATCACCACGTGGAGAATACGAATTAACTGATGCTATAAACCTAATGGTACAAGATGGCATTAAGGTTAAAGTCATTAAAGCGGGATCAAATGAATGGTTTGAAGTAGGTAAGCCATGGGATATATTAAACATCACTGAAGAACTCATGAAAGCAACTATAAAAACTTCCATAATCAGGGGAGAAGTAGAAGATTTCGTTAAAATCAAGGGACCAGTAATAATAGAGGAAGGAGCGGTCATTAGGAGTGGAACATACATTATAGGACCCGTGATTATAGGAAGAGACGTGACCATAGGGCCTAATTCATATATAAGACCATATACGGTAATAGGAGATGGAAGTAGAATAGGTAACGCTGTTGAAGTAAAGTCGAGTGTCCTCATGGAGCATGTAACGGCATTGCATTTAACATACATAGGTGATAGCATAGTTTGTGAGAATGTAAACTTCGGTGCTGGAACAATCACAGCTAACCTTAGATTTGATGAAAAAGAAGTAAAGATGACGATAAAAGGTGTAAGAGTAAGTAGTGGGAGGAGAAAGCTTGGAGCAATCATAGGTGCATATGTCAGAACAGGCATTAATGTATCATTAATGCCCGGTGTAAAGATAGGCGCATATTCATGGATTGCTCCGGGAGCAGTTGTAGATAAAGACATACCACCGTATACATTCATTAGATTTAAGGTAGAATACTATTTAGAGGACATAAAAGAGAGATTAAAGGAAGTTACCTACCTAAGCCAGCAACAATCTTAATAACATCATTATCTTTAAGCACGTAATCCTCCCCTACTCTTTGCTTCGTCTTAGCATTAATGGCGTAAATAAATGATTTACCTAAATCTGTATGAACCATGTATGCTAATTCCCTAGCTGTAGTACCCTCCCTAACCAAGTATGCATCAGGAAGCACATTACCATAATGGTCTGTATACTTATTATGATCTTCAACAGGGTAAACAGTAATTAATTTAAGTACATTAAAGAAAGCAGTATTAATAACCTGTTGAACTCCAGTATACCCCCACTTCTTTAATACTCTTTCCCTAATGATTTCAAGTGCTTTAAGCTGTTTACTTGTTAACTTCGATTCATCGATGATCTTGAAATTAGGATCGCCCGGTAAATAGTCAATTAATCCAAGCTTAGCGGCTCTCCTTAACGCAAGTTCTGCTTCAGAGCTTACAGGTACTATTACTCTTCCTGGAAGTTCCTTCTTCATTCTCTTAATATTATCTTCAGCTTCCGGTAAATCAGATTTATTGGCAGCTATTATCATGGGCTTTGATATTTCTCGAAGCTTCTTCGCAAAATTTCTTAGCTCTTCCTCCCTCCACATGCTAAGTTTAGTATTTTCAAGCTTCGTTAATCTTAGTGCTTCAATGACATGGTATTTCTTAATGGAGAGACCGGATAATCTTTGAGTTAATGCATCTACTACATCAACAGGACTAGAGTCTACATACCTAGCAAAACGACTCCAATCCTTAGATATAATCCTATAAAACCACTCGTCCACCTCCCTCTCTATTAATACTACATCCTTAACGGGATCACCTATACCTGGGGACACAGGATTACCCTCTTCATCTGTTGCACCAGCAGCATCAACAACATGTATTAAGGCATCCGCTTGTCTTAAATCATCTAAAAACTTATTACCTAGCCCTCTACCCAGATGAGCACCTGGAATAAGTCCCGCAACATCCATTAGCTTAACGGGTATGAATCTATATCCTTTAATACAAATAGAGTTCTTAGGATCACACTTTTCTAATCCAAGCTCTACATGAACACACTTCTTCCTTATATAACCAATACCAATATTAGGTTCAATAGTTGTAAACGGTCTATTAGAAATAGCTACAGTTATTAATGTAGCAGCAGCGAAGAACGTAGATTTACCAACATTAGTCTTACCAATTACACCTACTAGGAATTGAGGTGGAGGCAACCATCTGACCCTAAATACATGGAGTAAGTTAACCTTAAAATCTCTACCACTATAACACAACTAGCACGGTAAAACCAGCAAAATGGATGATAAAAATGGTACAGTCAATGTACCACTACATAGCCCAACTATGGAAAAGACCCTATGAAGGAGAAATGAGAGAGGTAATGAGAGCTAGAATCATGGAATGGAGAAGGCAACCAGCAATAGTCAGAGTAGAGAAACCTACAAGAATAAATAGGGCAAGAGCTCTAGGTTACAAAACAAAAATAGGATTCATAGTCGTAAGAGTAAGAGTTAGAAAAGGAGGACTAAGAAAACCAAGACCAAGAAGCGGTAGAAGGCCAAAAAGAATGGGTATATACGGCTTTGCACCAGCTAAAAGCTTAAGACTAATAGCTGAAGAAAGAGCTGCAAGAAAATACCCCAACCTTGAAGTACTAAACAGCTACTATGTAGGAGAAGACGGTCTCTACAAATGGTATGAAGTAATACTCGTAGACCCACATCATCCAGCAATAAAGAGCGACCCTGACATAAATTGGATAATAGAAAAACAACATCGTAGAAGAGTATTTAGAGGACTTACAAGTGCAGGAAAGAAGATGAGAGGATTAAGAAAAGCAAGAGGATTCCGTGGTACAATTAAGTACAAGTGGAAGAAGAAGCAAAAGGAGAGAGAACTAAAGAAGAGACACGAAGCTCATCGTGGAGCTAGACTAATAGCTCCTGATGAAATAAGATTAAAATATCATAAGGAAGAATAAAGAAGGGTCTACTTTTTGGTAAAGGTAATTAAGATAGAAGTATCAACAATAGCACATGCAACTGAAGACATTAACAAGGTAAAGAAAGCCTTACTTAACATAATAGACCCTGAACTTAAAAAACATGCTAAGATAAAAACAACAACGGTAAAAGGATATTATGGGAACCCAATAACATTACTTAAACTAATATTGAGAGGGAATAAAGCATCAAAAGCATTTTCATATATCCTATCAAAACTTGACCCTATGGAAAAGAAACTATTATCACTATCACTTGAAGAAAGACTAGACCGTACAAACAACCTATACATAAGATTAAGTAAACAAGACGCATATCTAGGAAGACTAAGAATCTTTGAAGGCGACGACGTTATCAAGATAATAGTATCTTTACCTAAGGACATAACAGTAGATCAATTAAAAAGAATACTAAGTGAAACATAATATGGGAAACAAGTTGAATAAGACAAAGACTCTCTGCGAATTATGGATAGAGCCTAACACAGTAGATCAAGGAATAAACATAATTAGGCTATTGATCAGGATGGGCTATAACATCATATGTATTGAATCATCAAATGACATATTCCTCGAACTTAAAAAGCAAGCAGAAAAACAAAACATACAATTACTTAAAAGAATTACAGTAACCTCAGCAACAGATTCTGAGGGAAAGAACAAGCTAAGAGGTATTAGAACAAAATACCATATAGTGTCATTTAACCCTATAGGATTAAGTGCAGCAAGACTAGCTGCTAGAGATACAAGAATAGACACAATACTGTTTACACTTCATTCATGTTCATACATTGATAAAACACAATTAAGAATGATGGTTAAGAATAATAAAACATTAGAAATACCACTAAAAGAAGTAGTCAACAATATACATAATTACAAGTTCATTAGTAAGTTGAAGAAAACTCTAAAGGTAGCGGAAAAACTAGACCTAAACATAGTAGTTTCCTCTGCATCAGAAACGGTATTTGAATTATGGCATCCAATACATAAAATATCAATACTAAGATTACTAGGATTAAGCAAAGCTAAGTCTTTATCTACAGTCATAAATATCCCCTATGCATTAATTAGTAAAGTTCTAAAATAAGGTAAAAAGCATGAACTACATGATACTATTAATAATAGTAGGTATAGCTCTATGGACGATGCTGTTAACATTAATTATCTATAAGTTAAAAAAGAAGATAGAAATCCTAGGAAAAATGCTAATTCGCGGCGTAAGGAGGTCATATATTAAGGCATTAGAAGCTAGAAAACCGAGAAGAAAAAGATACATAGTATTTGAAGTAATATCCAATGAAATAATAACATCATCCGAGCTAAACCACGCATTAAAAGAGGAAGCAGAAAAACTCCTAGGAATATTAGGGTTAAGCGATATTACGCTTAAACTAATTGATTTTGATGAAAAATTTAAGAGGGGAATTATAAGAACAGATAACCACTCAAAATACGTAGTGCTAGCTCTCCTAGGATTAATAAGAAATATTAATGACAAGAAGGTATTATTGATACCGCTAAAAACGACGGGAACGTTAAAGAAAGCAAGACAATTAATAAGGTCTACTTGAAACTATATGTTTAGATGATGATGCCGCTCCAAGATGACCAAAGAGGGATGAAAGGCTCGCGACGAACTGATTAATTGATTCTAAGTAACCAGTAATCTTTATGAAGCCTAAAATAAAGCTTCTATATGAGAATCCTAAATGCTCAATGGGATGAAGAATTCCCCGACTTTGCTGATAAGGTGACGAAGGGACTACCAGCTGACCTAACCATAAACTTCTACGTTATTGATTACCAGCTAAGATTTTTAGGGAGAATGCGTTTTCAAGCTATGCAGAGAGGGGAATTGGTATGGCATTTGGACCACCAGCAATGGGATATGATAGGGCAATAACCATATTCTCACCAGATGGTAGACTCTACCAAGTTGAATATGCTACGGAGGCTGTAAGAAGAGGATGGACAACCATAGGCGTTAGAACAAAAGAGTGCGTAGTACTCGTTGTAGAGAAGAGGAAATTACACCCATTTGTTGACCTAGATGCATTAGAAAAAATATACATTATCGACGACCATATAGGAGCAACTTTTGCGGGTTGGGCGTCTGATGGAAGAGTATTAGTAGATTATGCAAGACTATACGCTATAAGACATAGGCTACTCTATGATGAACCAATAAGTGTAGAGTACCTAGCTAAACTCGTAGGAGACATAAAGCAAGCATATACTCAACATGCAGGCGTAAGGCCTTTTGGAACATCATTAATAATCGGAGGTATAGATGATAAAGGACCTAGACTCTTCGTTACAGAGCCTGGAGGACAAGTATTCCCATACTATCTCCACGTTATAGGTTCAGGAGCTCAAGCAGCACAAGAATTCTTTGAAAAACACTATAAATATGACTTAAACATAAAGGACACAATACTACTAGCAGTTAATGGTCTAGCACACTCAATTGAAGGAGAGCTAGGCCCTGATAGACTTGAAGTAGGATACATAGATGTATATGAACGAAAATTCAAGAAACTATCAAAAACCGAAATAGGTGAAATACTACAAAAAATAAAGACATAACATAAAGATGCTAACTATCTATACCTTATATAGGGAGATAGGATGTCTAAAAAACATAGGCCATATATTATTGCAAGACTAGAGGTCCATGGACATAGATTTGAAGTACTCGTAGATCCCGACCTCGCTTTCCAGTTAAAGGAAGGTAAAAGAGTAAACCTAGATGAACTACTCATAGGAGATTATGTTTATAAGGACGCAAGGAAAGGTCTTAAGGCATCGCCCGAAGCGCTACAAAAGGTCTTCGGCACTACGGACCCTAAGAAAATAGCTGCTGAGATAGTAAAGAGAGGTGAAATACAGTTAACAGCAGAGCAACGAAGAGCATTAATAGAAGCAAAGAAGAAGAAAATAATTGCATTTATAGCTAGAAATGCTATAGACCCTAGAACTAAGAGCCCAATACCACCAATGAGAATAGAGTTGGCAATGGAGCAAGCAAGAGTAGGAATAGATCCATTTAAAGGTGTAGAGCAACAAGCATTAGAGGTAATAAGAGCAATAAGTAGGATAATCCCAATAAAATTAGCTAGAGCATTACTACAAATAAAGGTACCACCAGAATATGCTGGAAGAGCGTATTCTCAGATAATCAAGATGGGAGATGTAAAGAGAAGTGAATGGAAATACGATGGAAGCTTACTCGTAGAACTTGAAATACCCGCAGGAATGCAAAACGAAGTAATAGATAAACTAAACTCTCTAACTAAAGGTCGAGTTGAAGTCAAGGTACTTCACGTAGCTTAAAGAAGTCATAATCAAATACCCTATAGGTGTAATATATGCCAAAAGTCTACGTAAAGAATAGAGAACTAGTGCTTCCAGGAGACCTACTAGCTGAAGGAGATATAGAAGTCACAAGCTTCCTAATATATAAACATGCATCAAAATACTACTCAACAATAATAGGACTAGTTAATGTTGAAAACGATAGAAAGGTAGGTATAATCCCACTAGAAGCACCATACGTTCCAAAAGTAGGCGACATAGTCATAGGATTAATAGTAGACCTAGGTATAACGAACTGGCTAGTGGACATAAGAGCACCATATACAGCAATACTAAATGCCAGCGATGCATTAAACAAGCCGTTTAACCCCATACAAGACGACCTAAGAAACTACTATGATGTAGGAGACTACATAGTTGCAAAAATACAAGCATTCGATAGGATCCATAACCCTACATTAACTACTAAGGGTAAAGGTTTAGGAAAAATAACTTCAGGTAAAGTCATTGAGATAGAACCCTCAAGAACACCTAGAGTAGTAGGCAAAAAGAAGTCCATGTTAAATGTACTTACCGGGGAAACAGGCTGTGAAGTTGTTGTAGGAGCTAATGGAAGAATATGGATTCAGTGTACAAATGAGGATTTAGAGGAGATACTTATATTAGCTATTAAGAAAATAGAACAGGAAGCACATACAACAGGTTTAACAGATAAAATCCGTAATTTCATTGATGAGGAAAAGAGGAAAAGAGGTTTAAGCTAAATGAGCGAAAAACCCAAACTCATAGATGAGAATGGACTAAGACATGATGGAAGAAAACCCGATCAACTAAGACCGATAAGAATAGAAGTAGGGGTATTAAGTAATGCAAATGGATCAGCAATAGTTGAATATGGGAATACGAAGGTCATAGCGGCAGTTTATGGTCCTAGGGAACTACACCCAAGACACTTAGCATTACCTGATAGAGCTGTAATCAGATGCCGCTACCATATGGCTCCCTTCTCAACTGAGGAAAGAAAAAGCCCTGCACCATCTAGAAGAGAAATAGAGTTATCAAAAGTTATTAGAGAAGCACTAGAACCAGTAATATTTACTGAACTATACCCTAGAGCAACCATAGACATCTTTATCGAAGTACTCCAAGCCGATGGAGGTACTAGGACAGCTGGCGTAACAGCAGCTGCGTTAGCAGTAGCTGACGCAGGAATACCTATGAGGGACCTTGTAGCTGCTGTAGCAGTAGGTAAAGTTGAAGGAGTCATAGTACTAGACGTCGATGAACTAGAAGATAAATATGGTGAAGCGGATATGCCCGTAGCAATGATGCCAGCATTTAATGAGGTAACTCTCCTACAATTAAATGGAGTATTAACGCCCACGGAGTTTAAGAAAGCACTAGAATTAGCAGCTGAGGGTATACAGGAAATATATAAACTACAAAGAGAAGCACTAAGAAAGAAATACATTGAAGTAGGAGTAGAGGAGTGAGATAATGTCCATGACACCATCAAATTTACCCATAATACCAAAAATAAAGAGAGAAACACTACTAACACTACTATCAAGGAACACTAGAATTGATGGAAGAAAACTACACGACTTCAGACCAATAAGGATAGAATTAAACTATATACCAAAAGCAGAAGGATCAGCATTAGTTAAGCTAGGAAACACCATAGTACTAGCTGGAATAAAATGCGAAATAGGAACACCATTCCCAGATACACCAAACGAAGGAGTACTAACAGTACATGCAGAGTTCGTTCCATTAGCATCACCAACATTCGAACCAGGACCACCAGATGAAAACGCAATAGAACTAGCAAGAGTAATCGATAGAAGTCTTAGAGAATTAAAGGTAATAGACCTAAGCAAGCTAGCTATTATACCAGGAAAGAAAGTATGGATAATATGGGTTGACATCTATATACTAAATCATGATGGAAACCTTATAGACGCTAGCATGCTAGCATCTATGGCAGCATTACTAGAGGCAAAGAAGCCTAAAGCAGTAGTTGAAGGAGAGGAAGTAAAGATAATTAGAGAGGAAAGAGAAGAACCATTACCAATAACAAATAGAGTAGTATCAGTATCTGTAGGTAAGATAGGAGAATTCATGGTAATAGACCCAACAGCTGAAGAGGAACAAGTACTAGACGTAAAGCTAGTTATATCAGTATCTAAAGACGGAAAGATATCAGGAATGCAATTAACCGGTATGGGTTCACTAAGCATAGATGAAGTACATAAAGCAGTAGAATTAGCATTAAACAAGGCAACAGAACTACACAAAATATTAGAGGAAGCAATCCCCTCTAGTAAGTAAGCTTTAAAAACAACATAAGCTTGAGACAATAGTAGCAGGTGAAAACATTGGCTAGAAGAACAAGAGTAGTAGGAATAGCTGGTAGATATGGACCACGATATGGAGCTACCCTTAGAAAGAAAGTAAAAGAAATACTAGAGAAAAGGTATAGCCCACATATATGCCCATTCTGTCAAGTCAAGGGGAAGGTAGTAAGAATAAGCGTTGGACTATGGAAATGCAGGAAATGCGGAGCAATATGGGCAGGAGGAGCCTACGTCCCAAGAACAGAACTAAGCAAGTACTTCCCACAAACAATAATTAGAACAGAGTAAACTCAATGACATATCTTTTAACAACATCACGTAGACCCTCATATAGGCTTAGAAGCTTCCTAAAAGATCTCTCCTCTATTCTCCCAAACGCTATACACATAAATAGAGGTAAGAAGACCCTAGAAGACCTACTATATGATGCCATAGAATTTAAAGCAGATAGATTAATCATAGTTGGAGAAAGAAAAGGAAATCCAGGAAAAATACTCATATATGAAGTAGACTTTGAGCAGGAAGAACTAAGAAAACTCTCCATGATAATACTTAGAGGAGTTAAATTATCAAGAGAAAACCCAAATGCCATAAGAGTATACAATCCGCAATCGATAGTACTACCCATCTTAACTCTTAGAAACGAATTGGAAGAAGAAGCCGCAGACATAATATCAAAAGCATTAAAAATAAAATTAATTCACAGCGACATCGAGGAATATGAAGTAAAACCAGACATTGCAATGAAAATAAAATATAGTGAAGGGGAGAAATATTTCATCCTAAGCTTCTATAATCCTTCTACAAGGAAAAGCGTAGGTCCATTACTAAAGGTGGGGAAGATAATTGACTATAGAAGAGCTAAAAGCATACCTTAAATTAGAACTACCTTCAGAAAAACTAGCGAAAACTCTATACCATTCACTTCTGCCCGAAGTACTACACCCTCCAAGTGAAAGCAGAAGCCGTACAGTAATAGAACAACATAATTCAATAATCAAAATAACGATCATTGCAAAAGACTTAAGTGCATTAAGAGCTTCATTAAACACGTACCTTTATTGGATAACAGGAATACTTAAATCCATTAATACAGCGTATAGGATGGGGAGGAGAAAAAGTGACAGAAAGAATCCCGCCTGAAATACAACAATATGCTCTAAAAGCACAAAAAATACAAAACCAATTAGCACAGGTAGTTACTGAGAAATCAACAGTTGAAGCAGAGCTAAGAGAAATAAACATAGTGCTCTCAACGTTAGAAAAACTATCTGATGACGTAGAATTATATAAATCAATTGGACACCTACTAATAAGGACAAGGAAAGAAGATGTAGTTAAGGAGCTAAATGAGAGAAAGGAAATACTAGAATTAAGGTTAAAAGCAATACAAAAACAAGAATCAATACTGAGGCAGCAATTAAGCGAAGTTCAACGAAAACTAAACGAATTACTAACAAGAAGTTATCAGCAAGTAGCAAAATAAAGGTACGTATATGACAAAAGTAACAAAACTAAACCTAAAACTAGAAAAAATAACAGATGACAAGCTAGAAGAATTAATAGCTAAAGTCGAAGAACTAATTATAGACACACTTAACAAAAGAATTGGAAGAAGAATGGAGCATTTTAACATAATAATAAGTGCTGAAAAGGAAGACAAAGTAACATTAACCATATCAATGGAAGTAATTGGAAAGAGTAGAGGAAAAATTAACTATGAAGCAGTTATTGATGAAGCATTAAATGAAGCATTTAAATTATTTGAAAAAGAGTTGATCAAAATTGCTGGAGAAAATACTAAAACTAAAAAATGTAATTAAAGACGTAGATGAAGTAACATTAACAACGCATAAGAATGCAGATCCTGATGCTGCTGCTTCAATTATTGCACTTAATAAGCTAATTAAGCATATAAACCCCAAGATAACTGTACATATCTCATTACCTGAAGGATTAAGCGGGGTATCCAAGAAGCTACTAAATGCATTCAATTTAACGATAGAAGCAGAAAGCGATATAGTAGGTAACGTAGTCATAGTTGTAGATACGTCTTCCTCATATCAATTAGGTTTATTGAGAGATAAAGTCTTAGAGAAAAAGATAATATTAATTGACCATCATACTGCTGGTGATCTAGTTAATAAGGCTTACTTATCAATTATTGACAGGAACGCTTCATCAACTACAGAAATAGTCTATAGAATGATAAAGGCCTTAGGAGTAGAATTAAATGCAAATGAGTTAAGCATAGTGTTATCAGGAATAGTGTATGATACAAGACACTTCATTTTAGCTAAGCCTGAAACACTAATTATTGCAGCGGATCTCATGTTGAAGGGAGCTAATTACAAGAAAGTTCTAAACAGCATGTTCATTCCTCCCACAATTTCAGAGAAAATAGCAAAAATAAAAGCAGCTCTACGCATGCAAGCCTATAGGCTAAAAGACATAATAGTAATATTGACAAGAATAGGGGCATTTGAGGCTAGTGTTGCAAGGTCATTGATAGATGTTGGTGCAGATGTGGTATTCGTAGTCTGTAAACGTAAGAACGAGACTAGGTTAATAGCACGAGCATCACAATCGTTTAAAGAAGTAACAAAAATACACCTAGGTAAGGACATATTAGAGCAATTAAAGAAGTATTTCCCTCAAGGAAGCGGTGGAGGCCATGATCTAGCTGGAGGCTTTACAGGTATAGCCGACCCAGACTTACTCTTAAGTATGGCATTTAAAGTATTAGTAGACAAGCTTGTTGAACGAAAGATAATAAGTTATGATGATGTAGAAAAGATAACATTAGAATAAAGCGCAGAAGAGTAAGTAAGCTAAGATAATGCAGAACAAATAATTTTAAAACTGCTATCTAAAAAACTCTAAATAGCCTA
>CAYPZO010000003.1:0-4056 GCA_964415135.1 uncultured Desulfurococcales archaeon | reverse complement strand
ATAATGCAGAACAAATAATTTTAAAACTGCTATCTAAAAAACTCTAAATAGCCTAAAGGGGCTTAATGCATAGTAAAGGTGTAGGACATGGTAAGATTCAAGACTGTTGAACAAATAATGAAAATAATGGAAAACCTAGAGCAAGTAAGAAACATTGGAATAATAGCACATGTAGACCACGGTAAAACAACCCTCTCAGACTCACTACTAGCAGCAGCAGGAATAATTTCACCTAAAGTAGCAGGAGAAGCATTAGCCCTAGACTACCTGGAAGTAGAGCAAAAGAGAGGTATTACTGTTAAGGCAGCTAACATAAGCCTCTACCACGAGTATAAACATAAACCCTACGTAATCAACCTAATCGACACGCCAGGCCACGTGGACTTCTCAGGAAAAGTTACTAGAAGCTTACGTGTACTTGATGGAGCAATAATAGTTGTCGACGCGGTTGAAGGAGTAATGACTCAAACAGAAACAGTTTTAAGACAAGCATTAGAGGAAAGGGTACGGCCAATACTCTACATAAACAAGGTCGATAGGCTCATTAAGGAATTAAAGCTTAGTCCAAGCGAAATACAGCAAAGATTTGTAGAAATAATTAAGGAAATAAACGCCCTCATAGACCTCTACGGAGAACCACCATTTAAGGATAAATGGAAGATAAATCCCTTACAAGGAAACGTTGCATTCGGTTCTGCTAAAGATAAATGGGGTTTCACAGTACCAATAGCCCAAAAGAAAGGCATAAAGATAAGCGACGTAATAGACGCTTACAAGAGGGGTAAAGAAGCCGTAGAGGAATTCGCAACAAAAGTAGCACCACTCCACGAAACAATCCTCGACATGGTAGTAAAATTTGTACCAAACCCCCTAGAAGCACAGAAATATAGAATTCCAAAGATATGGAGAGGAAACATAAATACAGAAATAGGAAAAGCAATGATGGATTGTGACCCTTCAGGACCACTCGTAGTACTAATAAACGACATGAGATTAGATCCGCATGCAGGACTTGTAGCTACAGGCAGAGTATTATCAGGAACAGCAAAACCAGGAGAAGAAGTATGGTTGGTAAGTGCTAGAATAAAACAAAGAATACTACAAACAAGCATCTACATGGGACCATACCGTGAAGTAGTAAGTAGAGTTCCTGCAGGAAACATAGTAGCAATACTTGGTGTCGATAAAGCTAGAGCAGGAGAAACAATAGTATCACTAGCCTACAAAGACTTCATGACCCCATTTGAAAGACTAAGATACGTATCAGAACCAGTAGTAACCATAGCAATAGAGCCCAAAGACACGAGAGAACTACCAAAACTAATTGAAGCATTAAGAAAAATGAGCATAGAAGACCCCAACCTAATAGTAAAGATTAATGAGGAAACAGGAGAATACCTACTATCAGGAATGGGCCCACTACACCTAGAAATAGCCCTAACACTCCTAAAACAAAACTTTGGACTAGAAGTAATAACATCAACACCAATAGTAGTATACCGTGAAAGCATTAGAAAAGCAAGCCAAATATTCGAAGGAAAATCACCAAACAAACACAACAAGCTATACATAAGCGTTGAACCACTAGACGAAGAAACAATAAGACTAATACAAGAAGGAGTAATAACCGAAGACATGGATCCAAGAGATAGAGCTAAAATACTAAGAGATAAAGCCGGATGGGACTACAATGAAGCAAGAAGAATATGGGCAATAGACGAAAACATAAACGTATTCATAGACCTAACAACAGGAGTTCAACACCTAAGAGAAGTAAGAGACACAATAATACAAGGATTCCGCTTAGCAATGAGGGAAGGACCATTAGCAGCAGAGCCAGTAAGAGGAGTAAAAGTAATACTACACGACGCTATAATACACGAAGACCCAGCACATAGAGGACCAGCCCAAATATTCCCAGCAGTTAGAAACGCCATATTCGCAGGAATGCTAACATCAAGACCAACACTACTAGAACCAATACAGAAACTAGACATAAGAGTACCATCAGAGTATCTAAGCAATGTAACAGCAGTCATATCACGTAAACGCGGAAGAATAATAAACGTACTACAACATGGACCACTACTAAGAATAATAGCAGAAATACCAGTAGCAGAAAGCTTCGACCTAGCAGCCGAACTAAGAAGCGCAACGTCAGGAAGAGCATTCTGGGGAACAGAATTTAGTAGATGGGCACCAGTACCAGAAAGCCTACTAATGGACATAGTAAGAAAGATTAGAGAAAGAAAAGGACTACCAAAAGAACCACCAAAACCAGAAGACTTCATAGGATTCTAAAACAACATAAGCAATTACCCGTATTTTCAATCATCATCCCTATATAGAGTAGAATAAACTTTATTTAAGTAAATAATTTAAGTCTATCCATGAGGATACAATTCAAGGAGAACATAGGTGCCATGAATGTTCTTTGACTTAAGCTGTAAAATTAAGTACATTACATGCACGATTATTACTATAATTCTATTATCATTAATTATTTTAAGTAGTTTAGAAGCAAACGCCATAATAATGGAAATACAAAGAGAGCAATACATCCATAAAATAACTTCACCAAACACACTAAACACAATAATAAATTCTACAACACCATCCAATACACAGACAAAAGAAACCTCAAATACAACTAGCCATTACTGTAGCTGCATGGTACATCCACCTATATTTACATCAACACTAATAACAACCACGACTTCAACTACAACACCTACTACATTAACGACTACAACCCCAAGCTCCATAAATACATCAGAATCACATTCAATTACAAGCATAACCTTAATTATAACAATTATCATAGTTGCAGTAATCATAATGATAATAGCTATCTTCTTAAGAAAGAAGAAGAAACCAACAATCTAATACGTAAAGGAAGCTTTCATAAAATACATTAATCCATTGAAGGGGATGCAGGCATATTACTCTTTAGCCTCTTTTCAATTACTTTTATGGCTTCTACCAAGTCATTTAATCCCAATTTTCTTACTTCTTCAATCTTAGGTACACCATATTCATCATAACCTAATTTTTCATAATATTCAGTTCTCTGCTTAAGCACTTCATCCCTATTGATTACTCTACCCTTATAAGGTCCTTCAGGCAATGGCTCATAAAATCTTAGAGGAAGATCATCATGAATTCTCGGATCCCAATAAGTGTCTGGCCCACCTAATAACAACAATATTCTTTGGATATACAGTATTCTCTTAGCTTTAATATTAAACCATTCATCTTCACCTATATTCCATCCAGTAACTAAGTAGAGGAACTTTAGATAATCCCTAAACGGTATTTTATAGGCCGTAAATGAGCAAATAACGGCAGAATCATAGAATAATGCTGTTGGATCACCAGACCTGTAGTCAGGTTGAGCAACAGAAGTATGGTCACCGCATTGAACTGAAACAGCATAGCTAATAGGCTTAGTATAATCTAAACCACTTCTAACACCATGAGCGCCGACGGCTACGCCCTTAACAACAACAGCATACCTTGTAACATCTACTCCTTTAATCTTAGATATCTCGATAGAAGCACGATAAGTTCCTTCAGCAAGAACATTACCTAAACCCTTCCTCTTAACTATAAGCTTCATAAGCTTAGCAAATCCCTCCACATCACCCCATTTAACCTTAAACCCAAGATCTTCTTCAATTAAAAATGCCCTTCTCAAACAATTCAGCTACAAAGCCGAGAAGGTTACCAGTAGCAATGGTATCGAGACCAAGCTCGTCGACAAGAGCAGTAAGATAAACATTATTCCTTGGATTAAATATTCCAAAGATTAGTACCTAAGTAAGCTTGAGCTTCATAATCAGGGCCATCAGTAATAAAAACTCTATCCCCAAGCCTAACCCGTGAAATCTTCATACATGATACAGGACAACCATAACATCCCCAACGCTTCTTAACCCAAAAATGCTGATACTCACTTACATGCATGGATCCGCAATCATGCCATTCACTTTGCCAATTCCTAACAGGCTCACTACTAGTCTCAACACCAACACTATAACCACCAGCACTAGTACC
>CAYPZO010000002.1:35099-36444 GCA_964415135.1 uncultured Desulfurococcales archaeon | reverse complement strand
CTTGCTGGAGACTTAAGTGTTACTGTAATCCCCTTTCTTCAAAGAAATAAATGTAATATGATGAGTTAACCGATATATCTAGCCGTATATATCGGCTAATACGGAAATATTATTCAAAAACTTATATAGGGAAAACCCTGCATCTTCTGATCAGATAGGTGTAATCCCTTGTACAGGTTAAACCTCGATGAATGGATAATACGGCTAGCACCTTATTCTAAACCTAATATAGCGGTTATTGAGCCAACAATGTTATGTAATCTTAAATGCGTTCATTGTTTTAGAAATACTTGTGACGAATCATTTGGAGTGATGAGTGAAAAAACTTACCGCAGGATTTTAGGTGAGTTAAAAGATGTTGGAGTAAGAAAGATATGGCTTTATGGATGGGGTGAACCATTCACTCATCCCAAGATATTGGAATTCATAGAGCTTGCAAAGGATAATGGATTTTATGTAGCAATAAATACTAATGGAACATTAATAAACGATGATATAGCCGACTTTCTAGTAAGGAAAGGTGTAGACGAAATAGCCATATCAATCGATGCTGCTTTTCCCGATAAGTATTCAAAAATAAGAGTTGGAGGTAACTTACTTGAAGTCTATAAGAATATTTTAAGGATAATTAACGCTAAGAAGAAGTATGATAGTCTTAAACCAATAATAGGAATAGTATATACTGTTAACATCGAGAACTTATATGATATCTTCATATTAGCGGATCAAGCTTCAAGGATGAAGATATCCTATATTCTGGTATCTAATCTAATACCCATATCAATGGAAATGAGTAAAATAGTATGCTATCATGAGGTACTATCGAAGGAGACTATCGATAAGATTAGGTATTTATCCTTCGTTAAGGGGTATGGTCAAATAATATCAATACAACTACCAGAATTCACGTTAAAAACTCAAAGAATGTGTCCATACATTGAGAATAAAGCAGTCTTCATTAGATGGGATGGAGGAGTAAGCCCATGCTTATATTATGCACATAATCAGGTAACATATATTGGTGGTATTGAGAGGCGTATTAAAGCAGTAGTATTTGGTAACATTAATGAAAGATCGTTAATTGATATATGGAGGGATAAGAAATATGCTGAATTTAGGTTTAGGACGAAGATACAATATTACCCGTCATGTTTTGATTGTATATGGCTTGAATGGTGTGATCTTACTAGAAGTAATGAATTAGATTGTTGGGGTAATTCACCAACATGTGCTCACTGTCCCTTCGCAAGAAAAATAGTTCAATGTCCCCTCTAATGAGTTTAAATACGTCATAAAGCTATTTCTTTAACTAAAGGCTTATTTCTACCTTAGGGTGTACCCATGC
>CAYPZO010000002.1:32471-34999 GCA_964415135.1 uncultured Desulfurococcales archaeon | reverse complement strand
AAGCTTTAGGAGAATATGGTGCTTATGTTCATTTAGGTGCTACTAGCAACGATATAATCGATACCGCATGGGCATTAATGTTAAGAGACGCATTGAGTATCATTAAAGATAAGTTATCTAGGATAATAAGAACTTTAATTGACATGTCGTTAAGGTATAAGAATACCTTAATGATTGGTAGAACTCATGGACAACACGCACTACCTATAACTTTGGGATTTAAGCTTGCTAACTATGTATATGAGTTCTCTAGGAGCCTTGAAAGAATAATGGATGTGGAAAAGAGGGTTATTAGGGGTAAGATTAGCGGTGCAGTAGGTACTATGGCGGCATGGCGTGATAAAGGTCTCCTTGTAGAGAAGTATACGTTATCTTGTCTAGGGCTTGAGCCCCATATAATAACGACCCAGGTTGCTCCTAGGGATGGATTTGCCGAACTTGTGTCAGTATTGGCTATACTTGCTTCCCAGCTAGATAGGTTTGCTATTGAGGTTAGGGAGCTTATGAGACCTGAAATACATGAACTACTTGAGGGAGCACAATCCCTTGTTGGTTCTAGTACTATGCCCCATAAAAGAAATCCAATAACATCTGAGAGAATATCGGGTTTAGCTAAGGTTATGAGATCGTTGACTACAGCGGCACTTGAAAATATACCTTTATGGCATGAAAGGGATTTAACTAATAGTAGCTCTGAGAGGATAATTATACCACATGCCTTGCTCATAGTTGATGAAATGCTTGAATGCATGATTAAGTTACTAGATAACCTAATAGTAGATGAAGAATCTATGAGGAGAAATCTTAAACTATTAAACGGAATTATATTATGTGAAGCTATAATGGTTAAGCTTGTTGAGAAAGGGGTACCTAGACTTAAAGCTCATAGATACTTAATAAATTTCGTTAGAGAGAGCTATATTACCTCTAAGTCGTTTAAAGAATTATTGCTAAGTGACGAATTCATAACAAAGTACTTGACTAGAGAAGAGATAGAGAACTTACTGAAACCTGAGAATTATTTGGGCGTTTATGATAAGTTAATTGATAGAGCTATACAATATGCTGAAAACGTTTTAGGGAAGCTTAGTAAATGTTAATTCCTCTTCCTCATATAATCCTATTTTCTTTAAGATACCCCTAGCCGCAAGAACGCCTGTTGCTGCTGCAACATTAATACCTCTTGAAAGACCTGCTCCATCACCAGCTACGAAGAGATTTTCAATATTAGTCTCCATATCCTTATTTACTTTGACTTTAACACTATAGTACTTGATTTCAGGTGCATATAGTAACGTCTGTGGTGATGCAAGTCCGGGTATCATGTTATCTAACTTGTGTATTGCTTCTATAAGGTCCTCGACAATTCTATACGGTAACGCCATCCCTATATCTCCTGGCGTAACGTTCCTCAATGTTGGCTCTACAGTGCTCCTCTCAATTCTAGGCCAAGTACTTCTTCTACCTGATTCTAAGTCTCCAAATCTTTGAATTAATGGTTTACCTCCTCCAAGTTTTGTAGCAAGCATAGCTATGCTCTTGCCGTAGGCAATGGTATCTTCTAGTGGGTCAGTAAGCTTAACTGTAACGAGTAATGCGAAGTTCGTGTTCTTCGACTTTATTGATGTATATGTTTCGCCATTAACGCCAATAGTTCCATCTTCATAAAATTCTTCTATTACAAATCCATGTGGATTAGTACAGAATGTTCTAACTTTATCATCGTATGCCTTTGTATACAGTATTATTTTTGGATCCATGATGATACTGGTTATTGGTTCCATTACATAGGCTGGTACTTCGACTCTAATACCCATATCTAGTGGTCCAGGCTCTACTTCTAATCCAAGATTTCTTGCTTCTTGCGATAACCATGCTGCACCACCTCTACCCGGAGCTAAAATTAGGTACTTGCACGTATATTCCCCTCTAGTTGTTTGCAAGGTAAATAATCTTTGCCTCGCTATAATGCGTTTAACCATTGTTTGAGGCATAACGTTTACTTTATTTAATTCAAGGAATCTTGTTATGTTCTCTATAACTCTAATAGCATTATCTGTTCCTATATGTCTCTGGATTATTGGTATAAATTTAGCACCTATTTTTGCGGCAGCTCTCTCAAGCTCACCTACAGCTATGGGGTCTGGTTTGAATAATCTATCCTTTGGTGCGCCGAACTTAACGAATAACTCATCTATGTAGTAGATTAGTTCTTCAGCTTCATCCCAGCTCCCAAGAAGTTTATCAAGGTCACCTCCTATGTCGGGTCTTAAGTTAATTATGCCACTACTTAATGTTCCAGCTCCACCTACTCCATAGAGTATATTGCATGGATTACACTTCATGCATTCTTGTTTAAGTATTCTTCTCGTTGATAATAGCATTGGGCATCTTCTTTGTGATGCCCTTAATCCTCTATCCATAACTGCTATCCTTAATTTCCCCTTGGCTTTAAGTACAAGTTCTATGGCAGCAAATAATCCTGCTGGACCTGCACCTACTATTACTATATCGTATTCTCTCATCTC
>CAYPZO010000002.1:18770-32371 GCA_964415135.1 uncultured Desulfurococcales archaeon | reverse complement strand
CGCATTTAGCTTGAGGATAAAGTACGTCTACCTTCGTTAATGCTACTTGAGTTGCCGCATTAACCATAACTGCTCTCTTAGCCAATTCTATATTGAATGGTGCAACTCTTCTAAGTCTACCAGTAACTGTGGCACGTTCGATCCAGCCTCTACGTTCGGTTTCCTCACGAGATAATTCACTAGGAAGAGGGCCTCTACCAACTCTAGTTACATAAGCCTTAAACACCACTAACACTTCATCAACTTTCCTGGGACCAATACCTACTTCGCTAGCAAATGCACTTGCGGTAGTATCTCTACTAGTAACGTAGGGGTAAGTTCCATGATATAGGCTTAGGTAATATCCTTGAGTTCCCTCAACTAAAACGAACTCCCCTTTATCTATAGCTTCATTAACTTCAAGTGATACGTCAGTTAACATATCCTTTAATTCATCATAATCTCTTGCGAGCTTAAGCCTCCTTAAAACTCTATCAGCCATAGCAGCGCCAACACCTTGAAGTGTTGATCCTATCTTACCCCTAAGTAAAGCATTCTTCCTTTCAAATTCGACATGTTCTTGAGTTATAATCCCCGTATTGTAATCTAAGAATACTCTACCCCTAGTATTCGTGCTTTCTATCTCTTTGAATAATACATCTAATCTTACAAGCGCTCCCGGCGATATCAGGAGCTTTGTTGAAGGATTTAGGAATGCTGATGGAATTATTCTAAGCTTCCAAGTCTTACCATTATGAGTTATAGTATGTCCAGCATTTACTGCGCCACAACGTACGGCTATAGCTGGCTTGTCATTTATGCCTAAGAATCCTACAATCTTACCTTTACCTTCATCACCAAAAAATCCCCCAACAACAATCATTAAAGTCACTAAACACCCTAAAGTTTAAGCATCATCAACACTTATAAAAATTAATCATCCTAAGGATAAGGAAAGTAAAGTTAATCTATATATTAACTTTAGAGAACATATATATTTATGGGATGAAATGAATGCCTAAAACCTTTGAATGGTATTTAGACTTTGTAGACCTAGAATATAAGCCTACTGGGAATGAGCTCATTGCTGTATTTAAGGTTAAGTCCGCTAATGGGATTAGCATAGAGGAAGCTGCTGGGAGAATAGCTTCAGAGTCAAGTATTGGTACGTGGACCACCTTAACAACGATGACTGAGGAATTAAGGAGCCTCATGGCTAAGGCATATGAGATAAGATCCAATGGTGTAGTTAAGATAGCTTACCCAATTAGGCTCTTTGAAGAAGGAAATATGCCACAAATACTTAGCTCTATTGCTGGCAACGTATTTGGTATGAGGGCTATTAAGTGCCTAAGATTAGAGGATGTAATTTTCCCCAAAGAACTATTAAAATCCTTTAAAGGACCACAATTCGGCATTAAAGGTGTTAGAGATAAGTTAAAGATCTATGATAGACCCATTACATTAACTGTACCAAAGCCCAAGGTTGGACTAGATACAGAAACATACGCTAAAGTAGCTTACGAGATATTATCTGGAGGAGTTGACCTACTAAAAGACGATGAAAACCTTACAAGTCAAAGCTTTAATAGGTTTGAAAAAAGGCTTTCAGCTACAATGAAAGTTATTGATAAGGTTGAAAAAGAAACTGGCGAAAGAAAAGGATATTTAGTTAATGTTACTGCTGAGACGAGAGAAATGATTAGGAGAGCTAAACTAGTTGCCGATTATGGTAATGAATTCATCATGATAGACATAGTAATAGCAGGTTGGTCAGCCCTACAAACTATGAGAGAAATTGCGGAAGACTATAAACTAGCCATACACGCGCATAGAGCATTTCATGCAGCATTTACTAGAAATCCTGAACATGGAATGTCGATGTTCGTATTAGCGAAAATAGCTAGAATAATAGGAGTAGACCATATACACATTGGAACCCCTGGAGTAGGAAAAATGGAAGCAAAAACACGCGAAGTCCTAGAAATACAGAAGGCAATTACGTCAACTACATATGAACCCGACAAAGAAGATGAAATACACATGAAGCAAGAATGGTATCATATAAAACCAGTATTTCCAGTAGCATCAGGTGGTCTCCATCCAGGAGTTATTCCACCAATAATTAAACACATGGGCATAGACGTAATGATTCAGGTTGGAGGCGGAGTCCTAGGACATCCCGATGGGCCGAAAGCGGGAGCTAGAGCAGTTAGACAAGCGATAGAAGCAACGATTAATGGAATATCACTTGATGAATATGCTAAGAAGCATAGAGAACTTTCCCGTGCGCTAGAAAAGTGGGGATACGTTGTACCTAAATAATGAAGTAAAGTAGTCAGTATTTAGACAAATCTTTTAAACTATACGATAGTGTCTATCATAGGATAGAGAAGTTAAATAGTGGTGATATTTTTGGCTAATCAGTACTTAAGTAAGCTAGCAAAATTAATCGTAAATTATTCAGTTGAGGTGAAGAAAGGAGAAGAAGTCTTAATCACATCAACTTATGAGGCAATGCCGCTAATCAGAGAGCTCTACAAAGAGATCTTAAAAGCAGGAGGATATCCATTACTTAGAATATATGATGAAACTCTTGATGAAATATTCCATAGATATGCAAGTGAAGAACAACTAAAACATGTATCGCCGATTGAGAAGTATACCTATGAAAAAATAGATGTAAGGATATCGATTTTATCATCAACACATACTAAACATCTAAGTAGTATTGATCCAAATAAAATACGTATAAGGAGAAGTGCTCAAAGAGAATTAACTGAAATATTCATGAAGAGAAGTGCCGCTGGAGAACTAAAATGGGTTGTAGTACCATACCCTACTAAAGCATTAGCTCAAGAAGCAGGATTAAGCTACATAGACTTTGAAGAATTTGTTTATAAGGCGTGTAAATTGGATGAAGAAGACCCCATAAATGCCTGGAGAGAACAGGGAAGAATGCAAGAGGAAATTATTAAAATGATAAGTAAGGTTTCCGAAATAAGAATTGTTGATGAGGATACTGACTTAACTTTAAGGGTAGATGGTAGAACATGGATTAATGATGATGGTCATAAGAACATGCCTGGAGGTGAAGTATTTACTGCACCCATTGAAGACAGTATAGAAGGATACATTACATTCACATATCCAGCAGTATGGAGAGGTATAGAAGTTGAAGGTGTAAGGCTCAAATTCAGGAAAGGAGAAGTAATTGAAGCGAAGGCCGTTAAAGGTGAAGAACACCTTAAGAAGATACTTGAGGTAGATGAAGGAGCTAAAAGGGTAGGAGAATTCGCATTTGGATTAAACTATAGCATAGATAGGTTTACTAAAATAATATTATTTGACGAAAAAATAGGGGGTACACTACACTTAGCTCTAGGTGCAGCCTATCCAGAAACAGGTGGAAAGAATAAATCAGCGATACATTGGGATATGATAAAAAACTTAAAGAAAGCCAAAGTGTACGCAGATGAAGAACTAATATATGAGAAAGGAAAATTCATTACAACTAAATAAACTTTTTCTTTTCCTCTCTTATCCTTAAAGCTACATGGATGAAAAGAAATTAAGGTATTCTCTTAGGTAGGATGATGTGGCAAATAATAGTGAACTTAAGTATCTTAATGTAATTGAAGTCCATAGTTTATCGAATAATCCCTGTTTTCTCAAATTATAATCTACGTCTACAGATATTATCTCATATGTTAATGATAATTCATTTCGTGTTCTAATTACTTTCCTTACAATGTCTATAGCATTCACATAGCGTTTATCATCATTGTCCAATAGGGCTAGTAGTTCGTTTGCTAAGTCCTTTATACTATCTGGTATCGATATTTTTCGTTCACTTGAAATGGCACAGTATTCTAGTACCTTTGTACTACCATTTCCATTATCTGATAATTCAGTAATTACATTCTTTAATATGGGGTCTGAAATTACTTTATCTACGTAACCTGAATTAATAAGTATTGAACCTAAATGTTTATTCTTACCTAATATTTTAATACCTACTTCTCTCTGCACTGGATAGAGAACAAATTTATGAATACTATATAATGACATTAAGTTGTTAACTATACTGCTTATCTTATCGGATTCCATTATGTCGCCTTTTTTCTAACTTCTCTGGTTTCAACTAGGGATCTACTTACAGCTTATATAGTTATGGTAAGTTTCATCTAACCTATTACTGTGGGATAAATTACTACCTCATCACGTAGTATAAGTATAGGGACGTAATTATAGGAGTTAGAGAACACAAAAATACTGCAGGGTAAGGATTCCCTGGAATTAGCATTGAGTAAAGATAGCCTATAAGAGGATTACCTAGGCTAAAACCTAGTGTTGAAACTACACGAAATAGTGCAAATACTCTTCCTCTTAAATCTAATGGTGTTTTATCTCCAATATAAGCTTGGATAGCTGAAGTTACTATAGGCATTATAGAATATTGAACTATCATTAACACTAGGAATGATAAAGGAGATTTGTCAATATAGAGATATAGGAAGGCAAGTGCTTGAAGTAGGCATGGTATCGAAGCTAAATATCTTCGTGGCATTATATCTAAGAATGGTAGCGTAATCAATACAATGATTGTCGATATTGCAGTTGATATTGAAATAAAGGCTCCATATGTTGTCCTACCTATATCAAGGTATTCTTCTGCAAACAATATTCCATACGTTTCTAGAAAAACATAGGGATATGGGAGAAGCACTAAACGGCTAATCAGTAATAACTTTATCCTACTAGGTAGGTTAGCAATTATTTTTATAATATCTTTATAACTATCAATAATTACCCTCAGGGGACGTAGAGGCTCTCCTCTCTCATGTGATAGGGTTTCTTTAAGTAACTTGAATCTAATGAATGCTGCGAGAAGACCTATTAATCCATCAATAACATAAGCTAATCTTATGCCATTTATTCCATATAGTTCACTTAGATAACCGCCTATAGGAGGAAATATAAGCCATGGTATACTAGGTACAATCAAGGTAAATGCTAACCCCCGCGCCCTTACCTCAGGAGGTAAACTATCGATAATTATTACTGATAAGGCTGGTACGTAGAAATGGAATAGGCTATCTATAAACCATATTACTAGCAGAACCTTCCAGTTAGGAACAATAGCATAAATAAAGCTAAATAATACTACTATGAAGGTAAATGGAACTATAATACTTCTTCTTCCAAGCTTATCAGTAAGATAACCTCCAGGAATTAAAGCTATAGTTAATGCAATTAACCCGAACATTCTAACAAGAGATACCTCAAAATCACCAGCACCAAGCATTTTTATATATCTTGAAAATAACGGTCCAACGAGGGAATGTCCTATACCAAATAGTATCCATGTTAACGCAATAACTCCTACATTACCCTTGGTTAAATACCTTAGGCAAGCTAATTCTTCCTTAACTCTACTCCAGACCTTAATGACCATAAGCTTACCTTTCATTTCTCTATTACAACACCTTACCTACTATCTACGCGGTTAGATATCAATAAGTCAAGAAATAAAAATGATAGTACCCTAAATTTATTAATTATGTTTAAAAATGATACTATTAAGGTGCTTAACTTTGGATTTAAAAGAAGTACTTAGCCATAGTAGTGATCCTGAAATGATACTCGGGGACGTGATTAGAGTTCTTGTACTATATAGGGGTAAGTTGTGGTTGAGCGAAATCATCATGGAACTAAGTAGCTTTAGGAGAACACTAGGCGATACAGTTCCTTCAGATAAGGATGTAATTGAGGCTGTGAGAAAGTTAAGTAGTTTAGGGTTAGTTAAAATGCACAAAAGACTACGTGCAGATCTATTTAGATCTAAAGGTATTGAAGATTATCTCGTTGAACTTAATGTTCCACTTTACGAAGTTTGGGGTAGGGGGGATAGTAGATTAAATAAGTATGTTAATGTAAGGAATTCCATTATTTAGTGGAGAGGAACAGAGGAGCTAAGGACTATAGCTTATATAAAAGCTATTTTCTCCCATCTACTAGGTATTTCTCTGCTTAGCTTAGTATTTCTCTCTATTCTATCCTCAATTATAGCTATCAATTCATCCATATGTTTTCTAATAATGTGCAGGTATAGTCCTCTTGCTGTAAAGCCTCCTACACCGCAGAAGGAGCATTTATATGAATATCCATTATAAATAAATATTGGCAAGTCTTCCTCAATATGTCTGAATAATCCTACAAACTGTGTGTAGTTCCTATAATCTTCTCTTGACTTAAATATTTTTCTTCTAAGCATTAACTTTGCTATATCTGATAATTCTTTATATGTAAATAACACGCTTCCCTACCTCTTTATACATTAGGGCTTATTAGGTATAAGTTATTTGGGAAGTGAGAAGATATATAAGCCTTAAAGAACTCAAGTAAGGAGATAGCACTGTGCATGTTGAGTGGCTTTTAAATCCCTATGTTGAGGTATTTTCGTATTACTAGTATTAATTAATGTAAGTATTTAATAACTGTGTTTAGGGGCAAAACTTTTATATGGACATTATAAGGTTTCATCAAATCATATTCATGTTCTTTTCCTTTCTTCGCTTCCAGACAGAGTAATTTATGAATATAGTCCTACTTACTTCTAAGATGAAGGCATAGTAGAAGCTTTTATCTACTTGGTCAAGGTCGTCCATTTTAGCTGATGGCAACATTATAGCATCTATGAAGTCCTTTACTTTCAATACTATTTCCTTAAGTATAATACATTGTTGCCTTACGAACTCATCTAGTTCCCTCTTGGTTTCTATATCGAACTCTAGTGTCAATGATTAGCACCTCCTTTCCGCGCTACTTAACTTTGCCCATATTTAGTAAATAGTCTAGCGGTCTCTAGTATTGGTGATATGGAGGGTAAGATGATAATTAAGAAACGTAATACTGGGCTATAAAAATCGTTTTATTTGATAATTGTTTTAAATGGAAAATAGTTATTATTAGGTTTATTTAGCCTTTTGCTACTCCAATAGGTCTTAGCCTAGCTACTAGTCTAGCTATCTTAACTTTATCTGCCACAAATGCTACCTTGTCTACATCCTTGTATGCTCCTGGTGCTTCTTCTGAAATTACTCTTCTCGTTGCTGCTCTAAGGTATACTCCCATTCTTGATAATTCTTCTACAACTGTTCCTGGTCTAAATCTTCTTGTTGCTGCTTCGCGTGACATCCATCTTCCAGCGCCATGTGGTGCACTATACCATGTTCTCGCTCCTTCCTTTATACCCACCATGACATAGCTTGCCGTTCCCATTGATCCTGGTATTAATACTACTTGTCCTAATGACTTATGGTCTTTTGGTATTTCTGGATGACCTGGTGGAAATGCTCTTGTTGCTCCTTTACGGTGGACTATAAGTTTTGTTTTCTTGCCATTAACTACGTGTTCTTCTATTTTCGCTATATTGTGTGCTACGTCATATATTATGTGTAGGTCTAGTTGGTCTGGATCTTTGTGTAGTACTTGTTTGAAGCTTTCTCTAACCCAGTGTGTTATTAGTTGCCTGTTGGTCCATGCATAGTTTGCTGCAGCGCTCATTGCTGCGAAGTAGTCTTGTGCTTCTCTTGTGCTCCATGGTACACTTGCTAGTTCTCGATCTGGTGGTCTTATACCATATTTCCTCATAGCTCTCTCCATTATTAATAGGTAGTCACTTGCAACTTGATGTCCTAGCCCCCGTGACCCTGTATGTATCATTACTGTTACTTGTCCTTCATATTCTATTCCTAGGGCTTTAGCTATAGCTGGATTATATATCTTGTCTACGACCTGTATTTCTAGGAAGTGGTTTCCGCTTCCTAGGGTACCTAGCTGTGGTGCTCCTCTTTGTTTAGCTCTATGTGATACTTTTGTTGAATCAGCTGTTTTCATTGAACCTCTTTCCTCTATATGGTCTAGGTCTTCAGGCCACCCGAAACCCTTTGATATAGCCCATTCACATCCTTCATTTAGTACTCGATCTAGTTCGCTTATGCTTAACCTTAGCTTTCCAGTACTTCCAACACCGCTTGGAACGTTCCTAAAGATTGTGTCTACGAGTTTTTTTAGGTATGGCTTTATGTCTTGGTACATTAGATTGGTTCTTAGTAATCTAACACCACAGTTAATATCATAGCCTACTCCTCCAGGGCTAATCACTCCATCCTCTTCAACACTCATACCTGCAACTCCACCAATAGGGAAACCGTATCCTTGATGGCCATCTGGCATTACGTAGGATGCTACCTGTATTCCTGGGAGACAGGCTACGTTTGCTGCTTGTTCAAGTGTTCTATCTTCTCTCATCTTCCTTAGCAAGTAGTCGTCCGCAAATATGATTGCTGGTACCCTCATACCTCTTTTTTCTCCTCTCTCAATCATCCACTCATATTTATCTACTTGTTTTAGCCTAACCACCATTAAGTTACACCTGTAATCTTAATGTGTAAATAAGGGTTTTAGGGTATTTTTGTATTAATGGTACAAAAATTACTTGAAATATATTAATCCTATCTCATTTAGTTTCTTCAATACTATGGACACAACGTTTCTTGCATCATCATGGTCTAGGTTTAATTCTTCCTTAACTATTGATACTATATCGTTTGTTGTTGATTCTCCATCACACAAATCCCATATATAGTATGCAATGGGGGTTAGCATGAATACGTTTTCTTCTTCACCTAGGGCGATAATGTAGTTTTCTCCATACATTCCAAGGAGTGCTCCCTTCTTTATGGGTATAAGGCTTTGAGACTTCTCCATCAAGGAATTAACGCCTCCAAGACATAGATTTTCTTCCTCTATGCATTCCCTTACTTGTAAATCTTCTACCTGTGGTTTCGGCTTTAGGACTACTTGTTGGTATTGATGATTCGTCTGGGAACTCTATATCTTCTTCAGTGATTTTACCTCTACTACCTACATTAAGTTGAACTATACCTCTATACGCTGTTACCCATGCTCCATTAATTCTAAGTACTTGACCGGCCTTAACCTTACCAGCATGTCTGCCCCATAAGATTAGCTTAACTCTACCTGATTCATCTCCAACAACTGCCTCACTTATTGTTCTTAACCCAGCACGGGTTTGTATTATGCGTGGTTCACCTGCTTCTAAAACACGAACGACAATGTTTACGTTCTCCATTCCAGGCTTTAAACCTATTACCTTTATACTTTTATACGAGCTCATGTCCATTCCTACTCACATATATTTGTGGTTGCCTACATTTCTGCTTGAAAGGTTAATAAGCTTTCCCGTATACATTTCCTCTCTAATACTATAGCAATACTCTATTAACTAGGTGATTGCCAAGAAATTAAGTTTAAATAACTTCTAAACCTATTAAGAAATCGGTGTTAATATTTGCGGAATCCTAGATTTGTACTAATAGCCCTTGGAGGTAACGCCTTCCAGTCAAAAGGGGATAAAGGAACTGTTGAAGATTATTGGCGTAATGCTTATCGCGCAGCAAAAGCTATTGTAAAGATCATTAAGGAGGGGTATAAGGTTGTATTAACTCATGGTAATGGACCTCAAGTAGGTAACATTCTAGAGTGGATGGAAGCACTTAGAGATAAAATACCTCCTATGAGCATGGATATAGCAAATGCCATGACCCAAGGATGGCTAGGATACCTATTAATGCAAGCTATAGACAATGAACTAGTAAAAGAGAAAGTAAGTGAAGTTAAAGGAGTAATAGCTGTTGTAAACCAAGTTGTAGTAAATGCCAACGACCCCGCATTTCAAAATCCAACAAAATACGTTGGACCATACTATACCGAAGAAGAAGCAAGGAAGCTCATGAAGGAAAAAAGGTGGATAATGAAACCCGACCCAAGAGGTGGTTGGAGAAGAGTAGTTCCATCACCAGACCCCATAGACAACGTAGAGAAATGGGCTATAAAGACCCTAGTAGATAATGGATGGATTGTAATTGCAAGTGGCGGAGGGGGAATACCAGTAGTCAAGGAGCCTAATGGAATTTTAAGGGGAGTTGAGGCAGTAATAGATAAAGACCTTGCAGCTGAAAGACTAGCTACAGCTCTCAAGGTAGGATTATTCATAATACTAACTGATGTAGATAGAGTGTACTTAAACTATGGTAAACCTAATGCAAAACCCATAGAAGTAATGACAGTATCTCAGGCGGAGAAGTACTATAGGGAAGGGCACTTCAAGCCAGGATCGATGGGTCCTAAAGTAATGGCTGCTATTAGGTTCATTAAAAGCGGAGGTTTAGAAGCAAGAATAGGGCACCTCTACAATGCTTATGAAGTAGTAATGGGTAAGAGCGGTACAAGAATAGTACCAGATTAGGTCTCTTAGCCTAATTACCTAGTTATAGAGTTCATGTCATCTTTAGTTCTCTTCATTACTTTATTCTACTAAGATTTATTTACCTCTCTCTAGGTTTGTAAAGTGGGGATTAACCTTTGTGGCGATTCGCATAGATCCTTGGGGTCATGAAACAATAAAGGAATACGAAAAATTATTTGAATACTTTGGTATAAAACCCTTTAGAGAAGTCTTACCGCTAATAGATAAGCCTCATCACCTTATGACGAGAGGGGTTATATTCGGTCATAGAGACTTCGAGAAATTCTGGGAACTATATAAAGAGAATAGAAAGGTAGCAATACTAACAGGGCTTATGCCGAGTGGTAAATTCCATGTGGGGCACAAGGTGCTTATGGATCAGCTAGTATATTATCAAAACCTAGGTATAGATGTATACGTTGTTGTTGCTGACGCGGAAGCTTATGCTGTTAGAAAAATACCAAGAAGAGACGTAATAGACATAGGTATTAACGAGTACATAGCCAATGCGATAGCTTTAGGATTAGATCCTAAGAAGACCAAATTCTACTTCCAAACAAACCAAGATCCAAGATACTATAGGTTAATACAAATGATATCAAGAAAAGTAACCTTTAACGAACTAGAAGCAATTTACGGCGGGCTAGAGCCAAGTAAGATCATAGCGGTATTAACGCAGGTAGTAGACGTAACTTTCCTTACTCACAAATGCTTTGGGGGATATGAATGCGTACTAGTACCTGTTGGTGCAGACCAAGACCCTCATTTAAGGCTTGCACGCGATGTAGCTGAAAGATTTAGTGAACTAGGATTAAAGCCTCCAGCATCAACTTATCATAGATTCATGACTGGACTTAATGGAGGAAAAATGAGTAGCTCTAGACCAGATTCTGCAATATTCTTATCAGACCCAATAGAAGTAGCTAAACGAAAAGTATTCAAAGCACTAACTGGTGGTAGAGCAACTGCTGAAGAACAGAGAAAACTAGGAGGACAACCTGAAAAATGTACTGTATTTGAATTATACGCCTATCACCTAATAAAGGACGATAATGAGCTAAAGAAGATATATGACTCATGTAAACTAGGGCTAGTGTTATGTGGTGAATGTAAGAGAAGAGCTGCAGAACTATTAGTGAAATGGTTAAGCGATCATCAAGAAAAATTAGAGAAAGCTAGAGAAATAGCTAAATCACTAAATATTGAACCAGACTTCTAAACTCATCTAGTTACCTTATTCTTATTTTTCTAATAAGCCTATGAATTTCAATAGACTTCAATATTTCATCTATTCTATGCGAATAGTCTTGGCAAAGATACGCGATGAGGTCGTTTGGTAAGCGTGCTTTCTTTAAATATTTCTTAAATCTTCTAGACCAAACAATTTTTCTAATCTTAAACAATACTTTAAACTTCAACGTTATGTACAATACCAATAACAGTACATGGACTATTTTCATGAAGATAAGCATGTATGTAATTAATGTCTTGACCTTTGACATGACCTTACTCTAAAACTATCTTTTTATCTTGGTTTTCTTTCAACTATTTTTCCTATCAATTGTTGTATAACGCTTCCAGCAGCCATTCTTTGCTCATAATACTTCTTCGTGAGCTCTGATACTAGGTCATCTGGTAATCCCTCTTCCTTTAATTTTCTATAGAAGGTTGCAACGTCTTTACCTACAGATTCTCCCGAGACTGTGGTGAGTAATGTGTCTAGTAATTCCTTTAGTGGTCCTGTTAAGTCTTTTAGGAATGCTGTAATTGATGAAAGTACTTCTTTTAACTCCTCTGCTTCGCTAACCCTTTCGCTCACCTAAATTTCACCTCAGGGGTAAGTATGTATATCCTCTGATTTAATTACTTTACGATGGTTTTTCGCTATTTAAATCTATTACCACTTCAGATATATCAGCACTATAATCAGCAACTCTTCTTAAACTCTCAATAACTGTTCTTAAAGCTACTATTGCTTGAGGATATTGTTTTAATTCAACTATTTTCCTTAAAATCTTGTACTCAATACCTCTAACAATAGCAACCTTATCTATTACGTGGTGTGCAAGTATGGGATTGGATTTAAATAACGCATTTAATGCTTCATTGAATAGATTATGAGATATATCGCCCATCTTTAATACTTCCTCAACAATATCCTTACCAGAAGCCTTAATACTTCCACAAGGTGTTAGTGTGAGTATTCGTGCAATAGAAGCTGCATGATCTGCAACTCTCTCAATACTCTTTGCACATGCTCTTAGTAAGGTTGCCGTAAGTAAATCCTCAACACCTATTTCACTAGGTAGAGCTAATCCAAGCATTATAGCATTTATCTGCCTCGAGAGAAAGAGATAAAATTTATCAACAACATTATCTCTTTCAATTACGTCTAGTAAAATCTTCCTATCCTGCTCAACAATATTGGGAAGTACGTCTTCTAACATATTACTCGCCGTTCTAGCCATTCTTTGTAGAGCTTGCCTTACAGGTAATGACCTATAATCCGTTAACACTTGCACTACAAATTCATCAGCAGATTCCTCAACTACTTCCACACCTATCATTCTCTTCATAATGGTCTCTCTCAAAACCTTCCTATGAACGTCCGTTCTCTCGTCAAAAGATACTCTAATTATATTAAAACCCAATAGATATCTCGAAGTAAATTCTCTGATACATGCTCCAGGGCTCATTGTTCTCGATATCCTAATGCTTGTTTCAAGTACTGGGGGCTTAATTGCTTTAGCGGGCACGATCTTTAACGTATTATCCGGTAGCATGTAGATATGTACTTCATCTCCTTGCTTAAGATTAATAACCTTAACCCACTCCTTAGGTAGAGAAACCGTAAGTGTTGATCCTCCTGTCAACTGAACTTTTCTAGTAAACTTTACTGGTTTAAATGCCATAGACGTCACATATAACTTCTAGGTATTAGGGCTATAAAAGCTATATATTAGATGGATTTCATGTTGTTGAAACTATATAGTTTACCAAATTTATTCTTAGGTTTTCACTCTAGTTACTGATATTTTTACCGCACTCGTTTTACATTGTAGTTTTACTCTTAACTTGGATTTCGATTTATCATAGTCTGGGTCTTTATAGTATAAGTGTTTCTCTCCATCAACTTCTATTGTTCCTGCACAACTATAACCATTCTCACATAACGCATATATAGATGTTGATACAGGTACACTTAACTTAACATTTACTGCGCTTGAGGTAACATCAGTATTGATAATGCTTTCGCCTTCAAATTCCCCGTAACTTACCTCTGCTT
>CAYPZO010000002.1:7930-18670 GCA_964415135.1 uncultured Desulfurococcales archaeon | reverse complement strand
ACATCAGTATTGATAATGCTTTCGCCTTCAAATTCCCCGTAACTTACCTCTGCTTTCATAGCACTTGAAGTACCACGTATACTTAATTTTTCTAAAAGTACTCTTCTCAGGTTCATAGATAAACTACATGACGTTGTATCTAGGTCAATAGCTCTTAAACTTTCCTCACCTTCTAAGTTAATAGCACTAGCATTAGCTCTAATGGAGACCTCCTTTATGTTTTGGACAGGTAGTTTTAACTCCACTTTACAACGTTTACTGTTAAAGAACAGGCATTTAGTTCCGTTAACTTCCTTTACTTCATAATCCCATACATATTCTCTGCCCTTACTCCATACAAAGAGATGTGGCTTATCTATATTCTTTAACACCTTTATGGTAAAAGCCGATGCAGTAGATCTTATAGATACCTTACTTGCATTATCTAATTCTATGGGTCCTGAATATACTAATTTCATTCTCTTGGATACGAATGATAGCGATTCAATTATTTCAGATGTTATTGATGGTATTATTGAGAGTATTCCTGAAGATATAGCTGATATCATTCCCCTTAAACTACTTGTTATAGTTTTATCTAATTCCTCTTCGAGTGGATGATGTTCTTTCTTCTTTAACTTATCTATAAGCCTTATAGTTATTACATCACGTGATTTTAATTGAATTAAGTCAATTAACTCTTTAGGCGTATAAACTATTGTGACGTCCTCAATATATTCAACTATCTCATCAAATAATTCGCGTGGAACATCCTCTTCGATAATCAGCTTAATTACATCACGTACATGTAGCTTGGTTCTCTCATTCTTAAGCTTCTCAAGCATATTTTTCGTTAAGATAAATGAGATATGATCTTCTATTACTCTAATTCTCCACTTCTCTTCCTCCTTCTTAACTTCCTCTTCTTTAGGTTTAGGCTTTTCTTCAACTCTTCCCTTTAATATCTTTAGTACCTCATATGCTTTCCAGCCAAGTTCTGTAAGCTGATATTCACCTCTCTCATTCTTTACTACAAAGCCTCTAAGATTTCTAAGGTGGAAACCAAATGTTCCTGAGTCTTCTACTCCTGTTCTATCCATAAGCTCTTTGTAGCTTAAACTACCTTCACTAGCTAATTCCTCAATAACTTTCCTCCTAACAGGATGAGCTAATGCTTTTATTATTTTATCAAGTTCGTCTTGCTCAACGTTTTCCTTCTTCATGGCCTTACTTACCCTATGTAAGTTTAACTAAGCTCCACATTAATTAAGAGTATGTAAAGGAGACTACATTATACTATGTGGAGTACTCTACACACTTAAGTAGTAGGTAATTATTATTAAGGGGTATACGTTATCTTACTTTACGTGGAAACGTGAAGCTTAGTATTTATGAATTTAGAGACCTCACACGCTCCTATGGTATAGTAGAGTTAACTGACAGAGAATACGAGGAATTGCTAAAGTCCTTAGATGGAGATGTTAGTAAATTAATTGATAAATTTAAGGCCTTTTTAGGTAATATTAAGTGTCTTAAGGAGAGTAAAGGAGTAATGATGTATGAAGAAAAACTTTATGACATGATCTATATAATGGCTGAAACTGAGGATGGAGACCAATATGTTTTTGAAATATACCCTAACTCGATGGCTATAGCATCAAATACTGCTGCTCAACAACTATTTAAGATCGTATACATGTTTGTCGAAGTGTTTATCGGTAATGTAGTTGAAAAGCCCAAGAGCATGCTCGTAGGTCTTTTGTGAAAAATAAAGATAAGTTATAGATCTACTTTAACTATTACTTTGCTATAGGGTGCTGGAAGTGCATGAATGGGCTTTAGCTGAAGCTGTAGTAGAAACTGTGCTTAACTATATTAGAAATTACAAGGGCAAGGTTGTTGAAGTGAAAATCAGGATAGGTAAATTACAGTCAATAGATCTAGATATATTCAAGTATGCATTAAATGAACTAGTTAAGGATACACCTCTAGCTAATACGAATTTTATATTTAACGAGGAGGATGCCTTTTTCAAATGTAATGTATGTGGTCATACATGGAGTTTAAAGGACGTAAATCTAAGCAACGAGGTACTAGAGAACATACATTTCGTACCAGAAGCTGTTTACGCTTACGTTAAATGCCCTAGGTGTGGTAGTATTGATTTTAGCTTAGTTAAGGGGAGAGGAGTATACATTGAGGAGATAAAGGTTGAGCAAAATGATGATAGATCCTAGGCTTACGGTAATTAATAAAAGGTTAAAAGACGTAAGAAACGTAATTGCTGTAGGTAGTGGTAAGGGAGGTGTAGGTAAGAGTTTAATAGCTACAAGCCTTGCACTTGTAATGGCTAGAAAAGGATACAGTGTTGGATTAATGGATTTAGACTTTAATTGTCCCTCATGTCACATAATCTTAGGCATAGATTTGCAAAATATTTATCCTGAAGAAGAGAAAGGAGTTACACCTCCACAAATATATGGGACTGAATTTATGAGTATAGCCTATTACACTAAGGATGAACCAATGCCTTTAAGAGGAAGTGGTATAAGTAATGCAATAATAGAATTATTTGCAATAACTAGATGGAGTAAACTCGACTTCCTATTCATTGACCTACCTCCCGGGACGAGTGACGAATTACTTGATATCTTGAGATTAATAGAAAAGCAAAAAGTAATAGCAATAACAACACCACATATATTGTCAATTAAAGCTGTAGAAAAGTTCATGAAAATAGTTAATAGCATGAACAGAGAGATTATAGGTATTATAGAGAACATGAGCCTAAGTAAAACTCCTATGTCAGTTAAGTTAGCTAAGGACTTTAATACACGTATTCTAGGAGTAATACCCTATATTCCGACCATTGAGAACTACATAGGGAGTCCCGTAAAGTTACTATCATCAGATTTCGCAAAGTATTTAGCTGAGACAGCGAATAGGATACTTGATGTACTCGCTGACCAATATGTTTAGTTTAAGTAAGTGATGAGAATGATGATTTAAAAACCCCAGTATTATAATTAGACCAAAGTAATAATGGTGAGACATGAGTCAAGAAGAAAATACATGATAGGTAACGGGATAAGGGGTTGAGGATACTCATACTCTCGGATATACATGGAAACTTAGATGCATTGAAAGCGGTACTTGCACATGTTGATAGATGGGATGAAGTTTTTGTCCTAGGAGACCTCGTTGATTATGGCCCGGAACCACATCACGTAATAGACATTATAAAAGAATTAAGGCCAAAGATAATCGTGAGAGGCAATCATGACCACGCAGTAGCATTCAACGCTGACTGTAGGTGTAGAAGTGAAATACACGATATAAGCGTATATACGAGAAAGAACATTACCATGAAGCTATTATCTCATGGCCAGATGAAGTGGCTTGCAAGTCTCCCACTTAGAACCAGAATAGACTTAGGTAATGCCATATTTTATATAGTTCACGGAGCGCCAGCTGACCCTCTATATGGTTATGTTGAACCTAAGATAAGTGATAAGGAGTTAAGGGAGATGATAATTAATTCAGTAAGTTTATTCAATCACAATAAGACCACAGGAGTAATATTGCTAGGGCATACACACATACCCTTCCTTAGAGACCTCGCAGGTATCAAGGTATTTAATCCAGGTAGTATAGGTCAGCCAAGAGATGGTGATGCACGAGCTTCCTATGGTATACTCGACTTAAACAAGAACGTATTCAAAATATATAAGGTAGAATACCCTGTTGAGAGAACTATTAGGAAATTGGAATCATTTAGGCTTGATAAAGTGTATTTAATGAAGTTGAAGAAGATATTATTGACAGGTGTAATCTAGGCTTCTTCAGCTACATATTCTTGCTCTAAACCCGTATGCCTCAGTACATCGCTTACGCTTTCAAATTCCTTTAAGTTAACCCTTATTTCTAGTGGTGATCTAAACCATACATCTCTTTGTGGGAATGGTATTTCTATACCTGCATCACTTAATGCCTTCTTTATCCTCCATAGTATATCAGTATATGCTTCAAGCCATAGTCTACTAGGAACCCATACATATACCTCAATATTTACACCACTATCAGCTAATTCCTTAACGTAAACTATTGGTTTAGGATCAACAAGTACTAATGGATGCTCATTTACTACTCTCCTAATTACCTCACATGCTTGTTTAACGTCCTCCCTATAAGATATTGATGCTATAAATGTTAATCTTCTAGCTACGTGTTTAGAATAGTTAACTATTCTCGCGGTAAACACCTTCTCATTAGGTAATCTAACATGAATTCCATCTAGAGTCTTTATACGTGTTGATAATAGCGATATTTCTATTACATGTCCTAAAGTATTATCAACTTCAATGAAATCCCCTATACTAAATGGTTTATCCCAATATAGGAAGAGTCCTGCAAAGAAGTTTGCTATTATTGTTTGAGTTGCAAAACCGAGAATAATACCTATAATTCCTCCTGCAAAAGCTATACCTGAAATATCTATGCCAGCACTACTAATGGCTAATAACACGACTATAGTTGATAGCGAGTAAAATACTATTCTTTCAATAGTTTTTAAGGTTGCATACTCCATTACCTTTATGAGGGTTCTCCTCATTAACAACCTTATCAGGTATGCTAATGAAATTCCAGCTACTATGAATAATATCATCCAAAATATTTGAAGCCAATCTATAGACATTATCGCCGTTAATGTTTGATTTACAAACCTCCTCACAAACTCTTCATTCAAACCCTAAACACCCCACTTCATCAATGTTCCATGAAGCTTAAGCGATGGCTTAAAGCCTCTAAATATTGGTGGCTTTAAAGCCTCTATAACGGATGGCTTAAATGGTGAAGAATATATAACCTTAGCGTATCTTCGTGAAGCAGCTATTATTTCAAGATATTGTGTATAAGCATTGTGTGGAGGATCATAGTATAATTTTAGGTACTTACAATCTATGAGTATTCTTGATAGTGTTATCCAATAAGCACTCCTATTAATGATAGCTACCTTAGCTAATGCTTCAATAAAGGGCTTAACTCTAGGTTCATGTAAGTGGAACCTCGTCTTATAGTACCTGGCTAAATGACCTCCTTCTAATGGTCCATATAATGTATACTTTATTTTACCTTCATTAAATACGTCAACTAGTGTTGTAGCTCCATCGTATTCCTCAACATAGCTCGCAATGTCTATAGGGATTGTAATGTAACCTTCAATGATTTCGTTCGGAGCAAGTGTTACGGGATTTTCCAATACCACTAGTATATATCTTGCTATACATATTGGTAATAGTATTGGATAAGTCGGATTTATGTGAAGTCTAATACCCCCACTAATAACCTTGTTAATGATAAGTTTACCTTCATTCTTATGAATTCTACGATACTCCATAATACCCGATTTATCATCATACTTTACTATCACCTTATTAGATGGAAATTCTAGGCTAAGGTCATTTGTAGCATCATAAATGCCATACACTCCTCCACACCATAATGCTATTAAAAAGTGCTTAACACATCGTTAGGTTAAAAAACTCTAGTCTAAATACCTTCTTCAATGCATGGTATCCGTAAGGCAAGGAACCTTATTTGTTAATTGCTTAATCATGATCACATCGTCTTCATATGCATAAGCGATACTTAACAATAAGTCTACTAAATCCCAACCACATCTAATACTTAAGTCAAATATATCATAAACCATGTACCCCGTAGAGCTAAAAAGCTTCTGAACTCTAATATTCTCTTTTCTCGTCGTGGCGATAATTAAATCAGCTTTTCGATGAATAAAATACTTCTCACTTTCATCTAAGAGTATTTTACCATAACCTCTTCCTTGATACCTAACCTTTACTCCCATGTAGTAGATAACACCTATCCTTAACCCTAACTCCTTAACCTTAACTAAATATAGTTGAGCAAAACCTATTACTTCATTATTTAACTCAAGTAGTATAATTCTAGTTCTATATAGACTAGAGGATATGTAATAGTAATCGTAGTATCCAAATACCTCACTAGCCAATTCAAGTACCTTATCATAATCCTTCTCTGAAGCAAACCTAATGTTTAGGCTATTGTCCATACTCCTCGTAACTATATAATATTCAAGAAAGGTTATATTAAACTATAATGCCCTTAATTCAAGAAGCCAAGCGGAAAGATATTAAATATGAATTTAACCCTTAATTAAAATAGGGTAATAGGCTTTGAGTAGAACAGTAGTAAAGACGGGTGTATCCCTTCCAAGAAAACTTGTTGAAGACCTAGATAGCATTATTAAGAAGTTAGGATTACCAAGTAGATCTCATGCTGTAGCTGAGGCTGTTCTTAGATACGTAGCCGATTACTCATGGCTACTTGAAAGAGAAGGAGAAGTTGCTGGCGCTATCGGAGTATTATATGAACATGATAGACCTAACATTGCACCTAGACTAACTAGCATACAACATGAGTTCCTAGACATAATCAAGTCATCAATACATATGCACTTAGATGAACATAGATGTCTCGAATTAATACTAGTTCATGGAAGACTTAATAAGGTTAAAGAGCTTGTAAAGAAGCTAGAAAGTGTACCAGGCATCCTCATAACAAAGAATATAATAGTTAAACTCTAATATCCTACATAGCTAATTACATTCTTAATCAGGTAAGTTATTTTTAAATCTAGATCTCCTAAAATTGATGGAATTACGTTTATCAATTTTCTTAATATGCATTTAAAGCTTGGTAGCATATTGATATAATTTTCTATAAGGCTCTTAACGTAATTGCCGTGCTCGGTCTTCAGTAGCGGTATTGCAGATGCTATAGGTTTAAAGAAGGTAAGTATTGTTATCAACTTATATGGTAGGTAATTTAGTAATTGTTCATTAAGTTTATTATAGCTTGCCTCCTTTAATAGGTATTCATGGTATTTTACTTGATTATCTATAATTCCTAGTTTAACTAGATTTAATGTAACTTCATAGTCCTTTATAACTAGTGAAGCCAAATAGGTGATACCCCATGCCTCATTAATGTCCATTTTATCTCGGTTTACGAGCTCATATAATTGTAGTGGTATAGATACTATGTAGTACCTTACATCTCTATGTATTATACTATGCATAGACTCATGTTCTACAACGCCTTCAGCTACCGCTAATTCCAGCTTATTTAAACTTTCCACAGAGAAGAACAGTCTAGGTATACCAGTCCATGCATCGTGATATGCTATAAACCCCTTACTATACGCTTTAACGCCCATGCGTAAAGCTTCAAAGTCTATATATGTATTTAGCATATCAGTGTTTTCGAAGATATGTAATTCGACTATTAATGGTATCTCCATCCCCTTTGAAGAAGCCTTGTCATACACCTTAGCTATAATTCCTTTAATCCATTCTATCATATTAATATTTACATTGCCATGTATTTTAACTAAAATTTTGGTCTTCAATTCTTTCTTAGACCTCTTTTAACAATACTTTAAGAGTATGTGAGAGTAGTTCATTAACTCCAATACCCTTTAATGCACTAATCTTGAACACGATGTTGAATCCCATTTTACTTAATTCATGTGTTATTTTTTCTACTTTGTCTTTATCTGCTTCATCTATCTTATTTATTGCCACAATTACCTCCTTGTTAAAGGAGCTTAGTATATCTTTAAGAACATTTAATTGTTCATCAACGGTGTAGTAGCTGTTAATTGAAGCATCAAATAGGTAAACTATTACACCCTTAATGTGCTTTAAAGCCATTATGGCTTGTAGTTCAATAGTATTTCTCTTACCCAATGGCCTATCTAGTAGTCCTGGTGTATCTATTGCTTGGACAACGTTATGGTTTACTTTTAAATGCCCAAGTACTAAGCTCTTCGTAGTGAACGGATATGATGCTATTACGGTTTTTGCTGTTGATATCCTCTTAACTAACGTAGATTTACCTACTTGAGGCATACCAGCAACAATTATCGTAGGTTTTTCAGGGTCTATGGATGGTATTTTTCTTAGCTTGGCAATATTATCTGCAAGAAAGTTTATGTATTTCTTATTCCTCTTTAACACTGACATCATTCTACCAATACCCTGCTTTCTTAATCTCTTAACCTCTATGGGGTCATCACAAATCTTTATTAAGTTTAAATATTCCCTATGAATTCTATCGATTAGCTTAATGGCTCTAGCTAATCTTACTACAGCCTTCTTATAATCATCATAACCTACTAGTACATCAAGTAAATCCCTATAGAATGGATGAATACTGTCAACATATGGTAATTTTCTAACCATAGTATTTAGGCTTGAGGACAATATATCGTGGACAAGGTTAAGCTTCCTAATTTCCTTTTCCTTTACCTTAACTTTATGCTTTCTAAGACTATCTAAGAGCTTCCTATATCTAGACGTAACCTTACTAACAATATCTTCATATCTTGGTATTGTTGGTATCTTTTCGAATGGCGATGCCATACTTATTACTCCCTTGCACACTACTAGGTGTATTTCAATAAAGAATATTTCCTACTTATATTAACTATACTTTATACCTGAAATGAGTGGGAGAGATAGATTAAGGAATCCTGAAGAAGTAGTTGAGAAAGCTATAAGAATGCTAGATAATGCTGTTCGTAATCTAACTCAATTAATAATGGATGGTAAGGCGTCACAGCTATTTGAAGAAGTACATGCACTAGTTGTAGAACTGGCTAGGTCTGCTGCTTGGAGCTATGAATTAACTTATGATTTAAATCTCGTTATTGAAAGGCTGAACATGTTAGCTCACTATGCGAAAGCTGTGGAGATAAGATACTTCTACTTAGGTTCTAAGAGAATTCAAGGAAACATTAAGTATATTGAGGGACATTTACTTGAAATACTAAATATACTGAGATCAATACGTGACCTCATTAAACAGTAGATGCCTCTAATTCAACTAATGTGCGTGCTTCTTGAAGTAACATTATTATATTGTTTAATTCCTCCTTAAGCTTAATAGGATCGTTAGTTATGTTATCTAGTTCGTTTAGCTTTATTTCTATTGTTGATAGGAGGTTAAGTAGCCTTAGGGATACCCTCTTTTTCTTTAGCTTAGTTATAAGTTTTCTTAACCTTTTGCTTGCTTTCTTTAGGTCACTTAATGCGTCATTAAAGTACATTCCTCCCATCATATCTGGTGTTACGGGTATTCCATGAACTGCTGTTAATAATGTTACATTCATTATGAATGATCTTCTCTTTTCCTTATTACCTAAAAATTCTATTGCCATTTGTAATTTAGCTAATGCTATTTGTAAAGTTCTAGTTACGTTTCTTAGTTCTTCACTTAGGCTTTTCCTTAATATCATGATAGATCTTTTCCTCTGGTCTCTACTTAGTATTTGGAGTTGATTAACCTTATTACCTTTAAATACTTGGTGATTTCCTTATAAATCCTTGTCTATAGAGGTGTTTGGTAATTTCCTGAGCTCTGTATATTATTTCTCTAATTTCCTCTTCAAGTGTTTGTCTTGAAACTTTCCTTCTAGCAATACCTTCTTCCATAGCCTTGAGGGCGACAGCTATAGCTTCCTTTACATATAGTTCTGTATCCTCCATAGTCGGTATGATGTGTTCTTCATCTATACCTTTCTCCTCGGCATGTTTGGCTATGGCGTATGCTGCTGCAATACACATTTCATCTGTTATCTTCCTTGCTCTAACCTGTAATGCTCCTCTAAATACTGCAGGAAATCCAAGGCTATTATTTATTTGATTAGGGAAATCACTTCTACCAGTAGCTACTATCCTTGCACCAGCTTCCTTAGCTTCCCAAGGCCATATTTCTGGTACTGGGTTTGCTTCAGCAAAAACTATTGGGTTACTAGCCATGAGTTTAATCCATTCCTTCTTAATAATTCCTGGGCCAGGTCTTGAAACGCCAATTACTACGTCAGCGTCCTTCATAGCTTCTGGTATATGTCCTGTTCTTCTCTCAGCATTTGTCACTTCTGCTAGCCATTTCTTCCACTTAAGCCATGGATCTGGTTTCTTCAAGTCAGGTCTATCTGGATGTAGTATTCCCTTACTATCAACCATTATTATGTTTCCAGGTTTTACTCCAGCTTTCATAAGATATTTTGCAATAGATGTACCAGCTGCTCCTGCACCAATAATTGCTATCCTTACTTCCTGAAGCTTTTTACCAACTATTTTTAATGCGTTAATTAATCCTGCAAGAGTTACGAGTGCTGTTCCCTGCTGATCATCATGCCATACAGGTATGTTTAGTTCTTCTCTTAACCTTTCGAGTATGTAGAAGCACTTAGGGCTCTCGATATCCTCTAAGTTAATACCTCCAAAGCTTGGCTCCAATAACTTAACTACTTCAATAAACTTATCTGCATCAGTTGTACCAATAGATAATGGAACGGCATCAACACCTCCAAGATACTTAAATAATAGTGCTTTACCCTCCATAACGGGTAACCCAGCAAGCGGACCAATGTTCCCTAATCCTAGGATACGTGTCCCATCAGTTACAACAGCTATCATGTTCCACTTACTCGTAAGCTCAAAGACAAGTTTAGTGTCTCTACTAATAGCCTTACAAGGTCCCGCTACACCTGGAGTATACCATATAGCGAAATCCTCTAACTTCTCTATTGGAACCTTGGGTATAACCTCTATTTTCCCTCCATAAAACTTGTGGTATTCAAGAGATATTTTAAAGTAATCTTTTCTCTTCTCGCTCAAAAGATAACACCTCATTTAAGCGAACTTACCC
>CAYPZO010000002.1:0-7830 GCA_964415135.1 uncultured Desulfurococcales archaeon | reverse complement strand
CATGTAGCAACAGATGATGGTAGTGCTGGATTTAAGGGTTTAGTAACAGAACTTATTGACAAGATAATAGACATGTATGATGGTTATGAGTTTATAGCTTGTGGTCCATCAGATATGTTAAGAACTTTATCACTTAAGCTATACGAGCTAGGATATTATGATGCTAAGGTTATAGCTGAGTCAATCGTTAAATGTGGTATGGGTGTATGTGGTAGCTGCGCTCTCGGTAAAGGGCTACTCCTATGCATTGATGGGCCATGGTTTACAGTTAAAGATTATGTAGAAAAAATACTAAATGCTAGGTGAAGAACAGTTGAATGTACCTGAAATAGACCTCACTACTACTATTGCTAGTATTAGGTTGGATAACCCGTTGGTTAAGGGTTCAGGAGTCTTAGATGATAACCCCTACCTTCTTAGAAGAGTTATTCTTGAAGGATCGCCTGGAAGCATTGTAACTAAGAGTATTACTGTAGAGCCTAGGGAAGGCTATAACCCGCCCATACTCGTCCCTTTACCCACAGGTGGTTATATTAATGCTGTTGGACTGGCAAACCCGGGGATAAACTCCATACCAGAACTTATAAGAAGCATTAAGGATCTTGGTAAACCAGTAATAGTTAGTATTGCTGGTAAATGTAAGGAAGAGTATGTCAAGTTAGCTAAAGTAGCTGAAGAAAGCGGTGCTTCTGGCGTTGAATTAAACCTCAGTTGCCCTCATGTTAAGGGCATGGGCCTTGATATAGGATCGGACCCAAAGCTAACATATAGTGTTGTCTCAGCTGTAGCCTCAACAGTAAAAATACCAGTTATAGTTAAGGTTGGTGCTGTTGACAACGTCGTTGATGTTGCGGGTAAGGCTCTAGAAGCAGGAGCTAATGGCATAACAGCAATAAATACAGTTAAAGCAATGTACATAGACGTCTACACGTTTAAACCAGTATTAACAGCAAAGTTTGGAGGCCTATCAGGTAAACCTATACATCCAATTGCTGTTAGAGTAATCTATACAATATACGCCGAATATGGCATTGACATTATGGGTTGCGGTGGAGTATATGATTGGAGAACAGCAGTTGAATTAGCTCTTGCAGGTGCTAAAGCCGTACAAGTGGTATCAGCAATAATAGATAAAGGACCCGTAATCTTTAAGGAAATTATAGAGGGAATAGTAAAGTACATGAACTTTATGGGGTTTAAGAAATGGGATGACATAGTAGGTTTAGCTCATAAAAAATAAACCAATACCTTAGACCTAGACCTACTGCTTATCCTCTGCTGTAGGTTTATGCGGGATAGTGCATATGAATTGTACTACTTCCCTACCTATATCCCAGTATTCGTGAGGCATGTTCGGCGATATGTATATTGCAGCTCCTTCATCTACTTCATAGTATTCTCCTCCAATCTTTACCCCTAATTTACATTTAATCACGAATATTTCGTGCTCCCATGGATGCTTATGTTCAGGTATATGTCCTTGAGGATCCATTTCGAAAAACCTCATAGCATATGTAGGCGCTCCATCATCTTTACTTATCAATACCCTAATTCTAGTCCCTCTAGCATTAGCCACATCTTCTGCTTTAACAGAAGTATAGTGAATTACCTTAGGAGAACCATACTTCAAACCATAATCACCATTAATATCTTAAACTAAGCCTACATATATTACTTTCCATAGAAAATCACTAATACTATATTAACGCATAACTATTTACTTCTTCTCGGTTTTCTCCAATAATGCATAGAAGAAACCTATTGTATCGTGCTTATGAGGCCAAGCCCTCATAGTACCCTTAAGAAAACCTGGACTATATGGTGTTGATAATTCAATTAACCTTATTTCCTTATGTTCTTTTAAGAGCTTTTCAACTACCTCTTCATTTTCCTCAGGGAACATACTACATGTACAGTATAGTATTCTACCTCCCGGTTTTACGAGCTTAACTGCTGTTTCAAGCATCATGTACTGCATTCTAGCTAGTTCGGGTATTTTATCTGGTCTAATCCTCCACCTTAACTCGGGGTTCTTAGCTATAGTTCCATCAGATGAACATGGAGGGTCAAGGAGGACTTTATCAGCTACTTCCTCTCCAAGTATCTCTGGTGCTCGTGAATTATCCTCTTCAAATATTTCTACTATGCTTATACCACATCTCTTTAAGAGCATTCTCATTCTCTTTAATCTCCTCTTATCTATGTCAAATGCATATATTTTTCCTTTGTTTTTCATTATTTCTGCTAGGTGTGTTGTTTTACCTCCAGGAGCAGCACACAAATCAACAACAACTTCACCAGGACGAGGAGCTAGTATAAGTGATGCAGCTACAGATGCTTCTTCCTGTATAATTATCTTCCCATTCCTATATAATGGTGATTTATCGAAGTTAAATGGACCCTTAAATTTTATCACAACTGGTATTCTAGGACTTTGTATAGGCTTTATTCCCTCCTTCCTTAACTCCTTTAAGACCTCCTCCACGGTTGCCTTCAATGTATTTACTCTTACACTTATCAATGGTTTCCTATTTAATGCCTTGAACAAGTCATTAGCTTCTTCGGTACTGAGAATGCTCATCATTTTTTCTATAAACCATCTTGGAAGCATGTACTTGAATTCTAATTCTTCAACTTCATCTTTAGGACTAAACTTATACTCCTTAATCTTATCTATTAGTTTCCAATAATACATGCCCACGTATGGGTGGGTAATATTGGATAAATATGATGCTACTTTCCATCTAAGAAACTTCATAACTGGTTGTGGAGTTTCATGGAAGAGTATGAGCTCTACTGCAACACGTAGTGCTGCTCTAAGCCATGGGTCGAGTATTAATGGGCTTTCAACGCCAGTTACCCTTGATATAACCTTATCTAATATTCCTTGTCGCTTCATTATGCTATAGAATAGTGCTGTTAGCATTCTATCTCTATCAGTACCAAGTATTCTATGCTTCTTAAACACCTCTCTTTTAGCATGCTGACTAGGCTTAATTTCCTCAGCAAGCTTTACGGCTTCAACTAATACTACTAGGTCACTAGACTTCATTATGTTTAAGTGCATTCACTATACCCGAGATTAATATATTCACAATGATTATAATTGAGGTTAAAAAACATTACCATAGTAGGTTTAATCCCGCTTACGTTAAACTTTTATAAACTTCCCTAGCATTTCTCATGACATCCTCGTAGAGGTTATTTCCGTGAGAATCCATAACTGTAATTAAGGGTCCAAAATCTCTTACCTTTAAAACCCATAATGCTTCAGGAATACCTAGTTCAAGCCAATAAACATCAACAACCTCTTCAATCATGGTAGGTGCTATAGCTGCAGCTCCACCAGGATAAACAGCATAAACACAACAATACTCCTTTAACGCTCTACGAGTCTTCTCCCCCATACCTCCTTTACCAATAACCATTTTAACTCCAGTTAACTTGATGAAGTCGTATTCTATGTTCTCCATCCTAGTACTCGTTGTAGGACCTATAGCAATTATCCTCCACTTGCCATCCTCTTTCCTTACTATAGGGCCTGCATGGAAAACAGCTAATCCTCTAAGGCTTAGTGGTAAACTGCCTCCAGACTTCAATAACTCTACCGCTTTCTTATGTGCAAGATCCCTTGCAGTTACTATGATGCCGGTTAAGTAAACAACATCTCCAACCTTTAGCGCTCTTACATCGTTATCCGATAAAGGTGTTTTGAGTTTTAATATCCTTAGTCCCATACCTCATCACCATCATATTCAACTTTTCCATCACTATGTATTATTGCTGAAGCTCTACGAAGAGCCCAGCAGCTCAACACAACACCTACAGAATATAATGCTACGTGTCTATGAGAATATTCAACCTTAACATCGAGAGCTGTAGTCTTTCCTCCAAACCCATGGACGCCTATGCCAAGCCTATTAATATCGAGCAATAAGCTTTCCTCAAATCCTGCAACACGTTTATCAGGATGCCTAACACCTATTTTTCTAAACAAAGCCTTTTGAGCAAGCTTTAGAGCAATACTAGCTGTAGCACCAATACCAACACCAACAATAACCGGTGGGCAAGGCTTAGGACCGGCATCAATTATCGCCTCAAGCACAGCCTTCCTAACAGCACCTAATCCTTTAACAGGAGGTATAGTGTACAGTTTCGCAACAAATTCACTACCACCACCCCTAACAATAACACTTACCCTAAGATCACTACCCTCAACTAAACTATAATCGATCCAAGGAATAAACCTACCAATATTATCACCACTATTAACATTAGTAAACGGGTGAACAGCATTAGGCCTCAAAAACCCCTCCATGGTAAGCTCACGTACTACATCATGAATTATGCTCCTTAACTTAGACTTAACAGGAAAATCCTCGCCAACAACGAGGTTAAAACACAAAACTCCCGTATCCTGGCAAACAGGAACCTTATTCCTCATAGCATATTCTACGTTCTTAACCAAAAACTCCAAACAAGTCCTAGCAATATCACTCGTTTCCTCAACCAGAGCTCTCCTCAAAGCATTATATACATCTCTAGGAACCCTGGTTACAGCATAAAATACAAGCCTCCGAACAACATCACGAACCACGTCCTTCAAGAATCATTCACCAAAGCAACTATACTCAACTACCACTAATAACCTTAAACAAAGAAAACAACATACATAAACCCTCATAAACCAACTATACAAGTGATGAAGAAGTGAACCAGCGCTGAAAAGCAAAGGTGATGAAAACCGAGCGCTACTGAAAAACCCTCCACGTTGATACAATATGACTGCAGATAAGTACCTAAAGTTAAAGGAATACATTAAATCAATGGAAATTAGGAGACTAAGCGAGTATAGAGATAAAGTCATCAGACTATACACCATAGCAAAAGATATATTGAATGACTTATCCGAAAAACATGGAGTAGTTATAATTAAGTGCTGGGAAGGCAATTACGGTGATAAGAAGGATAAATACCTAGTAATTGATGATAATGAAGTATTTAATGGATTAATAGCATTAAACAACCTATATCACCTATTAATTGTAAATAGTAGTAGAAAGTACATTAAAGAACAATTCAATAAAGCTAAGAGAGCAGTACTAAAACTAATAGACATACTCATTAAGGACGAGAGGGAATCCTAGTCATTTCTTCAAGAATACTTATAATGTCACTCTAACTCTACGTGGTTAGACATAAGGGTAGATAAGATAATGATAATTCCAAGTACAATAATTTGGATATTCACAGCAAAATGTAACTTAAACTGTATACACTGCTATACATCAAGATTCATCAAGTTAAAAGAATTAACACTAGATGAAAAACTGAGATTCATAGATGAAATAGGTGAACTAGGAATATCACATGTAGGATTAAGTGGAGGAGAACCACTATTACACCCCCATTTACCATTAATACTGAGTAGGCTTAGAGACTACGACATATCAATATCAATGGTTACAAATGCTATTCATGTAACACCAGAAAAAGCTAAGCTGTTGTACAACCATGAGGTATACGTCTACGTAAGTATTGATGGACCAAAACATGTACATGAGAAAATAAGGGGTATAGGAACATTCGATAAAACTATAAATGGCTACAAGGTTCTTAAGGAACATGGAGTTGAAATATCAACGGTAATGGCTATTAATAAGCTAAACTACAAGTACATTGAAGATTACTTTAAGATAGCCATGAACTTAGAAGTAGATAGAATAGCAGTAATACCAGTAATGCCCTCAGGTAGAGCTCTTACAAATAAAATATACGTAGATGCATGGGAATACTTACATGCAGTAAAAACTCTAGATAAGCTATCCGATATGTATGGTTACCCTTCATCACTATGGTGTACACCCTTTGCACCATTAATTGTAAAATCAAGACACATAGCATCGTACTTTTGCCGAACATATAGCGTACAAGATATAGATCCCGCAGGAAGACTACTTGCATGTGACGTAATAGACCTAGCATTCTCAAACATTAGAGACAAGAAATTCATTGAAGCACTTAGAGAATATCAGGAAAATAAGACCATAAAAGAAATAGTAAGTCCAAGCAGACTACCAAAACCATGCCTTACATGCCCTCTAAAAGAGCAATGTAGGTCAGGATGCTTTGCAAGATCGCTAATGGTATTTTACGGACTAAACGAAGGAGATCCTCTATGCCCAAGAATAGCAGAGGAAAAGATAAAGAAAACCTAGCATTCCTCAATAGCCTTAAATATAACATTAACAATGTCATCAGCATCAATGCCGACGAGTTTACCCCTACTACAAATCCTATAAACCACGTCCTTAACTTCATTTAACCTACAATTTTTTAATGAGCTTTGGAGTTCGTCAATAATTCCGGGAGGATAGGCAAAGAAATCACCAAAGATAACTACGTCATTAATTCTATTACCCTCTACGACTAGGTCAATACCAATAGTCTTTCCCTTACTACTCCTCAACAAATAACTACACTTAATCACGAAGCAAAATCACCAAGAAATAACTATTAACGTTCAACATATATGTTTAACCGACAATAAATAATCCTCAGTAGAGGTAGAGGCTTCCTTGAAAACAACAATACAAGGCAAAGAACAAGTACTGCAAACAGCTATTCCTGAAATTCCAGAATGGAAAATCATATACAAGAGACTAATAACAATACTAGACCAATACGATCCAAAAAGAACATTTAAACTCAAGGGAAAAGAAGCAAAAATATTCAAAGAACTAGAACAAAAACTCAAAGATACATTCATAGACTATGCTCTAGGTCGAATAAAAATAGAAATAGCATACAAGTGGATAAACCAGTTCAATAAGACTGCAAAAGAGCTAATAGAATCACTGAAAATACCTGGAATATTATTATCCAAGGAGCTACGAAGCTTCATAGAAGACCCAAGAAACCATCTAAGAAAAAAGATATTCATATATACACACGACCTATTAAGAGGTAGAATAGATTTAAACGAATATGAGAAGAGAGCAGGACCAGCAGTAAGAACATCATTTAGAACAAATTTAAGAACATTATACCAAGACTGGGTACTAATAACGACAATAAAGCATCTCGCAAAACGTGGAGCATACATAGCATATCCCGAACACAAATACATATCACTAGAAAGACTCGGTAAACAGAAAACTGGTACAATACCACCAAACCTAGTACTATACCTAGAAGGGAAGGGATACCTAAGCTTCTTCATAGAAGCACCAAGACCAATAGGATGGGAAGATACCAGCGACCTGCAAAGAACGTGGAAGCTCTATACAGCGTTAAGACCAGACGTACTAATCTACACGGGCAAAGTATTAAATATTGTAAGGATAGGACAAGACCCACCAATACTAAGACCAAACATAATACTAGAATGCAAGGAATTAGAAGACTGGTACCTAAGAGTAAGAGACCTAAAAGGACCATTCACAAAACCCTTAACAGCAGAAGAATGGAGAAGCAAGTGGATACAAGGACTATGGACAGGGCTAGCAGACGTACTAGGAGTAACAAGAACAGAAGTACAAGAAACGATAGAGTCAAGGAAAGCAATAAGGCTAAAAGAATACCAAATAGTAACACTATACAAGTCATTCTACAACCCAGACACAATGATACTAGTATCAAGATCAAAAATACCAGAAACAATAAGAAAAGACATAGAATACCATGGAATAAAAATAATAGACGACGTAGGATTCAATGAAGAGAAAATAAAGGAGCTAGCAGACCTACTAGAACAATACGCTGGAGGAGAAGAATCAATAACAATAGAGTTAACGGGAGAAACAATGAAACTCCTAAAACAAGCATACA
>CAYPZO010000001.1:18768-43637 GCA_964415135.1 uncultured Desulfurococcales archaeon | reverse complement strand
TTATAGCTAAACAAGGTATAGATCTCATAACTACACATTGCACGTCTGTTAGACGAGGAGAGACTGCTGAATGTGTATTAGTAGCTGATTTAACTAACGCCAAAGTAAAGCCTGAAGAACTTAAAGCAGAGTTACTAAAATTGATGAATGTTAAGTTAGTCAATATAAAGTCTTTAAAGAGAGGTTATTAGGTGCAGGATTGCGTTTAAGTTCCATCCTTTATATATTTTTAATTGCGATAGACTATGCCTGTCATTAGGGTTTCGCATGGATTATACATTGTAGGTGGAGTAAATCTATCTCACTATTGGGACTCTAACTCATATTTAGTAATATGCGAAGATACATGTTTACTAGTAGACGTTGGAACAGGAAGAGGTTATCTGAATTTAATAAATAATATATTCGAGCTAGGTGTAGATCTTAAGATGATAAAATTCATATTACTAACACACTGCCATTATCCTAATGCAGGAGGTGCACATATTCTAAAGGAGTTAACAAGAGCTCTTACCGTAGCCCATTACCCTGATTCCCTATACATGAGGATAGGTGATCAAATCCTCACAGATGCTATTAGCTATGATGAAAAATTCACGTCTGTACCCATATCAGTAGAACTTACGCTTACCGAACATGATGTTATTGACAATGAAGAAATATATGTTAAAGCTATTCATACACCTGGACATACTCCAGGCAGTACTTCATATCTAGTGCACATGAAGGGATATGATACGAGGATACTCTTTATAGGAGATGCTCTAGGACCTCTATCCAAGAAGTGGATGTCCGATGAAAACGACTGGCGTAATAGCATTAATAGGTTACTTAAATATGAATTCGATGTATTATGTACATCTACTACCTGCATATACTCCAATATAAGTAAGCTACTAGAGAATGCCGTGAAATCTAAACCTGTATGGGTAGATTAGTATTTTTACCCAATAATATCTAGTAACATAGTAAGGGTTAGCAATGTTAATCAAAATAGGTTGCTGCGGCTTTCCTGTGTCAAGATCAAGATACTACAAGGAATTTAATGTTGTTGAAATTCAACAAACATTCTATGACTTACCAAGCTCCGATACCATAAAAAGATGGAGAGAAGAAGCTAGTCCCGAGTTTGAGTTCACCGTAAAGGCGTGGCAGGTATTAACTCACCCTCCTACAAGCCCTACATGGAGGAGATTAAGAACAAAAATAGATCCCAAGATAAGGGATAGATATGGATTATTAAAGCCTACTAAGGAGAATTTTGAGGCATGGGATAAGTTTATAGAGGTAATAAAGCCCCTTAATCCTAAAATCATAGTATTTCAGACTCCTCCATCCTTTAGTTATAGTGAGAAAAACGCTAGCAACGTTAAGGAGTTCTTCTCAACAATAAATAGGAAAAATTACTTAATAGCATGGGAGCCTAGGGGTTCGTGGCACGATTACTCTACTGTTCTTCAGAAATTATTGGAGGAACTAGATTTAATACATGTAGTTGATCCTTTGAAGAGAAGATTAGTACGTCTCACTCCAACATTGTACTTCAGACTGCATGGGTTAGGTCCTAGGGAAGTAAATTATAGATATAAGTATAGTGATGAAGACTTGAAGAACCTAAGAGAAATAATACTTAAGTACAAGGATAAAGTAGAGGAAGTATACGTAATGTTCAACAATATATACATGTTTAATGATGCTTTAAGATTTAAGATGCTTGTAGGTGAGGGTTTATGAGCATCTATTGGGTTAGATGTGATATATGTGGCAAGTATCAAGTAGTAGGAGAATGTACTTTACACCCATTGGTTAATGTATGTTTTCTATGCTGTATACTATGTCCTGAAAGGAGGATGTGCAGTAAACCCACATGGACTACAAAGATAGTTAAAGCTCCCGAAGAGAAAAAGGTAAAAGTTAAAAAGGAGGTTGAAGCTGTACTCCAGGATCTTCTTAAAAAGCTTGAAAATAAAAGCTAGCTAACCTACACGGGGAGCAACCCAGTAAATTAATGTGCTGCCTCCTGGAAGGTCAAAGGTTAATTTCAGGGGTAGATTATTTCCAAACTCTATGGTTAAGGACTCTGCCGCTGATGTAGCTTTTAGTGTAGCTTCTATGAGTTCTATACTATATCTTGCCTTTACCTTTTCTTCCCTAGATACCATCGATATTAATGGGTTATTTATTTCTAGTATTGCATGATATTCTTTATTAGGTGTTACAGACCTTATTATCAGCTTCGTATTACCTTCGGTTTCAAATTCCAATTCTTCACCTATTAGTTTTGCATCCCTTATTACTCTCTTATAGTCATCAGCGAGCATTCTGATACTTACGGGTAATTCAAGACTGGGTTCTTGTAACTTCTCTACAACTCCTTCTCTTAGACTCAAGTAGAACGTCCTTTCTATACCTGTTTTTTTATTCTTAAAGCTTAGTTTAAGTCTTCTTTGTTCACGTTCAAGTTCGAGTTCCACTACATCATTTCGCGTTCCTCTCTTACTTATTTTATTTAATTCATCGGATCCTAGAATGAAGGTTTCTTCTCCTTCACAATAGTATTCGTCGAAGGCTATCGATGGTATATTTAGTACTATCATTGTTGTCTTATCTGGACTAAGCGTCTTTACACTTAATCCATTTTCTGTGGCTATGAATGGTATTTCCTCTGCAATCTTTACTATGGTTTGAACTAGAGATTTAAATTTCGTAGCTGTTGGGTATACAGCTCTAAACATGTTATTACCCTTAATGTTACTTGTCTGGGTTTAGCGTCCAGTTAGTATTATACTGTTTAGACAAGCTATATATAGGTTAACCTCAAAGAACTGAAGTGGGGTATATTATGAGTGAAGAGATCGTTGTAAGAATTGATCTAGGTAAGTATAGGCATGTAACATTACCTGTAGATGAGGCAATGAAACTGCTCAATAGTATATGCGACATCATGGGAAGAAGAACTTCTGATGTAGAGGAGGCTTTAAGGTATCTCTCTAATTTTGATGTCTTTTATGAGGTAATGCGAAAGAAGTTTAAAGAAGCGTTGGCTCCACCTAAAAGTGTAGATGATATGATTAGAGGGCATGTGATAGTTGATAAGGTTAGGCTTCATAAGGAGGATGATGAGAAGGAGGCAACTATTATCTTTGATAGGAGAGTACCGTTAGAAGTTATTGAAAAGGCCTTAAGAGACCTAGGATATGAAGTTAAGGTAAAGCGTGAGACTATGTATTGAATGGATTATTCTTAATTAAAACGTCTTTTTGTGTTTAAGCTTGGAATGTTACGTTATCTTCTCCTACCCCTTCTACTTGGTGTAGGTGTTATGGCGAATGAGGCACGGAGCTTTCTTAGCTCATCGGGTTTAACTTTTCCTTCAAGTGCTTGTTCCCATAATTCGGCTGCTTTGACCATGAGTTCTAATGCGTCAATGCTAAAGCCTTCAATGTCAATTATTTCCGTTTCTTCGTACTCTTCGCTTTCGCTTTTGCTTTTTTCTTCGGTTATATTTGTATCCTCATATTCCTCACTATCCATTATTACCACTCTCTTGTGCTGTTTTCCTCTTATATCGATAAGTTATATAAGTTACTTTAAATCTCTAGCTTAGAACTCTGAATATACTTCAATTATATAGGGTTCGGGTTCATCGCATCCTTTAAATATTATATGGTAGGGAGGCATATAGTACAGGGCTTTCTTTATAGCTTCTATTCTTTTATGTTCACTGTAGCCTGATATCGCTTTACTTATGTATTCGACATTTTCTGGTTCTGATAGTTTAAATGAGATTATTGTAGATACATTGCCTATTATTGAGGGGTCTAGGTCTTTTGGTTGTTGAGTTATTATTATGAATCCTATTCCATACTTTCTTGACTCCATAACAAGACGTGCAAGTAGTGAGGGTTCGTGTCCCCCTCTACGTGTTAATCTGTGCGCTTCATCTATTACTATGAAATACTTGGCTTCTTGGATATTTGATCTACTTATTTTATAGTATATTTTACGAAGTAATGCTTCAGCGTATATGCATCTAGAAGTTTCACTTGGTATTTTAGATAAATCTATAACTGTATTATTGGCTATTACGTAGTCTAAAGGTATAGTTGTTTCACTGAATATGCTATATGCTAATTGTCGTATGTATGGTTCTATGGAGTTTAGCTTTAATATCTCTGACTTATCTGCTGAAGCTTCTTTACGCATGCGTATTATCTTTAATACATCATGTAGTTTTGGTGGTTGATTATTCCAAGTTGTTGGATCTTCTTCGAATATATTGTATAAGTTATATGCTTCTTCAAATAATTCTTCAAGTAGCATTCTCTGTAAGGGACCTAGCTTAAATATTCTCTGCAGTGTATCAGCTAGTTCTATGGACTTAGCTCTAGGAGAGAGTCCGTCAAGTTCTAATAGGTTTATGGAGTAGTCTAATGGATTGATTATATTTGTTTGAAGACCTATCTGTTTCAATAATTCTTCATATTCTCCATGGTGGTCCAAGATTAAGAAATTAACCTTTAAATGTGTATGGAGTTCCTTGAGGATTATTGAAGCTAATGTTGATTTTCCAGTACCTGTAGCCCCACATATCAAGATGTGTGGATTCTCGCAAACACCTAAATTATAGTGGTATGGTTTTTGTGGACAAGTTATCCACTTCCATGATTGCTTTCTTCCGCTTTCAGATACTTGAGGTATTTTATTCCAAGTTTTCCCTCGTTTCATTGTAAGCAGTGCTTTAGTACGTCCTATTAGTATACCCTCTTTACCTTCTTTCGTAATGAACTCCATTCTGACATCTAATATATAAGATAATGTTAATGGTATTGAGAGCCATGAGAGAGGAGCTAATATTACTATGTAACTATTAATTTGAGCTACGATTATTGAAAGTAAGATACCTATACAAACACCTACGAAGTATACTTCGCTCCCAAAGAGGGGTATTAGGGTTAATTTATATGCTATATAAATTATTACGACAATGAAGGAGGCGTTTTCAAGTATAAATTGCGTGTTGCTATTTACTAATCCCTTTATATGAAATTCCCTAATCAATGAAGTCATACTTTCATGTTCCTCTCTTAAGTATCCTGTAATTAATGATACTAATAGCTTAATGAATATGATTGTAAATGGCGGCGCTATGTAATAAACTAGATATGAAATATTCCATTTAATTACATGTACATCAGCCAACATTTGTAATAGCAGTACGTAAGTTATTGCATTAACTATCGTTTGACCCATGGATTTAGCTATGATGATGCTAAGTGAACCTAAAATGATAATGCATACTATTATATAGATGTCTTTAACTATGCCCGTAAATAAAGAAGTAGTGATTAAGTTATTGAATACGAAGTCCACAAGGATTACAGCTATTGGTATTAGTATTAATGTTAGAGATGATATAATGTTTCTCAAATATTTAACCCTTATCTCTGATTGCTCCCTAGTATTCTTTTGAAAGTATTTCCTTCATAAACTTTAGTACTACTTCTCTATGTCTCTTCGTTTTCCTTCTCCATGCATCAGGTTTTCTTAATAATATTCCTGCTACAACTCTATCTACAAGCATTTCACATATGGGACATACATCCAGACATAATCTACATGAAATACATTTTGAAAACTCTATGGATATGCCACTCACAGTTACTGTTATGGCATTTCCAGGACACCATGTTTCACAGCTTTTACATCCAATACAGTTTATTGTTCTATAAATGATCTTCAGCACGTCGATTAAATCTTCTAAGCTAGCTTCACTTATTATGGCGCTTAATGATGTTTTGCTGATATTTATTTTTCCTTCCTTTAAATTAATTGAAATACCATGTTCTTCATTCTTAACTCTTGCTTTGAGTATACTCTTTACTTGTTCACTTACTTTGCTTATTGGTATTTGACCTGAGAATTTAATCGAGATATCATATGATCCATTCGTTTTGCTGATGTCAATGTTGAGTATGCGCGGGTTTGCGCGTAGAGTGTATTCATTAATCCATTGAATCATGGTATCTAGTTTTGCTTTTTGTAATAATTGTTTTTTAGCTGTCGATGGCCCCAGCCATCTCCATAATCCTAGTGTAATCCAATATTTATCGCGATTCAGAGTCTTTCTCCACTTTTCGAGTTCTAACTCCCATCGACACCATAATTCTGGGTGAATCTTTTTTGCAGTATTGAATTCAGCTAGCGTGCTAGCAGGGCAAAGCCAACAACCTATTCTCTCATAACCTAGCCTATATAATGGGTTTACTAAACTCCATAGCTTATGCTTATAAATATAAAGCCATATAGCTAATTGACCCCACTCCTGAATAGGAGATATACTTAGCAAATGAGGCACCCATTTATTTCTCCAAACCCTTTGACTACGAGCCCTTTCAAGAGACTCAAAAGCCCTTTGACCAACAATATTCAATGCACCTGAAGGCCACATCTTACGCGATTTACGTGCTAAAGGAGTTAATTTTAAGACCTTACAACACCATCTATAATCTCTTGCTGGCGGCCCGAAAATCCTAATTGTATCCCAAAACGATACCTCAGGTTCTGCTATATGCAAATTAAGGTTGAATTTCTCAGCAGCTTCATATACTTTGTTTATGGTTTCGTTAAATTCCAATCCTGTATCATTAAACAGCATTTCAACATTAAGCCCCGTATCTAATGCAAGGTTAAGACATACTAATGAGTCCTTTCCTCCAGAATAGGATACAACAATATTCTTTTGAACCTTTGAGGACATAACGTAGAGAAAAGCTTTTGCCTTAGACTCTAATACATATAAATGATACTCGTTAGCTTTTAATACATCATTTAGCGATGAACTCTTAAGCTGTAAAAGGTCTACTTCTTTCAAATATTCTTTACGTCTGAATACTGTATGTACTCTAATTCTACTATCATCTATTTTATATCCTATACCTATCGGATCATCATTAGTATTTACTATAACCACTTCATTGGATGACGCTCCATGAGTTAAGATATCGCCATACTTTATCTTATCATGAGCTTTAACTACTTCAATTATATTTTCTGAAACCGCATATACAGCACCTGCATAACTAAGCCTAAACCTCCACCCCTGTTTTAGAGGATCAAAGTATACCTTACCTACCTCAACTCCACTTACTATTACTTGCCTCATTTCATCAAGATAAGGAACCTTATTCAATAGAATAATATTGTCTCTGAATAATCTATCATATAGCTTCTCGCTATTAAGATCAGCCAATACACCCTCCTTTATTCTTAAATAATCAGCGTCTAAAGCTAATCTTGCATCACATGGCTCAACTAGGTTTAATTTAAATCCCTTACAATTACATTTACTACAAGTATCGCCTATCAACGGCACATTACAATTACTGCACCAATACATCTTCACTACCTTAGGCCATCGCATCCTCAATGGCATACACTAAACCCCCCATATCATTGTTCACAGTTCACACTTTATAAGGTAGGCTTTAATTAGGGGTAAATATGGAGATAGTAGACTTCATTAGGGATATAACGATTAAAGTAATAGCAATAGCTTGGATGCTATTCTTCCTAACATGGGTTATAGGTTGGGCTCTAAGAGGATCACCAATACCATTCCTTAGAGTTAAAAGAGCTGGTCAAGGATTAATAGAGGATTCTATTTGGGCAGCCTTTTGGTTAGCAATGGGCAGTACCGTGTTCGGCCTTATAGCATACATAGTATCAACTGTAGGTTTACCATTTCCAGCACCACCAACACCATGAACAACTAATTAGCAGAGCTGTAGGTGTTTTAATTGGACTACTATATTTTAACAATAGCATTCTATTTATCTGTACTAACATATTATATAGGGGTTCTTATACTAGCACTACCAATACCATGGTATGGCATAAAGAAGTGGGGACCTATACTAATAGTTGATGGTATTAAATCAGCAATCCTCGTATTTTCATTCAATATCATAATATTATCAGTAGCATATATTAGCGAAGTTATTGGCATTAACTGGTATAATTTTAATGCATGGATTGTAGGTAAAATAAGTGAACTAGTATTACTATATACGTTCCTATTCTCATTACAGACCGTAGCATCAAAAGTAATAAGTGGTATTACGGGAATATTTACATCACCGCTACTATCACTAATAACCTACTCAATAATATTACTTGAAACATTCTTAATAGTAGGAGCAGTAGTGTACAGTTACTGTTCTAAGTTTATAGCTATAGGCATCCTACTACACAACATACCATTTAGAATAAGTAGAGCAGCAGGTTCAACTCTTATAGCATTCGCCATAATATACTTTATAGGATTACCCCTACTACCTACATTTATAGAAACCATAACGACCCCCACTATAACACCAAAAATAGACCTCAATTCACTAAAGACGGGAGTAGCATACGGTACCATATATCTTAAAGATATAATTGGGAAACCAATACCATACGCTATTCTAAAAATCACTAAGCCTAACGATAAGAGCAAAATATTAGCCCTCTACATTAGTAATAGTGAAGGTGTAATAAATGCTCTATCTCTTGAAAGAGGATTACCAGCAGAGGAAGAATATTTAGTAGAAGTAGAGTATTTAGGAAGGATAATACCAGTAACTCCCAATCCCATAAACCCCAAACAACACTACAAACATCAAAACGAGTCTCCTTACATAAAATTGATACTTAAAGCTATTGATACAATAGTATATAAGTATATTTCGTTTTCATTTGAAGAAGGCACAATAATTAACTATATTAAAACCAACACCACGACGATGAAATTAATCATAAAATGCAATAATAAGAAATACATTGAGTTAAGAATACCAGATGAAATAGAGTTAGTAAAAATATATGATAACAATACAGAAATAGTCCCTATACGTAAGGAAACTCTTGAATGGTATGGTGTAATATATACCTGCTATAAAGTGGAAGTAGAAGAAGGCATACATAACCTAGAGTTTCACTTTAACTTTAACAATTTTACTCCCGATAAAGTAAAACCAAATGCATCCGAAGTACCTTACTTAAGCAATATTATAGGTGAAGACAATATCATAGAGACAATACATAGACTAATAGCGCTATTCTTCTTCACATACTTTATAGCACCACTCTCATACTTCTTCATATTAATATCTGTAACATACGGTCTAGCCTCATTCATTGGAGGAAGAAGAGCAATGAGGATACCAGTTAGGGTGATATAACTATGGATACAAACATAGATTACTGGTCTAAAATACTTTTACTCCTATCACTAATAACAACATCTACATTCATAATATCAAGCTACATCAAAAAACAATACAATCCAACAATTATAAACATCGCCATGTTATTTCAAATAATCATCATAATCATGTACATAACGGTAACTAGAAAAATGAGGTCATAGAATAATGCTTAGAAACCTACCATACATTATAAAGAAAATAATAAATCCACTAATAATAGGAGTAAGCATAGTATATGCGCTTTACATTTCACTGCTATTGAATACAGCTTTCACTCTACTATTACTTATTCCCTTAACTTACCTGCTATATATACACATATACAAACCACCATCAATGCATAATACTAATAATAAGTTGATAGGAACATATAATGGCATAGTATACGTTAATAATGGAGGACACTATATAGGAACAAAATATTTAATTGTAGAAGAACTCCCATACACCACACTAGAACTTAATAGAATAGAAACTATTAGGTATATCAGGAATTTTTCAAGCTTTTTAGCCAATGTAAAACCAGGAACAGAAGTAAGATTAATCAAAGATGCGTTAAACATCAATAAATTCCTATCAAAACTTGAATCAGAAATCTCAACCCTAAAAATAATGAAAATAACTGATCCAACAAACATGAAAATACAGAGAAGACTTGCCCTCTTAGAAAGAATAAGAAGTAAAATACTCAAAGGAGAAAGACCTACAAAACTATACATCCTAGTAGGAATAAGAAAACATGCAAAAAGCCTAGACGAATTAATTAAAGAATTAAAAAGAGAAGCTCACGAAGTATCAACACTAATAACTACAAGCCTAGGATTAAAAGTAAAAGAACTCAATATAAACGATATAAGACAATTAATAAATCCTAACCTAATACCACTAAAATACTCAAAAACATTACTTGAAGGAGACCTACAAATATTCACACCACTAGAACCGTACAAAAGGCCAACGCTTAACGTATTTAACGGAATATACCTAGGAATAGACATGGATACGAAGTCATCAATAATACTGGACATAGAGAAGTATTGTAGCAGACACATGATCGTAGTAGGACCAACAGGTAAAGGAAAAACAACACTACTAGCAGTTATAGCCTTAAGATCATCACTAATATTGAATAACATAGCAACCATAGTCCTGGACTTCAAGGGAGACCTAATATCACTACTACGTAAATATGATGCCCAAGTAATTTCTCCAATAAATGGAGATTACATTAACATATTAAATCCACCACCAAACATATCACGCACTGCTTGGGCATCAATAATCACAACTATACTATCAAAAACACTTAACCTCAATGCACCAGAAGACTTCATACTCTACAACACAATTATAAAATCATATGAAATTCAGGGAACTGTAGCTAATATGAAAACAGTTATCGAGATACTACAGAAAGACAATAACATTTACTCTAAGTCAATAGCACTAAAGCTACAAGCATCCATGGATAAATCAATAATGATAAGTACATTAAAAATACCCGGAGAGCATGGACTATACCTCATAGACTTGTCAACTATAGATGACAGAATAAGGGAACTCTACGCAACTGCATTACTACTACATATATTTTACACCCTAACAGGTATGGGGCTAAGTAGTAAGTTGAGGGCATTAATAATCATAGATGAAGCGTGGAGGTTAACTAAAGGAGGAATTGAAGTACTAAAAAGACTATACAAGGAAGGAAGAGGATATGGTATAGGAACCATAGTCTCAACACAAAACTTCGAGGACTTACCATTAGAAGTACTAGAAAATGCAGGAACACTAATAGCCTTTGGAGCAAATACGAGAGATTATGCAGTTAAAGTAGCTAAATACATGGAACTAACAACAAAAGAAGTAGAAAGACTCTTATGGCTAAAAACAGGAGAAGCAGTAATAAAACTATACGATGACCCCAGACCAATATGGATAAAAATAGATGCAGAGGAAGTAGTGAAACAACCTTAAGGGATAAAGCTATATAAACAACAAAACGAAGATAATAAATGAACCCGTAGACCTACCCCGCGTAACGGGCTGGGATGAAAACGGGAGACCCCACCCCTAGGCGTCATGGCCCCCCGCATACCTTCTCTAATAATGCATCAAGTAGTGGATAATCACATAACCACATAGTGTTAAAAATAGGCTGAAAACATATTATATGGAGTGGATGAGGAGAGGCGGGCTTAGCTAGATTATAAAAATGATGAATGCGGTCGTAACCGACGCTATCTTCACTCCTTAACCTTAACTTCAACTAAATCTATCCTAACTACATCACTAAGATCAACATATTTAGCAATAACTTCACGTACCTCCTTAGCATCTATCCTAGGAGACCATAACTCTAGAAAGATAAATACTGGAACTACACTACTTTTAATGACATGTAATTTATCACAATAATTCCTTAGTTTTTCTACTAAATTATTAATATTGGAGTAGGTATTCAGATATATCCTCATTACTTTAACCAATCCCATATTATTCGCCCTGAATAAGCTTAACTACCTGTAACAAATAAGCAATCTCCTCTTTAAACATATCGAACACCTCACTTACAGATAATTGATTAACCTTATACCTCCTAACCCATTCACATAGTAATGATAACATAACTTTCATATCCCTTACATCAAGTAAAAGGGGATACATTTTACAAGATAATGGCTTTACCTCATGTACTCTACACGACCTATCACTTAATGAATAGAACGGACAAAAACCCCTAATGATCATTCTATAAACTACGTGACCACCTAAACGACCTATCTCCTTGAATTCCAGACGACAATTTAGCTCCTTAGCTTTATCTAGTAACTTCTCGCGCTCAAAATCAAAGACAACAGGCATTTCATCCTCAGATACAAAGAAGCAGCAATAAATACATCGTAAGCACTGAAACTCCATGCGTTCACCATTAGTCTTTAAATATCAAAAAACAAATAAATATGTTATTGACAGAGACAAAGATGATTAATAGAGTAATGATGAAGGGTGCAAACTCGGATACATGAAGAAACTACTTTAACTGAACATGTAAAGAATCTTATCAGCTATAAGGGGGTCTTCACTAACATCTGAACTCGGCAAATTCATCATCCATTCAATAAAACTCAAATTAAGTATTTAAACATTCATTACAAATATTAGGGAGGGGGACCATGGGAGGCAGACAAAGAACAACATTATTCATGGAGTTAGAAAAAATGAAAACCGAGACAAGTACCGAGTCATCCAAGAAAGGGAAGAAATCGAAGAAATAATTTTTCTTACTTAATAGAACTATTTTAAGGTCAATATCTTGGATTATGAAGTACCACTACGTAGAGTACACAAGTTAATCATAGCTTTCCCTTCATCAGTTACGGCTGTAGATCCCACACTTCGAGAAAAAACATTAACAGTAGGTAGAATTGGTAGATATATATCCATATTCAGAGTAGATGAAGTTATAGTATATGTAGATGACCCTAAGTATGAGAAAGAGGCTAAGATAATAACAGATATCCTAGAATACATGGAGATCCCACCATATCTAAAGAAGAAATTAGTACCATTAAAAGAAACCTTAAAATTCGCAGGCCTCCTTCCACCACTACAAGCCCCTCACCATCAAGTAAATAATGAAGTAAAGATAGGGGAGATAAGAAATGGAATTATAACTAAAATTAGGAGAAAGGTACTAATAGACATAGGAGCAAATAAACTCTTTGAACTAGAACAATCACCAAAATATAAATTGAAGAAGAATAAACGAATAACGATAGAAGTCACCTCAATAGAACCGCCAAAAGTTAAAATAATAGATAGGAAAGATCTCAAAGTATATTGGGGATTTCAATTATTTACTGTAAGAAGCTTAAGAGAAGCACTAAGGAAAGCAAATGCGGATTTAATCATAGCCACAAGCAGATATGGAACCCCAATTACAAGTATATTAAATAGCTTGAAAAAAGACTTAGAAAAATCATGGAGAATACTGATATTATTTGGAGGACCATATAAAGGATTATATGAAATAGCTAAGGATGAAAAATGGAACCTAGAGGGAGAAGTAAACTACGTAATTAACACCGTCCCATATCAAGGAGTAAAGACTATAAGAACAGAAGAAGCAATAGTAATAACGCTTGCATTAATAAACATGTTAATGCCCATATAACGTTATCTTTTAAATCTCAGACTCGTAGGAAACTAGAAGGTAAGGGGTTATCAATGGGAGCACGCAAGAAAAGAGCACCACGTAGAGGAAGCTTAGGGTTAAGGCCAAGGAAGAGAGCATCAGAAATAGTACCAAGAATTAGGTCATGGCCTGAAGTAGAATCAGAAACACCACTATTATTAGCATTCGCAGGATACAAAGCAGGAATGACACACATATACATGATAGACGATAGACCAAATGTACCCACATCGGGTAAGGAGATATTTGTACCAGTTACAATAGTAGAAGCACCACCAATGATCATATTAGCTATTAGAGCTTACACCTACGACCCAAATAAAGGATTACTAACACTTACAGAAGCATGGTCACAACCACCAAATGAACTAGAAATCCATAGAAAAATACCAAGACTAAACATAACTGACACGGACAAGAAACTAAAAATAATTGAAGAACACTTAGACGAAATAGCCGACATAAGAGTACTAGCAGCAACACAACCAAAACTAGTAGGAGGACTAAGCAAGAAAGTACCAGACATAGTTGAAATAAAGATAGGTGGAGGGAAAGACATACAAGACAGATTTGAATATGCAAAGAAAATACTAGGAGGCCAAGTAAATATAAGAGACGTATTCAAGGAAGGACAATTCGTAGACGTAATAGCAGTAACTAAAGGTAAAGGATTTGCAGGAGTAATCAAGAGATTTGGAGTAAAAGAACTACCAAGATGGCACAAACATAGAAAGGGAAGTAGAAAAGTAGGAACAAGAAGCCCAGGCATAGGAGCCTTAAGTACAGTACCACAACCAGGTCAATTAGGATTCCATAGAAGAACAGAATACAATAAGAGAATACTAAAAATAGGAGATAATGGACTAGAAGTAACACCAAAAGGAGGATTCATGCACTACGGAATAGTAAGATCAACATACGTAATGCTACAAGGAAGCATCCCCGGACCAAGAAAAAGAATTATAGTAATGAGACACCCAATAAGACCAACACCATGGGAACCCCAAGGACCCCCAATAATAACCTACATAAGCCTAGAAAGCAAGTAAGCAAGGTGATATAAAATGCTAGGTTCAACCATGATATTATTAATAAAGGATCCACCGAAAGTACCAGTATATGATTTAGAAGGAGAGGTAATAGAAGAAATACGGTTACCAAGAGTATTCGGACTACCAGTAAGAAAAGACCTAATAAGAAGAGCCTTCCTAAGCGCATTTACAGCAAGACTACAACCAAAAGGAAGAGACCCCATGGCAGGTAAAAGAACAACAGCAAGAAGCTTCGGAGTAGGACTAGGAATGGCAAGAGTACCAAGAATACCAGGAACAGGAAGAGCAGCACTAATAAACTCAGCAGTAGGAGGAAGAGTAGCATTCCCACCAACACCACTAAAGAGGATACACGAAGAAATAAACAAAAAAGAAATGAAGCTAGCAATAATGTCAGCACTAGCAGCTACAAGCATACCAGAACTCGTAAAAACAAGAGGTCATAGAATAGAAATAGACAAACTACCAATAATAGTATCAGACGACTTCGAAGAAATAACTAGAACAAAAGACGTAAAAGAAATACTAATGAAACTCAAGCTATGGAATGATGTAGAAAGAGCACACAAAGGAACAAAAATAAGAGCAGGTAAAGGAAAAATGCGTGGAAGAAGAAAAAAAGTACCAAAGAGCTTCCTAGCAATAATAAGCGACCACAATGCACCAGTAAGAAAAGCACTGGAAAACCTACCAGGAGTAGACGTTACAACACCACAATTACTAAGTATACTACACCTAGCACCAGGAGGAGTACCAGGAAGACTAACACTAATAACTAAAAAAGCACTAGAACTAATTAACCAAAAATTCGAGGTGCCAATAATATGAAAGACCCATTAAAAATACTAATAAGACCACTACACACAGAAAAAGCACTACTATTAATTGAAAGAGAAAACACCATAACATTCATAGTAGATAGAAAAGCAACAAAACACGACATAAAATATGCCATAGAGAAATTATTTGACGTAAAAGTCGAAAGAGTAAACACACTAATAACACCAAGAGGAGAAAAGAAAGCATACATAAAGCTCGCACCGGAATACAAGGCATCAGAAATAGCTATGAAACTAGGACTACTATAACCATTAAAATTATAATAATGTTTCAAGTTTATTACTTGCAAAATACCTTACAATTATAGAGGGCTATGAAAAACAAACTAAATCACCTACTTAGTAGTAGGGCTAAAAGACTTGAATGGTCACCTGTGGAACTCGCATCAAGAATCATTAGAGAAAAGAAAGATTTAATAAACTTAGCAAGTGGTTCTCCAGATCCTAATCTAATACCTATAAATGAAATAAAAGAAGCGTTAGATGAAGCTATAAATGAATATGGTGCTGACGTATTTAGTTACCCTGGAGCAGGAGGATTAAAAGAACTTAGAAAAGAACTTAAACTATTCCTAGCTAGCATGGGGTTAAACATTAATAATAGAGAGATAATAATAACGGCAGGGGCGCAACACGCAATAAATATATTAGCGAACATCATGTTAAATGAACAAGATTACTTCATTTCAGAAAACCCGACATTTGTTGAAACGTTCAACGCATTAAGACATTATACAGCAAATTATGTAGCAGTAGATATTGATGAAAGTGGAATAATAATAGGAGAATTACAGCAGTTAATAGAAAAGAGAAGAAAGAAAATAAAAGCCCTATACACTATACCGACAGCACACAACCCAACAGGAATAACATTAACCTCAGAGAGAAGAAAAGAACTAGTAGAATTATGCAGTGAACATAACATCATAGTTATAGAGGATGACCCATATAGATTCATAATAAGGAATCCTCCGGAGCCGCTCATAAACATAGATAAGCAAGAAATAGTAGTACATGTAGGTAGTTTTAGTAAAATACTAGCACCAGGATTAAGAATAGGATACTTAATAGTACCTAAATACATATCAGAAAAAATTGAACAAGCAGAACAACTAGACTTCGCAACATCAACCATAAACATGTATATAACCTTAATAATGCTCAGGAAGAATATAGTAAAGAAATGTTTACCAAAACTCATTACAACATACAGTAGGAAGATGAAAGTACTATTAGATGCCTTAGAGGATTATATGCCACCAAATGTTGAGTGGACTAAACCCTTAGGAGGATTCTTCTTACTATTAAGAGCCGGAAATAAGAACCTTGCAAAACTACTTAAGAAGGCCATAGAAAGTGGAGTAGCATATGTACCAGCATACCTATTCTACGTTAAAAACCCAGACCATGGTACAGCAAGACTAAGCATAGGATCAGTTAAGGAAGAAGAGATAAATGAAGGAATTCGAAGGTTAGCAAAGGTCTTAAAGACTTAGAGTTTACTTACCTTTCCTTCTACCAGTCTTACGTGCAGCTATGTGACCAACCTTACGGCCTGGAGGAGCTTCCCTAGCAACTGTTGTGGGCTTACCAGGTCTCTGATGCCTACCACCACCATGTGGATGGCTAACAGCATTCATAGCAACACCTCTAACTCTAGGCCACTTTCTAGCCTTTCTCTTCCACTTATGATAGGCTGCACCAGCTTTTAGCAACGGCTTTTCAATTCTACCAGCACCGGCAGGAACACCGATAGTAGCTCTACAATCATTAGGTATGGTCTTAGTCTTACCACTAGGTAGCTGTATTATGGTTTTATTACCGGTCCTACCTAATATGACTGCATAGCATCCAGCTTGCCTTGCAAGCTTACCCCCATCTCCAGGTCTAATCTCAACATTGTATATTTGTGTACCCTCAGGTATCGAACCTACGGGTAATACATTACCATTGGCTATAGGTGCATTAGGTCCAAGGTAAATTATCTGACCAACATACATTCCCTCAGCAGCGGGCATGTAGAATTCAACACCATTCTCTAACACTACATGTGCTAATGGGACATATCTACCAGGGTCATGGACAAGCTTTACAACTTTACCCCTAAATGTCTGATTAACCGGTATAGGAGGATACCTAGCAGGAGCTATGTGAATGTGCGCAGGAGACCTAAATGTAGATGTACCACGCCCCATTCTCTGTACTAGTATGCGCTTACCCATATCACTATACACCTACCTAAGCATACTAAACAGCCTAGTTTATAAACATATTCTCAAAGCATCCTACTTATCCAAGTATTTTAGACAAATAGTCCTTTACTTCATCTATCTTTAAGCTAACCCGCTCACTAGTCTCCCTCACATAAAGTGTGATCATGTTTGAATTATACTCTTTCTCACCAATAAACGCTATGACAGGTACATTTAATCTTCTAGCATCCTTCCTCTGCTTATCTTCAGGTCTCCTCATAGTATCAATACGCACGTTAAACCCCATACTTCTCAACTTATTAGCAATATGCCATGCATAATCAAAGAATTTTTCATTCATATAAACAATATATACCTGGGTAACAGACTTAACCTTCAAGTCAAATAATCCAAGCTCTAATCCAACATCAATAACCCTCTCGATACCAATGCTAACACCGGTAGCAGGAACATTAACACCAATAAACATCCCTATAAGATTATCATACCTACCACCACCAGCAAGTGAACTAAACTTAAACTCCGTTAAAACAACCTCATGAATAGGACCAGTATAATAATCTAAACCCCTAACAAGACTTAAATCTAAATTAACCTTACTTAAATCCTTAGCAAGCTCCAATATCCTATTCAAACAATTAACAGCATTCATAACATTCTTATTCCTACCATAACGCTTTTCGACATAATCTAATATTTCATCTGGAGACCCCTTAATGGAAATAATATCCATAATACCATCAACAATACTATCACTAAGGCCAAGTTGACGCAACTCTCTCTTAACGCCTTCAGACCCTATTTTATCAAGCTTATCAATAACCCTATATACTGGTAAAACATTAGATATTCCAAGAGACTCCTCAAAAATACCAGCAAGCATTCTCCTATCATTAAGCCTTATAACATATCCACTAAACCCCAATTCACTGAATACATCAATAACTAAGTTCAATATCTCAGCATCAGCTTCAGGATAAGGAGAACCAACTATATCAGCATCACATTGATAAAACTCCCTATACCTACCCCTCTGAGGCTCCTCATGACGCCAAACAGGGCCTATATGATACCTCTTAAAGGGTAAAGGAGTATTCCTATGACTAGCATAATATCTTGCTAAAGGTACAGTTAAGTCATATCTAAGAGCATATTCCCTCTTACTCCAAGGATCAGTAAACCTCCAAATAAGCTTACTCTCGGCCTCACCACCATACTTACCAGCAAGAACCTCCCAATACTCAATAGCAGGAGTATCAATAGGATCAAAACCATAACGTTGAAATACCTTTTCAATACTAGCAATAACCTTCTTCCTAAGTAACATAACCTCAGGCGTAAAGTCCCTAAAACCTTTAGGTGGTTGAACTCTCATACCCTTAATCCTCTACAACAAATCCCTTACAAAATGGAATATAAACATACATGCCACAAGTAGATAGGATCAAAGAAAGTATCATTGTGAGATAAAAAATAGTTTAGTTTAATAAATTAATTTAAGTTAATCATTACTCAACAATAACGACCACTTGAACTGGTATTACTAGTGGTATTCTACCGAGTTCAATGTATTTGCCGCCGTACATGCCTCCTAAAGCATACCATGATACTTCAGGCTGTACTAACATTACCAATCCAATGTATTGTCCGGGCTCATAAGCTGCTACAGTTACATTAATTTCATGTTCTTTACCTATGTCAAGAATGCCAGGCTTAGCAGTTATTGTTAAGCCTGGCGTGATTGGTACACCCATTACTATTGCCTTGCTAATAGCGTATGGTCCCGTTAACTTTATAGTAGTTGTATATTCTTCTCCTGGACTTAGCTTAACGGTAATGGCTTTAGGTGATACTCTAATTGGTATTATAGTTAGTCTATATGGCTCTGGATATACTAGCTCAGCAGATAATATGACGTTTCTTATAACTACTTTATATACTCCAGGAACATTAACCATGGCATATGTTGTTGCTATGGTCTTATATGGTTTATCATAGTGTGAATGCCATCCATAACGTCCATAACCTAAAAGTATTCTTAGAGGTAGTGTTATCTTACCACCGACATTAGCTCCGGGAACTTCTAATGCTGGTGGACCAGCCATTGATGCTGGTGCACCCTTTCCAATAACGTATACGTCAATGTTAGTGTTGTTTTCAAGCCACTCAACTATTACATATAGTCCTACAATTGATGGGTCAGTAATGTTAAATGGAATAACTCTCCAATCACCACTTTCAGGTCTCCAGTACCAGTCCCAGTCTCCACGTAGATAATAGTTCTCGTAGATTCTATTAGTCATCTTAGGTAATAACACTAACTTATCAGTAGTTTCGCTTATCTTTGCTCCTACACTAACTGATACAGGAATTAGAGTTGTACCGTACTCGCTATCAACTACTATGTATCCTTCATAAAGTCCTGGTAATGCATCCTCAGGAACATTAACTGTAACCTTTATTGTTGAGGTACCCCTAACATCTACTTCAGTGCTAGATAACTTAATCCAATTCCACTCAACTCTATCATACCTGGTGAGTATTAGCCTTATTGGAACAATTACGCTCATACCCTGACTAGCATATAGATTACTATTTACGAATATAGTTACTATGGGTTCCGTATGATAATTAGTTATATCAATTCCATAGTACTCCGAGAGCAACTCTCTTAATATCTTAATCTTCTCCTCATAGAATCCAACGGGTATCTTCCACGTATTGCTTACACTATACCAGTGTGGGTCATGTATATCTGCAAGTTCAGGTCTAGTAATAGCGCCATCTCCATCTAAGTCTATCCAATATCTAAGTGCTAAGCCAAGCCATAACCACTGTATGTAGGGCCCATTCCTGCCAAGAGGCTCAATTACTTTGTATGGCACACTCATGTCAATTTCAATTAATGGAACTCCCTTGAGTACTTCTTCAGATACTGGTATGTATATTCCAGCGTCGGTGACAGTTAAGTTAACGTATATGATTCCATGCTCAACATCAACTCCAACAATGTATTTAGATAATGGCTCGTAAACACCTCTTACAGGATCATATATTACAGCTTTCTCTAAATCTAAGTACTTTATTAGTGGTAACTTCTCCTTAGCTACAACTTCAATAGCTGAGAGCCTAACTTTACCCTTACCTTCTAGTATTAGCGTGAATTCCTTAGATGTACCGGGCATTAATATTCCAGTAAATAGCTGAGTATCCATTAGTGGTCCAGCAATAGGCTTACCTAGTACTACTCTACCTTCGCCAAGCTCCTTCTCAATGTTCTTTGAAGTATCATAGGTGTATGCTATTATTCCTTCATCTTCCATTATCATCTTTACCGCTCTATAAACATCAACATGTCCTGAACCTTGAGTATATGCATCGTATCCGAGGTCTCTTGCACAGCTCTTTAATATTACCTTGACTAGATCAGGTGATGGATTTGTACCATACTTTTCACGGTATGCTTCTATAATTAGTGCTACGGATCCAGCTGTCATTGGTGTAGCTTCACTAGTACCTCCAAATAGTGAGTAAGTTCTTAGTCCATCACCAACACCACCCCACGTGTATGAGCCCGCCCAAGCATAATTACCAATATTTACTACGTCAGGCTTAGCAGTACCGAGTTCAGTTGGACCTCTATCGCTCCACTCAACAACATCATAGTAGACGCCAGGAAGTAGTCCTGCGAGATCATAAAGCCAAGTACCTAGAGTTGAAGCACCAACACTAATAACGTAGCTTGCTGAACCTGGCACGGTTACTGTGCCGTAGCCTGGACCACCATTACCCATGGCATGACATATAACTGTTCCAGTAACAGCAACAATGTAATCCTCTACAAGGCTTGAAGGATCATAAGGTCTGCCAAAACCAGCACCCCACCATCCTGGTATCATCCAATAGCTTGAGCCCCAACTATTAGTTATAATATCAACTTTATGTCTACCAGTAAACCTCCATAACCATGGGTACTCATAGTCATGTCCGCTAAGCCATAGCTGTGCTACAAGCCAGTTAGGCCACCATAGTCCTGGAGCGGCAGCTATCTTAGCTCCCGGAGCGATACCATATAGCTTAGCCTTCGTAACACCTAGGTTGTACTCAATAGTTCCTCTACCGCCAACAACATTAGCACAGCATGTACCATGGTATAGGAAGTCATATTCTAAGTCAACCCACATACCGTTAGGATCTAGACCTGGTAGTATTGCTCCGCCAATACATTCATAGTTAACAGTCCAATTACCAAATTCAGCTACTCCTGTAAGAAGTCCATAAGCGTCATAGACGTATCCAGCTAGAGTTCCAAGGCTAAAGTCTACTATTCCATCACCGTTAAAGTCTCTTGCGGCAATCTCATTACCATAGTATATTGCGGATTCATCAGCAAAGCTGAAGTCTAGCCATGTTGAATTGGGAGCATCAGTATATCCTAGTTCATGGAAGAAGCTCTGTATATAGTACCATACAGTAGACATATCGAAGTATGCTGTATCGTACGCTCCATCGCCATCTCTATCTACTAATATTGTAGGAGTCATATAGATTATGTAGTCAACGAGTCTATCAGCCCAGTCAAGTACTATGACGTATTGCGTAGCAAGTCCGAACTTTACAATACTCCCTGGAGGTACTATATCACCAACATACCACTTCATATTTGTTACGGGATAGACATATGTTTTGCCATGTACTGGGAATATTATAAGACCTACTGTCATGTAGCTAACATATCCAAAGGGCCAGTAAGTGAGCACAGGCATTGTTACATTAATGAAACCATGTTCATCGACTACTGCCGGTACCGGAGTTAATATTAGTCCAAGTAAATCGGAATCTAGGATTATAGGCTTACCTTCCTCATCTCTAGCAATAACATCTGGCCCTAGGTTAGGAGCACCAAAATCAACACCTGTATCAACAACGCCAACAACTACGCCTTCACCAGTAATGTTGAACTCTTCCCAAACTTTACGAGCACCAATTACCTCAGCAGCCTTATATATATCAATTAATTCTTCACCAGGAACTCCTCTAGCATTCTTAGTTAGTGATTTAATAGTGTATATTAGCTGAGGTAATATACATTGATCAGGAGCAATGTATAATACATATTCCTTGGATGCTAAGTTCAATACATCATCCTTAGTAACCCATGCAGCCATTAACTTATATGAGCCAAAATCTAGGCCAAGTATTACGCCATGAGTTAATTTAGCTACCTTCTCCCAATCAGCTTCTGGAGACAATATTATTAATGCTCTAGCTTGACCATCCCTTAATACCTCATATTTAACTCCTAGGTCCTTAAGGGTCTTCTCTATGTCAATTACTTTACCATCATTACCTAGCAAGGTAGATAATGACATAGATAACAGGTCTCTACTCTTAATACTATAGTATTCGTCCTTAAGTAGTACTGGATGTATTTTCAGCTCCGGTTTTTTGAAGTTGAACTCTTCACTAGATAACGTGGATACTGGTAGGAGCATTGACGCGGTAACTATTGTTAATAATACTATTGACAACATAAATCTTAACTTCACACCTTACACCTGATATAAAGAGATAAATACGATAGGATAAAAACTATATCCTCAACAGGCATTAAAACCTAGTATTACTAGGCTAACTACTTTAAACACTAAGAAAATGGTAAAGCATTAACCAATAGGGCTCTCCAATGTCAACTATAGGGGTAACCGAAACTACAGCAATTCCCTCAAGGATTATACCAACTAACATAGCCCTCAAAATGTTAAGAAGCATAAAAACCATAACCATAATTAAATCCATAAAAAGAGAAGGACGAAAAGAATACATGGTAGGAGAGGAAATAGAAATAGAATTAATCGTAAAAAATGGTAATTACCTGATAGAGGACCTAGAAGTAGAAGATACTATTCCCGTATTCTTTCAATTAAAAGAGATAAATGTTCAAGACAGTAAAGTGAACATCAGCATGGGTAAGTTCAAGATATTAATTAGGATAAGTAAAATACTACCAAGAGAGGAAATAAAAATAAACTACACAATAATACCCATAACACCAGGCAAACACCTAATACCATCAGCTGCATGCTATCATAAAGGAATAGTAATAGGAGCATCAGTACCCATAATAATAAGCGTTAAACAACCTTAATACGCACTATTAAAGCAACTCCTTAATACTAATAATTGAGCATATATAAGCATAGATTTGGTGTAAATATTGAATGAAGACAAGGTAGTTAGAGTTAGAATTAGGGTTTATGGCATTGTACAAGGAGTAGGATTTAGATATTATGCAAAATGGAATGCTATAAGACTAGGAATTAAAGGTTATGCAGAAAACCTACCAGATGGTAGCGTTGAGATATTAGCAGAGGGATTAAGAGATAGTGTAGAAAAATTCATTGAGTTAATTAAAAGAGGACCTCCTACTGCTAGGGTAGAGAGAGTTGATATTTCATATGAAGAGCCTAAAGGAGACTACGACTACTTCTACATATTCTGATTGGGCTCCACATTAAGATCAGAGGAATATTGAGGACTCTATAATAGTTTTATGTAATTATTGCACAATTCTTCACCTGATATAATCCTCTCACAAGCCTTCCTTACTTGCTTAGGTATTTTCTCGATAGCATGATTTACTATATCAAACCATTTATTTCTAAGCTTAATAAATATACGATTTACAATACTTAAGACATCATATGGAGTACCTATACCCAATATGCTAAGACAATTCAATGCACTAGTACAACTCCTTATTCTTGGTAGCTTTACGTCTATAGCTTCAAGCAATCTTATCTCAAATGAGTCTAAATATGTCTTGAAATCACCTTTCTTACATCCAGTAAGAATCCTATTCAATATGGAATAGTCAAATGCATATGCAACTATAAATGTAGTTACATCAATTCTATTGTTATACCATAAGTATCTAAAGAATTTGTAGTTTAATGGCAGAGTGTTCATAATCATAGATATGCCACGTTTATCAGAAATAATAAAGAGCAATCCATCATTTATGGGAATAATATTATAATAAAAGCCCATAAGATTAAGGGTAATGTAGAGTCTTTGCCATGTCCTTCTATAATTATTCTCCTTCATGCGAAGTTTGCTATATACTCTTATGTCCCTCAAAATGGGCCTGTCTTTAACCCATCTATGTTGAAGCTTTCCTTCAGCATACACTAAACCTGTTAAATGATATAATGGTTCACTTTTAGACATCTTATTTAAATACTCTTCAGACAAGATGTTACTCGTAATGATTGAATAAATTATCGACTCACAATAGGATACAGTGGAAAGTCCTA
>CAYPZO010000001.1:4813-18668 GCA_964415135.1 uncultured Desulfurococcales archaeon | reverse complement strand
CTCGTAATGATTGAATAAATTATCGACTCACAATAGGATACAGTGGAAAGTCCTACATAATGTCTTTTACCATTCTTATCCCTCCTTATTGCCCTGAAACCATCACCGTCAAGCAGTCCTAAAGCTACTGCTAGTAATCCCTCCCGCTTAATGTTATTAATGAAGGCATACACGTTGATCTCTCTTTTAACATTTATTTATATTTAAATGACTTAGTTAGTTATATGGAAAAATTTATAATTTTACTTCATTAACACGTATCTATCTTTATCAACTCTTTTAAGTAGTCCCTCATCTATAAGGTTCTTTATAGCACCATTGAAATATCTTTCACCAGCATCTATACCATACCATTCAATGAACTTGTTGATTATGTCACTATAACTCCATTCTTTTTTAACTTTACCTTCCTCAAGTAACATTCTACGCATAAATTGTGTTATATCTTCTAATCGAGTCCATGGATAGGCAAACCATATCCAGTCCTTAACTTCCATGACATAGTAGTCTGGTTTAATTTTACTGATTGGTGAAATCCATTGGAGTGTTGCTACTTTAAGCTCTTTGGGTTTCCAATTAGATAATATGAAGTCTCTTGCAAGAATTAATGATTCACCTGTATCAGCAATATCATCGACAAGTAAGGCTTTCATACCGGATAAGTCAACTACGTATTCAAACTTAATTATAGCTCTCTCAGCTTTCTTAGCGGCTTCGGTCCAGTGCTGACTTTGAATTGATATAAGATTCTCTACCCCAAGGAAATCACATACAAGTCTTGCAGGTACATATCCTCCACGAGCAACGGCTATAACTATATCTGGTTTATACCCAGATTCCTTTATTTTCCTAGCTAGTTCCCAAGACCAATTAACTATTTCATCCCATGTAACTAGTTTAACTGGTACCCTAACCACGAGGCTCCCTCCAAACACTTAGGAAACCAAGTTTTATAACAGTTTATTAAAACAGATCCATAACTCCACTACCTCTCCCTATGGGAGAGTTCACAAAAGCATGTTAGTAATTATGCAGGCTTTATCGATAGTGAACCAACCTTATTTGACGAAGTAACTTCAGTTAAATACACTATTCTATACATCCCCTTAACCCACAAATCATATTGATTATCATAAGTAGGGCTAACAGGATTACCACTATTTCCTCCTGCAATTATTATTAGGTCTTTATCGGAGCCTAAGTCGGCTATAAACCTAAGTCCAGGGCCTATAGTAACCTCAGTCCAAGGAGCTACGTTTACAGTAAACATACCACCATTAGCAGGTACTTCAGGTAAGTTAAGGAAGCTAAATAAATCACCTAGAACATGCTTAACGACGTATCTATGAACATTTCCCCATTTCCATTCATTAATATTAGGTCCTAAGGTTTTAACTATACCTAATATAGCTTCTTTAAAGGATTTTAGAACTAATTCATCAAGAGAGGAATCGATCCACTTATACATAGACCCAGGTTTAGATACCTCAGTTTTCAATACATATTCTGTTACTTCAAATTTTATGAAAGTTCTATCACCTATACCCGATTCCCTTAATTCATCATCCCATATTCCATAATGAAGATTATACATAAAGTAATAGTATATTGTTGGCTGTATGGCATTGGCTTTCATTTCGTAATCCCACTTCTCCAATAATTCTAGAGTTTTTCTCTCCAATTCATTTAACTCACCTACATGTCCCCTAAGGCACCTTAAAGTTAAGTTCAATAATATTGGTGCTTCGGGCTCATATATATCCAATTGAATCTCCATCATATCATCTAATGTGAGCTTTAATATATCATTACTCTTTAACCTAATTAAATCAACTATTCTCTTGTAGCGATATCTATCATGCCAATTCCATCCAATATAGTAGCTATATGTACTAACATTTACTGGCATGTTATTAGCAGTAACAATAAATCCCTCTCTAGGATTTATTACCTCAGGCAATTTATCATACGGTATATTACCTGTCCAATCACCTTCACATCTACTACCATTAAAAGGTAAGAACCCATAATTTACAATACCTTCAAATAACGACTTCTTTCTAATAGGTATAGTTCCTACAAGCTTATACGCTATATTATTAAATACATCAGCTACAACCATATTCAAAGGAGGAGAACTAAAGTACCTCATCGCTTTAAGGGCTTCAAAACAATTAGAAGCCATGTTTAATTCAAATAATGCAACTACTTCTAAAGTTACATTAAACCCCGTCCACCTAATAGCTACCCTAACACCATTACGCTCTATTACCGGTCCATGAATAGTCTCCAATACACGTAAAGAATACTTCTTTACACCAAATAAATCCCTAACCAATATAACTTCACGTCTAACTTTAGCATCAACCCACGAACCATTATAGAAGTACCTATCACCATCCCATACATAATAATAGAAATCAGTAACATCAACTAAACTATTAGTAAATCCCCATGCAATATGATCATTACGACCAATAATTATAAATGGTACTCCAGGTATTGCAACTCCATGAATCTTGCACTTACCTACAAATTCAATAAACATCTCATACCATATAGGGGGGACAGTAAGCATTAAGTGAGGATCATTACATAGTATCGGTTTACCACTATAAGATAACTTACCTGAAACAACCCAACTATTAGATAGAGGAATGGATGGAAATGAAGGTATGGATTCTAATATAGGAGTAAAGTCTGGTTTCATACTAATAGTGGAGCTTTCATTAACTATTGGCATAGTAAGGGGTCTTTGCAGAAGCTTTAGCTCTTTAAGAGCAGATACTCCATACCTACTAACTAACTGATATAAATTTAGGTCATCAAAACTACCAGAAAGAAACCATGCAAACAACTTACTAATAGCTATAGTATCCCATGGCCTCCAATGTCCAGGCTTTATACCAAGCAACTTATATTCTAATGGCAATAGATCATTATTAACTACATAATCTATGTAGTCATTAACCCCCTTAGTATAGGCTTCAAGAATTTTCGCGTACAGCTCGAATTCCTTATGAGACTTCAAGTATTTATAGGTCCGTATAGCTACATCGCGTAGGTTGAGTACTCTAAAGAACTTATCATATTCTAATGCTTTTTCACCTACAATTATACTTAAATTACCAATAGCCATCCTCCTGAGAAAATCCATTTGCCAAAGCCTATCATGAGCTTGCACATACCCTATAGTATAAAACAAGTCCATGAAGTTATATGCCTTAATATACGGTACTCCATTTGAATCCCAATAAACATCAACCATATACCCAACGTTACTGGTCTCAATAGTTAAATCAGGATATGAAGCGAGCATTACTTGAGAAAATAAGCCATACCAAGGATCAATAATGAAGTTAATGAATCCTATGCTACTAACAATATATATTAATAGCAATGCCATCAATATTAGTACCAAGCACTTCGTATACATCCTCAAGAGTATCACTTTCACCACTATAGTAATAACCTAGGAATATTAAGTTAACTTCAAAACGTAAAAGCACATATTAGCGCGATAATGGGGACTAATGCTTTGGAGTATGGAATGTATAAGCCAGTCCTATTAATGAATATCATCTATACCATAGCTTCATTTATCTTAGTATACCTATTTGCATACACCATCTCTCCAAAATATAGCGCCATTTACATAACCCCAATAATCTTTGTCACGTATATATTACCATTAATTATAACAATAAAAATATTGGATAATATTAAAGAGAAAAGAAACGTAATGTCCCTTAGCGTTATTGCATTCATATTTATGCTATTCATGATAATCAGATGCATACAGAGATTAAGTTTTTACACTACAGGCTATTACATGCTAGAGAAGGCACCAGGCTTCATATTACTAATACTAATATCCACTATGTTCAAACTAGACGTTAAAAATAACGGCTTATGTATAGGGAGGTTAACACCTTACAGAAAAAGCATTTGCATCGCCTGCTATGTTATGCCTATAATACCATTGATAGTAATGTTACTAGAAAACATAAACCAACTATATATATCACTTAATGTTGCAATATTATCTACAGGGTACTACATTGTTAATAGCTTCTTTGAGGAATACCTATTTAGAGGATTAATCTTTACATGGCTTTCAAATACATTGTTAGGAACTATTTGGGGAGGAATCGTTGTTCAAGGAATATTGTTTGGATTATGGCATTTACCCCACCATATAGTAGCTTCTAATATCAATATTGCCCTTATACACATGCTCCTTGCAACAGGTATAGGTATTCTATTTGGATTAATCAGAGCGATAACGGGATCTATAATCGTACCCATAGTACTCCATACGTTATGGAATACACTAATAACAATGGTAACTGCTACCCTAAAATTAGATGTAATTCAAATTTCGTTATTTACGTCGTCATATATATTATCTATCTCTCTGTGTTGGATCATTTACAAGAGGATACGCGTTCATTAATCCTTTACCATGAATTTGACCTTTATCTCCTTTAAGACTCTAATTACATCTACAGCAGGATTACGAGTAATGTAGTTAATCCATCCAATTATACCTCTAGTTAATGGAACACTCAATGCATTTAATTTTAAGTACCTCAGGTCTTCACAGATAGTCACCAGATTAGCGATTTCATATATTATAAAGACGGAATCTCTCTTACCTATAACGTATTTATCAACAGGTATGTAGTTCTTCAAGTAGTTAAAGAAGTCTTCTTGCCCATAAAGATGACCAATAATAGCTTCACCATTTATATGTACGAGTTTATGGAGAGGAACCTCATCATACTTATCGTATACTACGAGTAACTCAAATACTCTTCCTCCCTCAACATCTGCAAAACATGTTAATACCAGCTTAAAATACCCATCATCTGATAGAGTGAAAGGTATACCAACTTCACTTATAATAAATTTCTCCTTAGCTATTCTTGGGTACACCAACTGTAATGCCAACATATATTCGGATCCTATGTAAAGAGGGGGAATAGTATGGTAAAAATCTTAATCAAAGATGCAACAATAATAACATGCGATAACTCTAGACCATTAATAAAAAATGGTTACGTGTATATAGAAGATAATGTAATCAAAGATGTAGGAGAAGGAAAACCTCCTGAAGAATATGAAATAGCTGAACTAATTCTACCATGCAAAGACAAGATTGTAATGCCTGGCATGGTTTCACCTATAACGTACTTATCACTATATCATATACGTCATGATGTAACGCCTTCCGTCAATATCCAAGAACTTTTAACTACTATGTCTAAAACTGATGCGTATTACTCATCCCTTCTAGCGTGTGTAGAGTTAATGAAGATGGGCGTGACTTCAGTAGCTGTAATGGACTCATATTTACATGAATCAGGAGAAGCTATAGAGAAATGTGGATTAAGAGGATACCTATTATATTCTCGACATTGTCTAAAAGATACTAAGTACATTAGAGACTTTTGGCATAATAGAGGGAGATTATTTAAAGTATATGGAGTAGCGTTTACATACGAGGAATATGCTAAGTATAAGGACTTATTTGAAGTCAATTATTCTTGGAGGATACTTATTGAAGGAGTAAAGGCTGTCATAAATCCTGTAGAAAGAACTCCTCAAGATATATGGGGCATTCTGTCTGTAGATCATATGAGAAATTGGTATAAAGAAGCAGTTGTAGGTATAGGGGTTTCACCCATATACTCAATGGCTAGAGTACTTGACCTTCTAAGCAAGGAGCATAGCGTACCATTAAATATTATTCTGAAATATGCTACAATATATCCATCAAAATGTCTATGTGAAAATAATATGGGAGCTATAGCTAAGAACTTTAAGGCAGACATAGCAATATTCGATTGCAGTGAGCCACCGGGATGGCCTATTCCATCAAAACTTGAAAGTATTGTTGAACTAATTCTTTCAAACACATTGAAAACCCATACGGTGATAGTTAATGGTGAAATAATATTAGATATGGGTGAACCACTCTATATCGGAGCAGATGTTATTAGGAAGGCTAAGAGCAAATTGGAGGAAATATTATATAAGAGGTGAGGGACATAAAGTTACATCATGTAAACTATAACTCCATCACGTATCTGTTCATAGAAGACATTTCTTCTAGAACTTAACTCAACACCTAAGGAGTTATTAGATAAGATAACATAATTGTATAAGAAATTCCCTGGAGTAACTATAGTTAAGTACTTTGATACCTCAATGTCAGTTACTCTAAGCTCAAAATTGGATATTATTTCCATATCCTGACTCCTTAAGTCAACTCTAGGTATGTCTAATAACGTTAATGGTCCATTAAAGTCGATGTAACAATACTTCTTTCTACCTACGGCATAGTCTCCATAAGACTTAATGTTACCTTGAACCTCTATCTCTCTAGATCTAAGACTTATCTTAAAGTTACCTCCTCTAACGATTAACTCATCTACTTGTACATAGACTTCGAGACCTTTAAGTTTCCTATTCCACATTACGTATAAGATGCGGTTACGTTTTCTCATTTACTTTATACCTGCTCTTCCTACTCTTCTTCGTAGGGTTTTTCAATACCTTCTACTTCGCCCTTAATAGCTTTAATGAATGCTTCAATACTCCTAATAATTTCCATTACTTCTCCTGATTCTACATGCCTACCTGCACGTACTACTTCACTTATATTTTCTTGAAGCGTCTTATCTATATCCTGATCGATTAATGGAACTCTAGTTCGTTCAACAATCATCGGTGAAGGATCAAGTACTGCAGCCCTAATGAGGACCTCACCATTAATAGGCGTTACTATTGTTGCACCGACTTTCTTCTCTCCAAGTTTTAACCAATAAATGTGATCGCCAAGCTTTGTGGATAATACTTTCTCTATTGTATATTGAACTACCCTTTTAAGTACCTCCTCAATCTTAGCAGTAATTTCCCTTACCGCCTTACCTACTTCTTCTTCAGGTACTCTACGAAATACTTCAAGTCTAAGTGAATCGTAATCCCATTTTATTTTACCGTCTTCTATATCGTACGAAATCCTAACTCTAACTACATCACCCTTATCCGTCTTAAGTTCCTCAACAAGTATGTGGTATAATACCCTGTTTAGTTCTCCTGCTGCTCTTGCTACTTCTTGTGCTGTTATTTCACCCTTCCTAATGGAATCCTTGAGCTGTGCAAAGAGTGTACGTCTAATCTTATCAGCATAAGCACCAGCAATAACCAAACCACTACTAAGTTGAGGCACTTGCTCACCCAAATCTATGTATTTACGAGAGAACACTATTAACTTAACTAAGAACACTAGCTTCTGTAAAATATATGGAGGTGAAAATAGGAAATGGGAAGATTACTTAGAGAGCTCGCTAAGCAAGTATTGGGAGAAGAGGAAGCAAGGAAAATATGGAAGAGAATAGAAATAATAGGAGACATAGCTATTATCCGTAGACCATTCAATTACCCCATAGAAAACCTTAAACTATTAGGACAAGAACTATTAAAAGCTATACCAAATGTAAAGAGCGTATGGCTCGCTATTAGTGAAGTGAAAACAGAGTTCAGGATTAGGGAATACGTGCACTTAGCGGGTGAACCTAGAAGCGAGACCATATATAAGGAACATGGATGCATGTTCAAGTTAGATATAAGGAAGGTATACGTTTCTCCAAGATTAAACTACGAACACATGAGAATAGCTAAACTAGTAAAACAAGGTGAGGTAGTCGTAAACATGTTTGCAGGAATAGGGTTGTTTTCAATAATAATAGCTAAGTATTCTAAACCTAGAAAGGTTTACTCTATAGACATAAATCCAGATGCATATAACTACATGGTTGAAAACGTCAAGTTAAACAGAGTTGAAGGAGTAGTTGAACCAATATTAGGTGATGCAGCAAAAGTAATAATGGAAAAGCTGATTAACGTAGCAGATAGAGTACTAATGCCATTACCAGGCCTATGCTATGAATACCTGGAGTATGCCATAATGGGTCTAAGAAATAAGGGCATAGGATATATCCATGTATATGACTTTACGGAAGCAAGTAAAGGTGAAGACCCCATAGCTAAAGTTGAAGAAAAGTTCAAGAACAAGTTACTTTCCTTAGACATAGACCATGATATAGTGTTTAAACGTATAGTTAGAACTGTTGGTCCAAGAAAATACCAGGTAGTACTTGATATAAAAATTCAAAAGAACTAGTTAAGCTACATTAGTAATTACCTCCTTCTCCTCCTCTTAGTAATGCGCTCCTCAACAGCTACTTCATAAGCTCTAACGCCAACACCTATAAGCTTCCTCATAACAGAGTCAATAAACTTCACGTGAAATCCTCTTTGACCCACAAATGCTCCAAAAGTATCAGTTGCAACCTTAACAGCTAAGTTTGGTCCTGCAAAATCCACGTCCACTATATGTTTGTATATCCATGCAACTGGATGAATAGCTCTAATTACGTCCTTAAAGAAGTTAACATTAGCTAGATCAGCAAAATCTAATCTAAGTTCTACAGCTCTAAGCCTAAGCTCGGTATCCTCTTCTATTTTCTCAATTCTCTCTCCACCCCTACCAACAAGTCTACCTAGATAACCCTCCTTGACAACTATTAATGCATCAGGTGTATGCTCACTAGTTATTTCAAACTTTTTCTTTTCATCTACAAACTCTACTACAGTTATTATATTAGCGTCTGGTGAATGTATTCTAGCGCTCTCGAGAACTTTCTTCTCAGATTCAGATAGAGTTCTAGCTCTCATTCTAGCTTCAAGTAAGAACTTTATACCTCTTAGTGCACCTGGCCTTACTATATCCTTTAAACCTAGATCAACAACCTTAGCCTTCTCTTCGCCTAATAATACTTCTCTTATTATGGATACTCCCTCAACTCCTCTATGGGGGTCTCTTTGAAATACTGGGTCGCCTGCAACAATGAATTTACTATTTCTACCTATCCTCATTAGCACTTCTATAGCGCTTTCAGGTTCAATGCTCTGGGCATCATCTAAGAAGACTATTGAGTCATCAAAGGTCCTACCTCTAAGGTAATGTGTATCGGCAAAGACTATTTTATCTTCCTTTATTAGTTCTTCAACCTTACTCCACTCAATAAATCCCGATAATATATCCTTGGCATAAGCTGATACAAGTTCCATGTACTGTGAACCCGCTTCAATGGTTGTAATCTCCTTACCCGTAACAACGTCAACTATTGGTCTAGATATTATAAACCTCTTATAGGTACCTTCAAGTACTGCATCAATACCATAGAGTATACTAAACAAGCTCTTACCAGTTCCCGTAGGTCCAAATAAACCCACTATTTCATACTCCTTACTTGTAAGAGCCTTAAGCATTTCTTCTTGTCCCGGCTTTAAGGGTTTTAACTTATTTAATAGCTCACCCATTATCCTCACCCCTCTTTTAATGTTGATGATTTAAGGACTTCTAGGAGCTTCTTAAGCCTTACTTTACCTAGTATTAAAGCCTTATTAGCTATACCTATAATCTCCTCTAATTTCTCGTAGTTTATAACTAGCTCGTTCTTAACCTTAAGCAATACCGCTAGTCTAATACCTGTCCTTAGCTCAACTGTTATACCCTTTCTTGAGACAGAAAGTATACCACTATGTTTAAATCCAGCTTCCCTAGCTACCTTCAATATTCTGAAAGCCTCCCTCAATGTTAATGTAGAGACATGAATTATAGGTCCAACAACTACAAGCCACATAGCGCTTACAGCAGGCTGATTAATTATATCAATTATTTCACTTAACGTTATTGGTTGATGTTTCTTAAATAAAACCGTTGAATCCTTCCTTTCCCACGGGTATTGTGAATCCACAATTACTATCCTACCGCTACACGAGCTTACGGTAAATGCTTCATCTCTTTTAAATATCTCTTCAAGAACATCGATAATGTCTTCATCCAAATAACCTATCTCTAAATCCTCCTTAAGCTTAGCATATGCTTCCTCCTTTCTCTTCAACCATATCCTAGCATCAACCTTCAATGCACTACTCCAAATACCCTTATTACAACTTAGGACTAATTAATCGAAATGAGGTGAGGAGTATTTCATCCGAGGTAGGTATTGAAGAATTTCAGAAAATAGATCTAAGAGTTGGATTAGTTAAGGAAGCTGAACTCATACCGGGAACAAGACTACTAAGATTAATAGTTGACTTGGGTATCGAAGAAAGGCAAATAATTGCTGGATTAGGCGCATGGTATAAGCCTCAAGAACTTAAAGGACTTAAAGTTATAGTAGTAGCTAACCTTAAGCCGAAAAGAATTAGAGGATATGTAAGTCAAGGAATGATTCTAGCAGCTGGTACTAAAGAGGATGTTGAAAGGGGATTAAAGCCAGCAATACTCACAATAACGGGCAGTGATGTTCCTCCAGGCACTAAAATAACCTAACAATAACTTTAAAAGCCGATAGCTTCAAGTAATTCACATACTTTACATATATTTCTATTATATGAGGTAGGCTCACCGCATCTAGAACATGATGGTAGTTGAGGTAATGTCTTAATCTCCTTAATTAACTTCTTAGTAACACCATCAATAGCCTCTAAAAACCTCATAAGCGAACCTGGAATTCTTTCCTCCAACTCCCTAAGATATAACCTGCTACGTGCTCTTAATGTAGGATGCTGAATTATATACTTACATTCAGTTTCCTGAAAAGAAAATCCCTTCAAATACGCATAGTATGTTGTCTCCCACTCATACACTTTCCTTAAGGGCTTAATCTTCCTCACAATTCCTTTATGCAGAATGGGGGATCTAGGATGCTGAGTTGATAACCTCATTAGGTCTCCTCTAAGGATATTAATGAGCGCTGTTTGGGCTTCATCATCAAGATTATGAGCTGTAGCAAGCTTATCTACCTTAAGTTTCCTAGCGTAAATATTCATTATCCTCCTCCTAATAGTTCCACAAAAAGTACATGGAGATACATTTAACGATCTCTCCCTAGCTCTCTTAACTAATTGATCCAGTTCTGCACCAATCTCCACCTTAAAACTCGTAACTATGAGGTCAACGCCTCTTTCACGTGCATAAAATTTAATACGAGTAATGTGCTCTTGCCTATTATATCCCTCAATACCTTCAATAATCGACAATCCTATAAGCCTTGATGGATCATGAATTTGAGCCAGTATATCTAATAACGTAAAGCTGTCCTTTCCACCTGATAATGCTAAAAGTACCTTATCTCCCTTATCAATCATATTATACCTCTTAATCTCCTTTTCCACCCTATTGACAATATCTTCTAAGAAACACTTCCTACATAACTTACGGCCACTATGTAGTTGATATATAGTTGCTATCCTACTCTTACATACATCACATATCATTTCAAATAACACTTTTATCCTTGACTTCTTCGAGAAGCTGGTATTTCGACTACTTTTTCTCCAGCAACTACTTGGTCAATACTGTGGATTACTGCTCCAGAGTCCTCAATAATTCTTTTTACTTCCTCGAAATCAATATCGCTGCCCTCAATGGTTATAGTTAATGTGAGGGTCTCAACATCAACTTCGCTAACAGTTATGTTTACTCCTTCAACTCCTCTAATACCCGATATACTACGAGCAAGTTCAATTATTGAAGGCTCCTTTATGGGTTTAAGTACATCTAATACTATACGTCTAAGCCTCATAGACTAACACATCCTCTAATATCTAGTTCCCGCACACCACTTAAGTTTGAAGCGTTGACCAGGTAATAAATTTAATAACCTAATCGCTAGCTTCCCTTGTGGGGAGAGCGCAATATGAGCAATGAAGCCTCCCTACCAAGACCACTAGTAAAGAAGCCTAGACTAATTAAACATGGAGGTATAGATCGGGGTTTAAGAGAAGGTAGAGGATTTAGCATACCTGAACTTAAAGCAGCTGGACTTACAGTAAAGGAAGCTAGAGACCTACGTATAAGAGTTGATAAGTATAGGAAGACTGCATATCCATGGAATATAAAAGCTCTAGTAGACTTTTTAACCAAGATAAAATGGTATGAGAGAAAGGGTGTCAAACCTCCTGAAGTAAAGACCAGTTAATGTTATGTTAATCTTTAACAATTAAGTGAAGCGATTCTCTTACATATCTAGCCTAATATCTCAGTAGATAGAAGGAGAATTACTAACTATGGTTTAGGCTACATTCACCGTTAGTTCACTGCTGTACTGCATTGAATTGCTAAATACTATTCCAATATGCTAATGGTCTCTACCTCGTCAAAGGACCTATCAGCATAGCCTCTTACTACTTTCCTTGCCTTAAGCCTCGATACTATATACTCAAATGCTCTCTCAGGGTCCGTATGTGAGCCGCAAGAGTATACATCAACAGTAGCAAATGAAAATTCAGGCCATGTATGTACTGTTATGTGGCTCTCAAGCACTATAGCTACTACGCTTACACCTAACCCTATCTTCCAAGACCTAACATCAAGTAAGGTCATATTACCTTTCCGTGCAGCTTCAATTACCGTATCTCTAAGATACTCTTCATCGACTAAGGCATCATAGTCGCACTCATATAGGTTGCCGTAAACGTGCTTTCCTACAACCTTCTCAATTTTCTTCAGTACAACACCTTTCCTCGCTAACATCCCCTTTACCCCCTGGGGGTTAATGAGGGTTAACCCTATAAATTTTTACCCCCCCTTCTGAAGTTGGTAGCTCTGCGCATGGGGCTCAACAAATCCGCTCCGATAAGAGTAGAACCCTACACAAGATGTACATCAGGAGATATAGCCGAGTACGTTCTAATACTACCTAGTAGAGACTATGTGGGAACACTAATAGATAGATTAGAAGAATTTGAAGTTGAAACAAAAATTGAAGGAAAAGGTCCCTACCTGACAGTAACGGGAAAGTATAGAGGGGAACTACCAGTAACAATAGCTTCAGCTGGGCCCGGAGGACCTGCATTAGCAATAGCACTTGAAGAATATACACACCTAGGAGCTAGAGTATTCGTTAAAGTAGGATTCGCTACAGCCATATCAACACGTATAGGTATAGGGGACATAATATTAGCAGCAACGGCAATTAGAGGTGAAGGAACTTCACAACACTATTTACCAATAGGCTACCCCGCATACGCCAATATAAGTCTACTACAATACGCTGAAGAAGCATTAAGGGCATATAATGCGACTAAACCAAAAGGACAAGAACTCGGATACTACATAGGAACAGTACTATCAACAGACGTATTATATAATGTAGAATACCTGTTAAGAACGTGGAGTGGAGTAGATGTACTAGCTATAGACATGGAAACCTCCGTCTTATATATTCTGTCAAGTTTAAGAAAGACAAAATCATTATCAGTACTAATAGTTGATAGCAGTATAGTAAAGGGGATACCACCAGGAGAACTAAGCGCTGATTACAGGTTAGCCGAAATAGCTCAAAAGGTATCTGAAAACATAATGCTAGTATCACAAATAATGATGGACGTAATGATGAGGCTAAGAACCGAGGTCAGAGAAGAAAAAGAACTAAAGAGGTCTACAACAATTGCTGAAAAAGGATCTAGATAAGGCATTAGACATAGTTAATGAACTAGAAACAACAATAACAGAGTTACTATCATCAAGTAACGCCCCACCAGGCTTAAGGCTAAGAATATACCAGTTATTAGTAGACCTAAGAGAAACAATAATTAAAGCGCGAAGATCATTAACAGAACATCAATAACCGAATATAGGGAAAGGCTAATATACATAATGAGAACTTAAATACTAAGTATGGAGAGCCATGGCATTACCAGGCATAGAGATAAGGAGGTATATTGAAGAATTAGTGAATGAAGAAGATCAAGTACAGCCAGGAGGAGTAGA
>CAYPZO010000001.1:0-4713 GCA_964415135.1 uncultured Desulfurococcales archaeon | reverse complement strand
GATAAGATAAGAGAAACAAGTAAGGAAGTAGGCAATATAATTAAAAATATGAAGATAGATCCCTTCATTGACCCCCAATACTATCCTCCCGTAACGGCATCGAAGGAGGATGTGCTCAGATACTTCATATTCATGGTAGCAATAGATCATAGAACTAGCAGACCAGGTATACCCTACGAAGCAATAATCAATGGAAAAATATACCATGGAGCAGACCTATTATATAGGCTTGGAATGTTAAAATGGAATGAAGATCCTAATTTCTTCAATCCACGTAGAATGGCAAAAATAACAGTAGATGAAGTAAAGTCGTGGCTTACAGCCAAACTCTATGATGGAAAGATGCGTGTACCAGACGTAGAAATAAGGGCAATGCTACTTAGAGACCTAGGATTAAAACTACTAAGACTATATGATGGAAGCGTAGAAAAAATGATACAACTAACTAATAATAGAGTAAAATATAGAAATGAAGGTCTTGTAAATAGACTCAAGGTATTTACAGCCTATGAAGATCCTGTCGAAAAGAAAGCATATCTATTCATAAAGTTTATTACAAGAAGAAAACTATTTAATCCAATAGATAAGGAGAATCTTGAAGTTCCTGTAGATAATCATTTAACAAGGATAGCTATTAGGTTAGGGTATGTCAGCATACAGGGTAAGTTGTATGAAAAGATAGTAAATGGTATTGAAACTACATGGGAAGAAGACGTATTAATCAGAATGAGTGTCAGGATGGCATTTAAGTATTTGTCAAAGATAATAAATATAGATCCAACAATTCTTGATGACTTTCTCTGGATGTTTGGCAGAACTTGTTGCTTGAGAGATAAACCTAGATGCCATAATCCTAGTGAAAAGTGCATTAAATACGGATGGTGTGATGAGAGGGGATGTAAATTACGATATGTATGTCCTATAGCTAATAATGAACTATCAATACTCAATGAACATACCTACTATAATACATGGTATTACTAGATACCAATAACACAACGCTAGTTACGAGAAAGATAAAGAAACAAAGCGAAACACGATTAGCATAATCTTAATTAACAATAATAAACTGGAAACTACTACCATAACCTTTATACTAAACATGTTAATTCTCCTTAACAGAATTCCTAAGATAGCATATATCCAGATGGTGAGAAAGCATGTCATGAGTAGAATGTCTAGCGCGTCCATTTCCTCCACCTTACACTAATTATCATGTACTCTAAATTTCCACCACTTAAAATTATTTAGCGAGGGCTAGCTCATGGGTAAGCTATTTGGAACCGATGGAGTAAGGGGAATAGTAAATAAAGAACTGACTCCAGACTTTGCGCTAAAACTAGGATACGCTATCGGCACATTCTTTGGTAAGGGAGCTAGAATACTAATAGGAAGAGATGTAAGAATAGGTGGACTAATGATCATGAGAGCAGTTGAAGCAGGACTAATGAGTAGTGGAGTTAAAGTATATGAAGCTGACTTAATAACTACTCCAGCACTACAGCATTCAATAAGAAGCGAAGGATTTGATGGAGGAGTAATGATAACAGCCAGCCATAACCCACCACAATACAATGGAATTAAAGTTCTAAGCCCTCAAGGAATTGAAATATCAAGAGAACAGGAAAAGGAAATTGAGGACATATACTTCAATGAGAGGTTTAGACATGTAACGTGGAGCGAAGTAACATACAATGTAGTAAAGGTTAATGGACTCATAGAGAAGTACATTAATTGGATAGCTAGCTTAGTCGATAAAGACCTTATAGCTAAAAGGAAATTTATAGTTCTAGTTGATGCAGCAAATAGTACTCCCTCGCTAACTACACCAATTGTTGCTAGAAAACTTGGAGCCAAAGTCATTAGCATTAATTCAAACCTAGACCCCTACTTTCCATCAAGACCACCAGAACCTACACCCGAAACCCTAATAGAAACAGCAAATATTGTAAGAACCGTAGATGCAGATATGGGCATAGCACATGATGCTGACGGAGATAGAGGAATAATAATAGATGACAAGGGAAGAGTGCATTGGGGAGATAGATCCGCAGCAGTACTTGCAAGGTTTCTTGCAGAAAAACATCCAGAACTACCTCGTAGGGTATTTACAGCGGTATCATCAAGTATCCTAGTTGAAGAATACCTAAAACCAGTAGGAGTAGAAGTAGTATGGACTAAAGTCGGGAGCATTGACATAAGTTACCTAATGTTATCAAAAGGAGGAGGAATATGCGGATTTGAAGAAAATGGAGGCTTTATGTATCCAAAACACCTACTCGTAAGAGATGGAACAATGAAACTAGCATTAATGCTTGAACTGCTAGCTGCGGAAAAAAGGAAGTTATCAGAAATAATGGATGAACTACCAAAATACTATCCAGTAAAAACAAAAATACCCATGGAGAGAGAAATAGCATTAAAGGTTATTGAAGAAATTAAGAAGCTATACTCAAACTATCGCCAAGTAACAATAGATGGTGTAAAGGTGTTTGGAGAAGACTTTTGGTTCCTAGTAAGACCTAGTGGTACTGAGCCCATATTGAGAATTATGGTTGAAGCAAAAGATAAAGAGAAAGCTAAAAGTATCGCAGAGGAACTCATAAAAATAGCTAAAAGCGTGGTCGATAAGCCTTGAAGTATAGGCTCCTAGATATATTAGCATGTCCTATATGTAAAAAATTCCCATTAGAACTAATCATAATAGAAAGGAAGAAATATGAAAGAGAACTTAAACAAGAAAAACCATTCTGTGAACTTTACTGCGGTTATCTAGTAAGGTACTTAAAGGACATAAAAGAAATCCCTCCATGCGATGAATGCATTAAATATGAAATAGTTACAGGAGTACTCTACTGTAGTAACTGTAAAAGATGGTATCCAATAATAGACGAAATACCAAGAATGCTACCAGATGAACTTAGAAAGAAAAGCGAAGATCTAAAGTTCCTCAAAAAATATTCAGATAAAATACCCGAAAAAATACTAAGTGAAGGAAAACCATTTAACCTGAAAGAGAGCCGGTGACCTTTTTAACTTGGATTACCCTACTAGAATAGCTAGAAGAACATACTAGGTGGATATAAATATGTCAACATTTTTTGGAAATCTGGAAGAATGGGTAAAAATGCAAAAATCAATGCTAGAAACCATGAGGAAAGTGGATGCAATGCTCAAAGATGCAGATAGATTAGACCTAATAGTAGCATCAAGAACAGCATTCCAGCACATAATGAGAACCATTAGGGCCTTCGATCAATGGCTACAAGATCCCCTCATAATAAGCCACATGCCTAAGGAATTCCTCGTAGAAGTTAGAGAAAGAATATGGAAAATACTAGAAGAACTCCTACTACTCGATATAGAACATACAAGTAAGGTAAAGGAACACCTAGAAAAACTCATGAAGGAAGGAAAAATAAATCCACTACTATGGAGTAGGCCTTCAGAAGAGGAAAGAATTTCAAGAAGAAGAATACCAACAGTGACTATATAAGTACTCTAATACAACTAAATATTAGACAATAACCCTTTAATCTTATCAATTGTTTTAATCGATGGAATTAACCTAATTTAAACTACTCAAACTTAAATTAATCTCCTACGCCTACGTCTCATCATCCTAGCTAATTCCCTAATAGTCATCTCAACCTCAGCGTCTATAGATTGAATTCTAGATCTAAGCTCCTCAATTGCACTAGCTATCCTATCTGCCTCCTCCTTAGGCATACTTACTTTCTCTAAGAACTCCTTACCAAGACTCGTAATTCTAAGCTTCTTATTCCTAGGGTTAGTCTCAATTAAACCCACGTAGAGTAATGCAACCATATCCTCCTTTAACTCTTTACTTGAAGGAACATTGCTTATAACTAGGAACTTGTATCCTAGATCAATACCTTTATCCTTTGCTAGGTGATAAACCAAGTACTGTAATGCCTTTTCAGATATCTCACCATATGATTTAATTATATGTAGTAACTTTATTTTTCTAGGATCCTTTTCAACATCCTTTAACGTTACTACATATCGTGTAATAATTTTTAGCTCCTTACTTTTAGCTGACGAAGACGCTTTAGAGGACATGACTCAATCACCTAATAGCTCTGATTTCTAATACTATAACTCCTCTTTAATTTTTCTTACTGCTTCACTATAACTCATTCCCTGCTCAATTAATGTTTTAATCCTAAACTTTAATATTTCCTCTCCTTGCTCTCCATAGACTTCTCTATACTTTTCAACTAAATACTTATATGTTTCTTCAACTTCCTTCCTCTTCATTACTTCCTCTTTAATTACTGTTACGTATTCCTCCTTACTTAGAATTGACTTAATTGTTAGGAGTATTTTATTTAGTTTATCCTTCGAGAATTCTATCACCTTGACCTCCAATAGCCTCCAAGAGCTGTAAATTACAATCGATAACAATACCAGCATAAAACCCGCTATTGATAGTAATAACGTTAGCATATTAGTAGTTAAGATATAGGTTACCGCATTAATGCATAGTGAGTATATGCCAGAAAGCCCGAGATATATTGTATACATCTTAATATCATTTATAGACAACATTGACGATAATAATAATACCATTAGGGGGAGCATGGCTATGTTTATCCCGCTATAACTATATATGATCGTAGCTAGGTAGAGTAATGGGACTATGAACAATATTATTGAACCTATAATATTGTCCTTCAGTACATGTAAGTG